>CAZRGL010000072.1:0-27698 GCA_964599485.1 uncultured Polyangiaceae bacterium
CATTGACCTGCCTCCCAAAGAGCGGCGGACGATACCACACGCCCGCAGCAGCCACAGTGAGCCGCTATGCAAATACCGGCGTCTAGTCGTCCTTGAAACGCATCACGATGCCCGAAGCGGACTTGATGATATTGGTGCGCGAATTGGCATCCAAAACCGGCGACGGCACCTGAGTGTTGTAGACCGCGCCGACGATGATGGGCCGATCTGGATCCCCGTTGACGAAGGACATGACTACTTCGACGCCCGGCTTGAGGGGAAAATGCATGCCGTAGTCGGGTCCCACTGTCGGCTCGGCTTTGCGCACCGGCCGTGAGGCTAAGCGTTCGCCGAGCGGAACGGTGTCGAAGAGGAACTTGATCTGGTAGCGCCCCTGCTTGTCGACGCGCGCGTAGCGCTCCACTTCGCCGAGCTCGCGCGGCTCGACCACGCCACTCATCAAACCGGCAATCTTTGGCTTCGGGGTGCGCCGCGCGGGCCGGAAAGGTACTGCGGATGGGATGGCCACGAAGTTGTTCTCGTAGCTGGCTTGGTCGTCGTGGCCGCCGTGCAGTGCCACCGGTTGGCTGCCCTGGTGCTCGACCTCGGTGACCAACAGCTTCACATCTTCGAGCCGCTCGTGGCCGTCGACCTCGTAGTGGTAGCCGGCCGCCACCTGCACCACGTCGCTGCGGCCATGGTAGACGGCGCGTTGACACTCGTGCTCTTGGGCGCGGACTTTGGCCAGCGCATCGCCTGCCGCCGTGGTCTTGAAATGGTCGCCCCATTCAGCGAAGCCGCCGCCGTAGCCTTCTTCGGCCTCGGTCATGCTGGTCAGCTCTACATCCGGGGTTTCGTTGTTGTAGTCCATCACCACGAAGGCAGCGGGGATCACCTTGGTGCTCAAGCGCAGCTTATGCAGTCCGGGCTCGTCCGTGCGTTGCTCCAGCGTCAAGGTGGGTGTGTCCGCGAGGCTGCCGAAGCCGCCGTTGTGGTCGGTGAATACCAACTTGTCGTGGCCGCTCGAGCAATCGTAGTAGAAGCTGATCCCCAGGTGCTCGGCGAGCCTGCTGACGAAGGCCAAGTCGGTCTCGTCGTATTGTACGACGAACTCACGCTTGCCGTACTGGCCCAGCAGGGCGGTAGCATCTACGTCGGTCCCTTCGAGGCCCAGCATCTCCAGCTTGTGCTCGATGAGCTCCGGTATGGAGTAGTCCATGAAGATGTCTTGGGTGCGGACCAGGTTCAGCCGGTGGGCCCGCGGCACCAACCTCAGGCGATATGAGGCCCCCCCGTGTCCGTGACTGAAGTGCTCATCGAAGTGACTGATCATGCCAGCGATGGTGCGCTCGTCATTACCTCGCGACAGCACCAAGCTCGCCTCCATGCCCACTACGTCCTCGGCCGCCAGGGTCGACTCGGTGCACAGCACATTGATGTCGAAATGAAAGAGCCGACCAATGTGCTCGCGGCCCCGAATGCGCCGCACGTGCACTCCATCGGTGGGGAACTGATCGGAGTGCAAGCTCATGTGGACCGGGTGGTTCATGGGCCCTAGCGAATCGGTCCGCTCCGGCGGCGTCAAGCGTCACGGTTCATCAGTCGAAGAACGTGCCATACTGACCGCGTGCGCTGGGCCTTCATTACTGCGACGCTCCTGCTGGCTGGGGCAGCCTTCGGCCAAACCAAGGGTGAGGCTAGCGATGGCGGAGAAGGCTCCGAGGTCGACGCGCTAGCGCCTGCCGTGGTAGCGGCACCGAGCCCGACAGCAGAGCCGGCTGCCGCGCCGCGCTTGCGGCCTGATCTGGTCAAACCGCTGAAGTTCGTCGATCCCATTGGCATGGCGCGTGAGGACCGCACTCCACCCTACTACCCTCGCGGCTATTACCGGGGGCGCGAGCGTTTCATCATCCCGCAGCTGCGTGTGGCGCCAGGCTTCAGTGGGCGGGTCAGCGGCGGTGACGACATTGCTGCCTTCATGCTCGATTTGACCGCTGCAGTGCGTTTCGGTTTGCACCCCGGCGAGCAGCAATGGGCGCTCGCGCCGCAGCTCGGTTACACACTGCGCGCGCCTGGGCTCGAGCATCAGCTCAGTGCTGGAATCGGTGTTGGCTATGGCGTCAATGTTGGCGAGCACACCGTCATGTTCTTGCCTCGCTTCGTCTTCGCGCCCGATGGCGACCCCTTGCCCATGGGAGGTCGCTACGGCGCCTTATGGGATTTTGCCGAAAACGGCTTCTCGGTGGAGCTTTCACATCAATTCATGATGAATGGCGACGGCGACCGGGCTGTTTCACACGATCTGCGGCTGTCGTTGGGCATCGACTTGGTGCTGCTCACCGTGGTGCTCGCCGATCTCGAGGGCAACGGTCCCGGAAAGGTGGACTGGGACTGATGAAGCTCGCAGGCAAGGCAGCTGTGTTCATTGGTCTGGCGGTAGCGCTCAGCTCAGGCTGTGGTCCCTCCATCAAAGGACTCGTCAAAGACGGCAAGCTCGAAGAGGCGATGTGCGGAGCGTTGCACTTCAGCAGTGACCAGCAGATGGAGCCCTATGTGCTCGATCGGCTCGACGAACGAGCAGATCCTGCCATTCACGTCCGCGCCGTGACGGCCGCACAATTGGGCGACTCCATCGGCGCCGCGGCCGAAGCGATTCACAAAGAAGTGATCATCTTGCGTGTCGTGGCCGACGCTCACGCCATCGATGCGGCCATGTCCTTCAATCTGGAGCTCGACGCCGGGCCCGGCGCCATGCGCGAGCTGCCCACCGATCGCGAAGCGCTGGCCAAGCTCACCCAAGAGCACGTTCCCGAGTCGCGCACGCGAGTGCTCGACCCAGGAGGTCGTCGGCTGACCGCCGATGGGGCAGGTGGCCCATTGGGGCTACTGGCGGCGGGCACCTTCGAGCTGCTCTTCCTCGGTTTGATCCCCTTCACCGAGATGACCGGACACGTCAAACGGACGGCGCGGCAGACCGAGAGCATCAAACCCACCGATGCCGAGTACTTGAAAGGCGCACCTGTAACCGAGACGCTTTTTCGCTCGATGGCCAAGTCCGAGGCTCACGACGGCTGGATGCAGCCAAAGCAGTGGTTTTCGATGTGGACCCGCCCAGCAACCGATCGGGTGCGGCTGGTGATCGGCTGGAGCTACGAGGCTTACAGCGAGCAAGAAGGACGCTGCGACATGTCCAACCAGCTGGTCATACCGCTGCCGCCAGGCGGCACCATCGAGGCGCGCATCAATCGGCTATTCGGCCCGCACATGCGCACCTTGGCCGAGCTGCGCAGCCTCGAGTCTGCGAAGATGGCGCGCTGACTCGAGGCCCAAGCCTCAAGGCAAGTCGTCGCGCTTCATCATCGACTCGCCGCTGCCCACTGTTTCAGGCAGCGTCGAGCGCTCGACGAGCTGGTTGAAGTCGCTGCCCGCGTAGGCTTCGAGTGAGTCGATGCCGTCGTCGGAGAGCTCGATCCAGGCAAAAGAGCGCGCGGATGTCTCGCTGCTGCCGATGAGCTTGCGTGGCGCCGCGCCGAGGCAAGCCATGTTGAGCAGTCGCAAGTCGCTACGTTTGCCTGGGAAGTAAGCGTGGTGGTGGCCGCTGATGAATACGTCGACCTGGTGTTTGACCAGCAGTGCTTCGAGCTGCTCGTCGCCAATGACCTCGCTCTCTTTGCCTTGCGCTGTCGGGTAGAGCGGCACGTGACCGAACACCACGCGTGCGGCATGCTCGGCGCCGGCCGCCAGCTGCCCATCGAGCCAGCTCATCTGCCCGCTGTCGAGGGGCCCAACCTTGGTTGCATCGAGCGAAACGAAAAACACGCTGCCGGCCGCGAAGCTGTAGCGAAACGGATAATCCGCATCATCGACCATCTGCACTGCAGGCACCCGCGCCAGCCATTCGGCGGCGAACACAGCTCGCTCTTCGGCGTAGCCCGCATATCCCGAAGCGTCGTGGTTGCCCGGAGTGACTGCCAGGGCGATACCTGCGGCGTCGATGGGATCGGACACGGCCTGGTGAAATCCCGCCCACATTGCTTTGTAGTCGAGGCCGGCCTTCTGACCGGCAACCATGTCGCCTGTCGACAGCACGAGATCGGGCCCGCGAGCGATGAGCGCGGCGACAGCGTTGTGAACCGCTGCGTTGTAGCTCGTCGATCCATAGGAGCCGTTCAAATCTGAGATCACCGCGAGGCGCAGCGAGAAGGGCTCGGCTGCGCCGCCTCCGCCTCCGCCTCCCAGTCCCTCTCCACCAGCACCTGCGCCCCCTAGTGCCGAGGTGCTGCTGGTGCTGGTAGCCCCAGATCCAACATCGCCTCCACTGCCGGCGCCCGGAACACCGCTTTGCTCTCCGCCGCAGGCGCTCGCAATCAGTAGAACACAACCAAAATGTAGGAGAAGTGGGTGCAAGACATGATCCTAGAGCGACAAGCGGCGTGAAACCGTAGCGAAATGCCCGCATTTGCGCGAGGTCCGCCGCGGACGCGGTATTTCCTCAATCAGAGCCAAGCAAACCAGCTGCCGCCGCGAGTCGGTGCTAGATAACAAGCAAGGTGCAGTCCGACCATCAACGGCAACTAGCGGGACATGTTGCTCGCTGCATCGGAACGGATCGACTCGAGCTTCCGGTGCTGCCCACAATCGCGGCCCAGGTATTGTCGTTGGTCAACGACGACAACGCTGATGCCACGGCCCTGGCGAACCTGGTGCGGCGCGATCAGAGCCTCGCTGCCAATGTGCTTCGCGTCGCCAACTCGGCGTCCTACTGCTCGTCGGCTGAAATTACCTCACTCACGCAGGCGGTGGCGCGGCTTGGTTTCGATATGCTCGCCCAGACAGCGCTGGCGGCCAGCGTCGGGCAGAACGTGTTTCGCGTAGAAGGTCAGCACAAGCGCGTGCGCCGGATGTGGCACACGTCTTTGGCCGCTGCGGCTTTTGCCAATCTGCTTGCCTTGACCCAACCGCGCGGCGTGGAAGGCGCGTTCTTGAGCGGCCTGCTACACGGTATCGGCAAGCCCATCGTGCTGCGGCTCGCCGTCGCGGAGGCGAAGCGTCGCAAGTGGCGCGACGTCGATCTCGACGCCATCATCGAAGAGCACCACCGCGCGGTGAGCTTGGCGGTGGTGTCGCGATGGGATTTGCCCAGCCCGATCGCCGACCCTCGAGGCTTCGCTGACAGGCTTGGCGGCAGCGCTCGCTGCGCTTCTGGTGGATGAAGAGCAACCCGAAATCGAGGCCCTTCGTAGCGCGCCGTCGCTGACCAAGCTCGGCATCGTCGAAGCTCAACTCGAGGCGATTTGGAACCGCCGCGACGCCGTACAAGAAGCCGTCAACGCGATGAGCGTCTGAGCTCGCACAGCCGAGCTTCTGAACAGTCAATCCAGGCTGGGGCGTTACGAGGTAGGATGTGCGCGTGGGAAGGATCCTCGCGCTCATTGGCACGATAGCGTTGCTCGCGGCTTGCGGCGCTGATGACACGACGGATGCGACGCCAACCAGCACGTCGACATCGTCAACCAGCAGCAGCGGAGCAGGAGGGGCCGGCGGCGCGGGCGGGGGTACTCCCAGCGGTCATTGTTTCACCGATCCGGTCGAGCTCACCCAGCAAGGCGGTGCTGTCTTGGCCGAGACGCCGCATTACGCGTTGCTGGCCGAGGTCGACCAAGCGCGGGCCTCGGATTTGGCGAGCTTGCTCGAGGCCAGCTGGGGCGCCATGGAAGCGTACTTCGGGGCGGCTCCCTTGCTCGGCGACGATGAGCGGCTCGCCGTCGAGCTGTACGCGAGCTTCGATTCTTGGGTGGCGGGCATGGAGGCCGACGGCGTCAATCCACCCGGCGGTATTGCTGGAGGCTATTACGAGCCAGCCAACAGGACCGCATACCTGTATCTGCAGCCCACGCGCTACTTCACCCAGCAGCTGTTGCTGCACGAAGCCGCCCATCAGTTCCATTACCTCGCCCGCTTGTCCACAAACGTCCCGCCTGCTTGGTACATCGAAGGCGTGGCCGAGCACGTTTCGCGGCACGATTGGGATCAGGGCTGCGCGCAGATTGGTGTGCTGCCGCTGCTGACCCAGGAGGACGGCCCTGCGACGGCGCTGGCGGACATCTATGACAACGGTATCGATCTCGCAGCCATCGTCGGCGGGACCGCGCCCGCGAGTTATCCCATGGCTTGGTCCATCGTTCGCTACTTCGAGCTGAACCACACTGCTGCGTTCCAGTCGTTTCAGGATGCCATCGAGCTGTCCGGCGACAGCGCCAGCAGCGCATTCAACGCCGCGTTGGGATCGCCGGCCGGGTTCGAGACTGACTTGGCAACATGGCTCAGCGGTTACCAGGAACCGATGTCCCCCGTGTTCATCGAGTGGACCCACCTCGGACCGTCGGCTGTGCGCGGCGAAGCTGGTGGAGTGCTCAGCATCGCGCGGGTGAAGAAAGCTCCCGCGACGTTCACGACTAGCTTCGATCGACCCGGCGAGGGCGGTGTGCTGGCTGCGTACGATGACGCCAACAACTTCGAGGCGGTCATCGTCCGCGAATCAGGTCAGCTGGAGCGCTTCTCTGTCGTCGCCGGCGCTGCCACCTGGCTGAACACCGGCGTGACCATCGCAAGCGCCAGCTCCGTCAAGCTCGCCGTCCTACACGACGATGCGGATACCTCGACTGTAACCGCCAACGAGCAGAGCCACACCTTCGATCATGCATCGAGCTCTGCGGCGGGGCTCGCCCTCAACGCCAGCACGATTCGCTTCTACGCCATCGCCATCGACTGATGCTTGGACCTACGCTTCGACCCGGGTTGGAGCTGTAGCAGGCACAACTGCGCGCTGAGCAGTTGGTCACCCGAGCAAAACCTGCTAGCTGCCTTGCTGGATGCGCGTGAACCGAGTGCTGATGGGCGGCGCCTTTTGGACGGCCGCTGGCGAGGTCCTCAATGGAGTGATCACGCTCGGCTCGGGCGTGCTCGCAGCGCGGCTGCTTTCAAAGCGCGATTTCGGGCTCATGGGCACGGTCATGCTGTGGCTGGCGATCCTCGAGCACTTCAGCCACACCGGTTTCGACGCTGCGCTGGTCCAAAAGAAGGAGGACGTGACCTCCTACATGGACGTGGCCTGGACCTGGCACCTGATCCGCGGCGCTGTCATCGCGGGACTGCTGTGTTTGGGCGCGCCCTTCATCAGCCGCTGGTACGGCGAGCCAGCGGTGCTTTCGCTGATGCTGGCCATCTCGGCGGCGGCCCTGATCGCCGGGGCGAACAACGTCGGCCAGATCTTCTTCACCCGGGATCTCGAGTTTCGCACGCTGTTCTACATCAAGGCGGCCCAGTCGCTCACCCGGCTTCTGGTGTTCGTTCCCGCCGTGATCTACCTGCGCAACGTGTGGGCGCTGGTAATCGGCCATCTGAGCGGCTCGCTGCTCAACCTCATCATCTCCTACATCGCCCACCCGTACCGGCCCAAGCTGCGCTGGAACAGCGCCAAGCTCAAAGAGCTCATCAAGTATGGCAAGTGGCTCACGGGTCTAGCCGTGATCGGCTTCTTCATCGGCAAGGGCGACGATCTGTTCGTCAGCAAGTACCTCGGAATCGTGGCCCTGGGCATCTACCAGCTGTCCTACGACGTCTCGAACATGCCCACGATCAACATCACCCACGTGATCGGCCGCATCGGGTTTCCCGTCTATGCAAAGCTGCAGAGTGACGTCCAGGCGCTGCGTGACACTTTCGTCAAGGTGATGCGCGTGACGCTGATGCTCAGCGGACCCGTCAGCGCCTTCATTTTCGTCGAAGCTTCCGACTTCGTTCACTACGTGCTCGGCGCCAAGTGGGCTCCCACCATCCCGCTCATTCGCATTTTGGTCATCAGTGGCTTCATTCGTTCGATAGCGGCGCTGGCTGGGCCGCTCTTTCAGGGCACAGGCCGTCCAGATCTGGACTTCAAGATGAACACCCCACGCTTTCTTTGCGTGGTCCTTCTCATCTATCCGGCGGCAAAGCACTGGGGTCTGGCGGGCGTGTGTTGGGTCATTGTCATCGCCATCGCCACTTGCTTGCCGACTTGGCTGTACGGCGTGCGCAAGCTGACCAAGATTCGCTTCAGTGCTTTGCTGCGACACAATTGGCTCGCGTTGTTGGCCACGGCGGTGTTGCTCGCAAGTATGTACGGCGTTCGCTACGGGGTGGACAGAACGAGCCTGAGCGGTAGCTTTGGCGGGGCCATCGCATCGATGTTGGGTGGTGTAGCCGTGTGGCTAGCGGCGCTCGCTCTCATCGGCAAGCTCAGCCCCTGGAATGTCTTGGGTGAGGTAACCCGCTTGCGCGAAGAGTTGCGCAAGACTCAAAAAGAGAGCGCCGAAGAACAAGCCCAGCCCGACTCCGGATAGGTCAGTCGGTCGCGACGCTGTTGCGGGCCCGGTCGGCGTGCATCTGTCGGACCTGCTTGTCGATCGGCAAGTAGGTTCCGAAGACGATGTCCCACAGCGGGCTGGTGATCCCGTAGCGGTGATTGGGCGAGTCGAAGTGGTGCAGGATGTGGTAGCGCCGCAGGTAGCCACCGATACCGCGCTTCGCCTTGAAGTGATGCGTGTAGTAGTGCACCCAGTCATAGAGCATGTAGCCCAGTGCGGTGCCGGCGAAGATCTGCAGCCAATGAGCGCCCAGGGTCAGCCAATAGAGGCCCGCCACTGCGCCGCCCAGCGGGACGATGAACACCAACGGGAACACGAGCCGCTTGCCATCTTGGGGGAAGTCATGATGGTAGCCATGCATGATGAAGTGGCTCATCTGACCGCTCTCGTCCCGAGGCTCCATGTGAAAGATGAAGCGATGCAAGAGGTACTCGATCAGCGTGACAGCGAGCAGGCCCGCACCGAATAGCGCCAAGGTAAGCGCCCAGCCCGCCGGGCCGGTCATTCCGAGATACAAGCCGGCGACGACGACGGGCGCCCACAGCCCCGGGGTGAGGGGATGGGCGGTGCCGAACCAGCGCTCGAGGAAGCGATTGCGGAACATCTGGATGCGCACGCGCTTGCGCTTGTTGCCATCGGCTGTCAGCGCGGTGCCTTCGAGCTTGCCGGCGGCGGCCAGATGGGCTTCCTCGGTCAGATCAAACAGCGCCATGACTTTGTCGACCTCGTATTTGTTCCAGTTGTGCGGGGCTCAGCTTGCGAAGCCGGTGCTTGATCAGCGCGATGATGGTCTCCTGATCCAACGGGGTGTCAGGATCGAGGTTGACGAAGTAGCGCGCTAGAACGCGGTGCTGCTTGAGCATCAGCAGCACGAAGATCATGAAGTAGTCGAGCTTGCGAAAAACGATCGACTGCTGCCGGACCATCTCTGGCTGCTGAGCCAGAAATGCAGCGGGCATTTCGAGCCAGTGACGGTTGGCTTTGAGGTGGTGGCCCAAGTGATAGCCGTCATTGAAGCAGCGGTGGTTGTAGGGGCTGTTGATGAAGCTGACCACGGTCCGGTAGTCGTTGCTCGGATCATCGGGATCGACGAATGCGTGCTGAGCCCAGTTGCCTGCCATCAACATGAAACGCGTGAACAGCAGCGGCAGCACGAAGACCACCAGCGCCGGGCGCCAGTCGTAGCTGAGCGCCAGCGCCGTCAGGGCCAAGTAGAACAGCTCGCCAGTCCAAAACCGCCGCAGCTGCCTGGTGCGACCACGCCGGGCCCAGTACCGCGATAGTCCGAAATGTCCGAATAGAAACGACAGGTAGTACTTCGAGAAGTCAGCAAAGCTGTCGCGCTGGTAGGCCAAGGTGCTGCTCAGATCGTCCGGCCCGTTGCCCTCGACATGATGCATGCTCATGTGATGGGCGCGGTAGGTCTCCGGGCTCACCCCGAGCAGCGGCCCGAGCACCCAAGGGATGTAATGGTTGAGCAAACCAAAAGGCCGCGTGAACAAAGGCCGATGCGTGGTGTTGTGGAGCATCAGCACGTAGGGGCCGAGAAACCAGAGGTACGCCGGCCAGTAGAGCAGCGCCAGCCACCAGCGAAACGCCCCGGGCCAGAACATCAGGGCGAAAACTGGCAACAAGAGCAGCGACAGCAACAGGCTCAGGCGCACGAAGGGCAAGTCGCGCTGGTCACGGAGCATAGGCGAGAACAGCTTCCCCAGCAGACCCGCTTGGCGCGCAGCCATCGGATCGGTGATGGCCAAGGAGCTTGGCGAAGCGGACGTATCGGTGGCGTGAACAAGCATCGAGAGATGTCGAGCTTGGCCCACTAATTGACTTATGTCAATTGCGCCGAGTCGTCGTCTTGCTCGCTTCCATCCTGCTGCCGCCGTAGCCCCACTCGAGCAACTGGCGGGCAAGCTGGTGCTTGTAGAGGCCGCTGTCGATCAGGAGCTGTAGACCCTGCTGGATGCCGGCTTTGGCCAGTGAAGACCACCCCAATTCATGCGCACAAGCTAGCTGGTAGCGAAGAGCCAGCGATTCGAGTCCCCGCGGCTCGGTGAGCGCTCGATGGGCGCATGCAGCCGCAAGTTGTCCACTTTGCAGGGCCTGCCAGATCCCTTCGCCACTGAGGGGATCGACGAAGCGGCCGGCGTCGCCACAGCACAACAAGCCGGGGACGCTGGCTAGAGGCCGCAGCGGATTGCACAACGGAAGCGCCCAGCTACGGGCCGCGCCCAGCAGCTCTGCGCCACCCAGCTGCGGGGCCAGGCGCTCGAGAAACCGATCGAGCAGGCTGCGTAGCGCGATGCCCCCAGCGCGGTAATGATCCGCTCTTTGGTAGACGCCTACGTTGGCCACTCCGGCCACTGGTGGAAAGACCCAACCATAACCGCACGGCAGATCCTCGAAGAAGAAGTGCTCGCTCGAGGCGGCATCGCGAGGAGATGCTCCCTGCAAGTACGCTGTTGCGCCCAAGCCGAGTTGTGACCCCTGTGGATAGCGCCGGCGCGCCGCCGCCCAGCCGAGCGAGCCTGCGCCATCGGCTGCGATGACCAAATCGGCGCGCCACCTGCGAAGCGCACCGGAGCGGCCACGTGGCTGGACAAGTGCTCCCGCGGCGCCGCAGATCCGTTCTTCGTGGCGCTCGAGCTCGTGGATACGCACCCCCTGTACGAGGCGCGCGCCGACCCGTTGCATGGTCCTGCGCAGCGCATCGTCTAGCGCGATCCGAGGCACGATGCGCCCTGGTTGCTCACCGAAACAGCGACGGACTCGATGCCCGTCGGGCAGAATCGCCACCGCCCGCTCGACAGGCGCTCCTGGCAACTCCGCCAAGCTCACGCCCATTTGCTCGACGATGCTCACGGCGCCGCTCGAGAGTGCGTCGCCGCAGGTCTTGGGCCGCGGAAAGACCGCCTGATCCACGACCGTGACGTGGACGCCCTGTCGCGCCAACTGGGTCGCCGCGGCACAGCCCGCAGGCCCTGCGCCGATCACCAACACCTCGGTTTGCTCGCAGCTCATTGCGATTGCGAAGCGACGGGCATGGCGGCAACAGTGCAGGGGCGCATGACGCGCGTCAGTAGACCTGGATGGGAATCCAGCCCGAGTCGGGATCGTTGCCGGTCATGTCCAACCCAGCGCTCAGAGCCCACTCGTGGCTGATCATGTGGCCCTTCAAGCTCGGCCCAACCTCGTGAGGCAAATGCAGCTGCACTTGCCATTGACCTTGCTGGCCGGCTTGCATCTGGAAGGCCCCCGCGACTGGGATGCGATGCTCGTAGCTGGTGTGGCTGCCGTTGACCGTCTCGCGGTGGGCGTGGCCATCGCTGAAATCCGTGTCACGCACCCGCGCTCGCTCTATGGCGCGCACCAGCAGGTACACCCCGTTGACGTTGCCACCCGACTCGGCTTGCGCCCAGATTTGCACCGTCGTCGGCTGGCCGCGACGCACCTCGGGGCATTGGAGCTGAACTTTGGCGGCGCCGCCTGTCACGGCGTTCTTGATGTTGCTGAAAAAACCCACAGCCTCTCCTTTGGTCAGAAGAGCATAGACCGCTGGGGCAATCGGGTCATCGTTCCGTTGCGAGCGAAGCCGTGCAGCAGCAACTCCGGGGGTGGGTTGCGGGGCGTGCTCGGTGTACCGTCCTCAACCATGGGATTGACCATCGCAGGCGTGCAATCACTCAGCGTCAACGGAGACATGAACGCCAACTTGCGTCGCGCCGAAAGCTACGTAGGCGAGGCGGCGGCGCAGGGCGCAAAACTGGTTCTATGCGCAGAGTTTCTCGCCGCCGGCTACCAATATGAGCCTGCCATTTGGCGTAGCGGAGAGCGTCGCGACGGACCTACGGAGCGTTGGCTCGCCGAGATGGCCAGCAAACATCAGATCTACATTGGCGCCAGCTACCTCGAGGCCGAAGGCGAGGACTTCTTCAACACCTTCACCCTGATGCGGCCCGATGGCTCAGCTGCTGGTCGGGTGCGCAAGATGACGTTGCCCGCTTTCGAGGGTTGGTTCTTCAAACCGGACGACGTCTCCCCATCCACGATCGATACCGAGCTCGGGCGCATCGGCGTGGGGATCTGCAACGACAACATGATCGCTAGCTTCGTGCGCAAGCTGCACGCCGAGCGTCCGGATTTGGTCTTGATGCCGCACTCGGCCCCACAGGTGAAGGGGTTGGGCTTGGTGTCCCGAGTGATGCGCGAAAGCCTCGACAACATCGGTCCCTATTGCGCCGAGCAGCTCGGCGTGCCGACCCTGATGGTAAACAAAGCAGGCGAGGGCGGCCGCACCCGAATGCCTGGTATTCCACTGATGCGCTGGCAGTTTTCCTTCAGCGGCCCCTCGGTGATCTGCAACGCTGAGGGCCAAGTGCTCAAACGGATCGCGGACAAGCAAGGTGTGATCGTTGCCGAAGTGCAGCTCGATCCAGAAAAAAAGCGCGCTGCCGCTCCCAGGACCGGCAGCTACTGGTCGAGCGATCCGCAGTCATTTGCCCAGGTCGGCGCCATGGCTTGGAAGCTTTTCGACCGCTTGGGTCGACGTGCGTACGGCTCGAGTCGAGCACGAAGAGAGGCTGCTCGCGCGATCGCTCAGAGCCAGTCGTAGGCGCGGCGCAGCACATCGGTGGCGTTGCTTTCCACCATGTCGCCGTGGGCCAGAACCATGCGCTCTGGGCGCCATGCGAGCATCCGGTCGACCTGCTCGCGGGCTGCCGTGCGGTCGCGCACCATGACCCGCTCGACCAAGGTTGCGCTCGGTCCGCGGTTGCCGATCACCCGGGCGACCATTCGTGTGAGCCGAGACGGATGAGTCGACAGATTGAAGAGCAGGTCGGCGCAGATGAGGGTGCGACTCGGAGCATGAAAGAAGGCCACCTCGTTCTCGAAAGAGCGCGCGCTGAAGAAGACTTGGTCGATTTCGGCTTGCCACGTTGCATCAGGCTCGTCACCCAACACGTGATGGAAGCTCAGGTCGGGGCGTTTGTCCGATAACCCCGGACAACCGCACACCAGGGCGTCCGGATATGCTTGCGCCCAGGCGTCAACGTAGAGGTGATGATAGAGATTCGGCGCCACGATGACCGCGACCGGACCGAGCGCGTCGACCGCTTGGCGTGTGCGCTCGTCGAGGGCTACTGGCGAGTGCACGAAAAGGCCGCCGCCTGCAAGCCGTACGATGGTCATCTTCGTGCCCGTTTCGATCCCCCAAAAACGAAGCTCCCGTGTTTCGACCCAAACCTGCTTGGCGATTGGCTGTAGCATCTCGACGAAGTACTTTGTCACGTTCGCAGCGCAGGAGGGAGATTGCATGATGTGTCGAGAGCAGCGTACGAGATGGTTGTTGGCAGTGACGCTGGTTGTAGGGTGCGCACTGTGTGCCAACAGCAGTCACGCGGCAGGTGCAGTGAAAGCGGTTGCTTACCGCAACCTCAAGGTCACCTCCGGCAAAATTGAGCAGACCAAGTCGGGCTTGTTCAGCATCAAGCACAACACCGTACGGGCGACCGAGATCCGTCATCCCGGAGGCTATGCGCGCCATGCCAAGCTCCGCTTCTCCTTCAAAGGCCGCTCCGACAAGACCAGGAAGCTGGCCTCAGGGAGCATCAAACGCCAGATCGGACTCAAGCTGCGCGCCAAGAACGCCTGCAATCTCGTGTACGTGATGTGGAGCTTCCTGCCGACTGAGCGGATCACGGTGCACACCAAGCGAAATCCAGGCAAATCGAAGAGCAAGCAGTGTGGCAACAACGGTTACAAGTTGTTGAAGAAATACGATGTGCCGGCGTCCAAGAGTGCCTTGGACGGGCGCACCGCCCGGTTGCAAGCTGACTTCGTTACCAAGGGTTCGACCTACTACGTCGACGTCTACGTCGACAACAAGCGGGTGATCAGCGTGCCCATCGATGCCAGCTTCGGTTCGAATGTCGTTGGCGCAGCGGGGTTGCGTAGCGACAACGGCAAGTACCTCTTCCGCTTCTGGAGCGGTCGCTGAGGTAGTGTGGAATCGGTGTCGCGTCTGCGGTAGAAACGCATCAGAAGGAGCAGCGTTGCGGGCGTGAAGTTTGGCAAGGAGACCGATCGCGGCCACCGGGTGATCATCGAGCCGCAAATCCGACGCGCGTTTTGGTCGAAGCGCCGTGCTTGGCCGGGCGACGAAGTGAAGCTGCATATCGAGACCCGCTGGGTTCCTGACGGGACCAAAGTGGCCGTCGAATTCTGGGAGGACGACTCGGGCGAGGGCAGCCCTGATGATTTCATGGCCCGCCTCGAAGAAGAGCACACCATCGAAAACAACCGCTGTGTGATCGACTACAAGATCGAGTGGGACTACGCGACCTTGGGTCAGGAGCTCGAGCTCGAGGGGTCGGATTACGAGTTCTACTTTCTCGCGAGCGTGGACAAGTTCTCCCTGCAGCAAAAGTCCACGCTTCTGTACGTCGACCTCGACGCGTTCTCGCCTTCCTTCTGAATACTGAACAGGGCTCAATGGGGGATTTGAAGTGAACGAGCAGTGGCGACTTCGTCACCATGACGATGACGTGATCCTCACGTCTGCGGGAGCGGCGGCCCCGCCGAACGCCAAACTGATGTCTCCAGAGCTTGCAGCGTGGCGGGCTGGCGAATGGTTCGGCACCAATTGTGTGTCAGCGAAGCATGCGTACGGCTTGCTGGCCGAGATATGCTCTAGCGTGGCGGGCGGCGTGTTTTTCGAACGGGCTGGGCGCGCCTGGATGACGCTGCGGGTACAAGAAGCATTGCGCGATCGTCGGCTGCTAGCGTTTCGTGCGATCCCACCGTCGATTGGAAGCGCCGACTTCGTCGAGCCAGAAGAACAACCAGCGCCCGCAGCCAAGAAGGACCATTTCTTGGAGGTGGAGCTTACCTATCCTGACGGTGAGCCGGTCGCCGATCTCCCCTACGAGATGACACGACCAGGGGGCGCCGCGTCCGAAGCGAAGACAGGTGGCGATGGGATGATCAAGGAGGACGGCTGTGAGCCGGGCGTTTACCTCATATCCATCAAAGAGGTCGAGCACGCCGGCTTCGCCCAGCGACAGGTGCGTCATGACGAGGAGGTTCACCTCATCGGACGCACCTCGGGCTACCCCGTTGGTACGCCCGCCGAGTTTCGCATCTATCGCGAGTATCGTGAGACGGCCGCCGACGTGATCGATACCGTGAGCGCTCGTGTCGAGGACGACACCGTCTCGGCGACCTGGACCTACGACCACAGCGCGACCGACGAGCGCAAGGAAGAGCAGGGGTACGCGAGCTTCATCGCCGAGCTCGTAGTCGACGGTGAAAAGTGGGCCAAGAGTGACACCCCACTCGTCGTCGAGCTCAAGACGATCGTCGAGGCGAAATGGTCGTGTGTGTCCCAACCAATGAGCAAGCCGGCCATGATCGACATCGAGACGCTTGGGTTTGCGGATGCGGCAGCGTCTGTGACGGTTTTCGAAGTAGGCATCGACGGCCAGGACAAGAAGCTCGCGACCCTGGATCTGCAAGTCGAGAAAGGCAGGGTCTGCGCTGAATGGCTCTACGAGCCAGCTGGGGAGCCCGACGACGTGTTCAGCCCGGAGTGTTTCTTCGAGGTGACGATAGATGATCGCACCGCAGTCTCGGATGCTGTTTGGCTCTACCCCGAAGAAGGTCAGCGTTAGGAGATCATCGTGTATCGACCGATCTATCGCAGCAAGACGCTCGAAGTTCCTTCGCTACGTCAATACAACCCGAAAAACAAGGAGTCAGGTGTGTGGTGCGGGCGGACGTCCGCCGCGATGATCCACAACTATTACAAGCTGCTTGCGGGCGAGCCGATCATCATCAATCAACATTCGCGCAGGCCCTACGAATTCGTTTTCGAGGACAAGCTGGGGGAGCTCGCTTACAAGGGCAATCTTCGCTATGCCCTCGAGTACATCATCGAGTCGTCGCGTCGTGGTCATTGGACTCGCCCAAAAGACAAGGCTAGAGCGAAGATCTGGGTCGAGGAGGGGCGCCAGCAGGACTGGGTGAGGGTGGAGTTGTTCGAGCTCGGCGGCCGCCCGGCGAAACTCGCCGAGAATCAGATCCTCGACATCTTGGCGCCGGCTCTCGAAGCGATCGATTTGAACAACCCAGTTCTGATCTACACGGGTATTTCAGCTGATGACCGCGCGCCTCATCACATCATGGTGATGTCAGGCTACCGCTTCGGCGGCAATGGCTTGGAGCTGTTGATTGACGACCCTGGGGGAACAGGCTGGAAGCGCAGAAAGGGAAAGAGGAAGCAGTCAAAGCCCATCGGGCTCATTGGCAAGGGCGTCGTCCCCGTCGAGTTCACCGACGAGCAGCTCGACGCTTATCCTCAGCATGGCCGTCGGTTTTGGCTGAGGGCGGACACCTTCTTCTCGTCCAACTTCTTCAGCAAGAAGACCAAAGACGGGCGCGACGATCTGTTCTGCGATTACTACGATTTCCAGAACAAGAAGTGGGTGCGGACCTACGGCGCCCGGATGACGTTCAATCGGGTGACCCAATCGCCTGCTGAGCGCGCAAGCTCCGAAGCCTGGCTACAGCTTCCCTACAACGAGGACCAACGATACACCGGCAAAGAGATCGAGCGCTTCTGGGAGCGCATTCGCGCCGTTCCATCGCCCTACCCGTTGGGCTTGAACCGCACCTGGCACGACGGTGTTCACATCACCGCGAGCCCGAAGGTGTACCGAGGCGACGAGGCTTTTGCATTTGCTCCAGGCCGGGCGGTGCTGGCGCGGCAGTCCAAGCGAGAGGATGGCGAGCTCGATGCATCGTTCATGCTCGTCCAACATCATTTCGACCCCGAGACATACGACGTCGTCGATCCTGCGAAGGTCAAAGACCTGTCGGGGCTCGTGGCGTTCTACAGCTTGTACATGCACCTGAGCGAGCCGCTCGACGCGCAACGTGGGGCCGATTGGGTGAGGCGCTTCTACGCCCACAAGCCCAAGCTGGCCAAACTGCGCAAGTGGAACAGCAAAGGCGAGGCTTGCCAGCTCGGGCTCGTCGAGCGCAGCGATGCTGGCGACGTGCTCGTGGTAGTCGAGACCAGTGATCTGAACGCGCCTCGAGAATTCGACGACGACGGTGAGACTGATCCGGAGGATCCAGTAATCGAGAAAAGCGATCTGAAGGTCAATGGCGAGGCCGCTTGCTTCATTCCCGTCGGTAAGCAGAACACCAATGCCAAACGGTGGAAGAGGGGGCGCCCCACCGCTATCAAATTGGGCAACCGCAAACTTGGCTACCTCAATCCGTTCAGTCCCCTCAATCCGGCCGCTCCAGCGGTGATCAAAACCGCCAAGAAGACCGACAAGCGTGCCATCGCCAAGCTGACCAACAACAAGCTCACGGTTCTGTTGGAAGAGAATGGTGGCGCTTGGGTTGCTGTGAGCGGTGGAAACGCTCCCGGCATCATTCTCGACGATCACGACACCGAGGTGTCCCGCGACCTGGCCAAGGGCTCGCCGCTGATGTTCACCGATCCGACCGTCACGCTCGGGCTACACACCGTTCGCGGTAAGAAAGGGCGCTACTTTCGCGAGAAGTACCGCTCGGACACACTGAAGCTGACGGCTGCTGGCGACCGCAGCTTCATCGTCGACGAGATCGCCAAGACGAGTGGGAAGTGGCGTTTGTGGCCCGAGCTGGTCCCCTGTGTCTTCCTCACCGGTGCTGAGAAGAAGAAGCTCGACGCGAAGCTCTCCGGACAAGAGGACTCGCGAGCGTTGCTCGAGCGTCTTGAGAGCGGACAGAGCGCACTGTTCTCCCTGCTCGTGGCCACCTCGCGCACCTCCAAAGGCCAAAAGCGCTTGCGAGGCTGGCTCCTCAATAGCGATGGAACGGTGCAAGCGAACCCCGACTACCGCCACAAGGACGATCATTTTCCGGTGTGCAGCAAGCCCTACAGAGGCTGGTGCAAGGTGGACGTGCAGCCCGACCGACGTTTCGTGGTGGTCGACTCCTACGTCAGGAAGAACAGGCCGTGGGCGCTGGTCGAGGCTCGTTTGCTCTGCGCCGAGTCCGAGCTGGAAGACAACAAGAAGACCGTCGACGAAGCTCAGGGAAAGCTCGACACCTGGAACGAGCTCGACCGCAAGCTCCAGACTGCGCGCGATGACGGTAGCGTCGTCGACTTGGACGGCTGGCAACCCTACACACTGCTCAAGTGGGAGTCCGTTGGCTTCATGGGCGTGCTCAGCGCCAAGCATCAGGGTGTTCACTTCGAGGTGTTTGCTGGCAAGCACATGCTCGAGGAGAGCGACTGGAAGCAATCATGGCGCGTGGTGAAGGACCCCGCCAAGAACGACTTGTTGAAGCAGGACTTTCTCACGCGAACCCTGAAGAAATTGTGTGAAGGACAGATCGGTAAGAGCGGGCACGCCGCCGCAAAGCTGGTCGCCAAAGCGGAAGATGGTGTCGTTCGGCGGAAGGATTGGTGGGACTTCTACGTTCATCACGCCCACATGCTCAGCTCTTTGGTGTGCTCCCATCCGTCTGAGTGGGAGATTGACTGGGCAGGACAGCTCGACGGAGAGGTCGCCAAGAGCACTCAGGATCCTGACGAGATAAAAAAGCAGCTGGCGCGGTTACGCATTTGGACCGATGGAATGAAGCTGGAGGGGATCGATGGCGACCCGTTCTTCTACCACCCCATTCGGTTCATCGAGTGGCTGAGCACGGGCCTGAACGTCTGCTTCATCAACCGCCACGACAAGAAACCTACGGTCAAGCTGTTGTTGCCGAGCCGCGGCAATTCGGATTTAGAGCCTCATCAGACTGAGGTGCCAGGCGGCAAAGGCAAGCATCCGCCCGTGTATCGTTATCGCAGCATCCCTGGCGTGCGGCGCACCTCGCTCGAGGGTCACCTCGAGCTCGGTGGTGTCGACACCACCAAGCCCAAGGTCCCGGTGCAGGTGCGGCGGGGGCAGGTGCTGGCGATAGATCTCGTACATCCCGACGTCAGCCTCGACTACGTGTCAGACGCCCAGCGCGGCGATCACTTCTTGGTGCCGATCGAGCATGCTTCGAGTTGGGAGGAGCGCGAGGATTACGAAGCGTTTCTCTTGCCCGATGGCGGCGGCTTGCCCGAGCTCGACTACAGCAGCGTCAGTGTGGATCTTCTGGTGCGCTACAACGTCGAGCTGCCTACTTCGATCGAAGTGGAGCTCGACAATACCGCTTTCGAAATCACGCGCTATCGATTGTCAGGTGCATGTTGGAAGTCTGAGCCAAGCGACAAGGCCTATGAGCAGGGTAGTTTTCCGGGCAACAAGGTGACCGTTTCGCCGAAACCACTCGACAGCGCGCCCCAATACGTCACCTCCTACAGCGAGCTGTCCCTGCAGCTCGAGCTGACCGAGAAGGGCCAATGGGGACAAGAAGGCACGCTCTCGATCAAGGTCAGCGGTGGCGACTTGAGCGCGCCCGTTTCTGAACAGCTCCCGATCAAGACACGCAAACAAATCAATGCAGGTATGGTGGGAGAAGACGTCGCCAAGTTGCAGGTCTACTTGTCGCAAATCATCGCTGGCATGCCTTGCTACCGATTCCACGGGATTGCTCCCAAGGGTGCGCTGATTGAATGGACAGGCCACAACGGCAAGGGCATCGCCATCGACGGCATGTACACGCGCCCCCAATTGGGTGGCGAAAAGACGAAGCTCCCGCCGCAGTTGGGCGTGGCGCTGTGGTTCTTCATCTCCGCTTTCTGTGACGACGATGACTGGGAGCTCGCCACGATTTCGCATTCCGATGCGCGTGGTGGTGATGTCAAGCCACTGTCGCTCGGCGCAAAAGGTACCCCGGAGCGGCAATTAGCTGCCGTAGCGATGGCAGCTCATGTCGATGAACGTGCCAAGAAGGGAAAAGCGCGCTGCCCCGTAGTGGATCAGGCGCTACTTGCCGAGATCATCAAGCGCTTCCGTTCGCCCCACATTCTGCAGCCCGTGAAGCTATCGGTGGACAAGCTTCAGGAAAGCGACTTGGGGCCGCTTTCGAGCAAGGACAAGGAGCAAAACATCAACTGGGCCCGGACAAGTGGCCGTCAACTACGTCGTTTCGAAAGGGACCGTGTTTGATGACACGGTCGATGATTGCTGGATGCGCCAAGAGGAGTTTCAGCGACTCGTGCACTACGGCACGGCCACCAGCTCTGAGCTCAAGCTGACCCGCTACCAGCTCGATCACGCCCGCAGCGAGGACTTGGTGCTCTTCTTGGCTTGACGGTTCGTTTGTCCCCACCACGCCAGCGCACCACTGCTGGCGTCGGTGCGATCCTTTTTTGGCCGTGGCGGATACGAGTACGTGGAGGAACGAGGCAGCTGTCTGACGCCCGGCTGTAGCGGAAAAACGCTCGCTCACCTACGCTCGAGTCATGAAGATACTCTACGGCGTTACGGGTGAGGGGATGGGGCACGCGATTCGCTCGCGGGTCGTGCTCGAGCACCTCGTGGCCAACGAGCACGATGTCGAGATTATCGCTTCAGGCCGGGCGGTGGACTTCCTCACAAAACGTTTCGAGGACGTCAACCGAATCCACGGTCTGCACATGATCTACGAGGACAACGAAGTGCAGCGGGCCAAGACGCTGTGGTCGAACCTCACCACGGGCATCAAGGGCGTGCCGCAGAACATCCGTGCCTACTTCGAGCTCATCGACAACTTCGAGCCCGACTTGGTGATCAGCGACTTCGAGTCGTGGACCTACCTCTACAGTCAGGCTCACCGCTTGCCGGTCATCTCGATCGACAACATGCAGATCATCAACCGATGCAAGCATGCCAAGAAGATCATCGGTGACGACAAGGCGGATTTTACGATTACTCGGACATTCGTGAAGGCCAAGCTGCCGGGCTGCGAGCACTACATCATCGCCAGTTTTTTTCGCCCTGCTGTCCGCAAGAAACGCACAACCCTCGTGCCGCCCATTCTGCGTGACGAGATCCTTGCAGCAGAGCGGTCACGAGATGACCATCTGCTGGTCTACCAAACCGGCGAAGGCTACGAAGAGCTCGTCGAGACGTTGGCCAACACGGGCGTCGAGTGCCGCATCTACGGCATGCGTCGGGGCATCGACGAAGAGCAAGTCGAGGGCAATCTTCGCTATCGGCCTTTCTCCGAGACGCAGTTTGTTGCCGATCTGGCGTCATGTCGCGGCGTGATCGCCGGCGGCGGGTTCACCCTGATGGGTGAGGCGGTGTATCTGCGCAAACCGATGCTGGCCGTACCGCTTGGTGGCCAGTTCGAGCAGGTTCTCAACGGTCGTTATCTCGCGGCGGAGGGCTTCGGAATGACCACGCCGGATCTTTCGGACCCATCCATCGTGAACGTATTCTTCGAGCGGCTCGGTGAGTTTCAATCAGCGCTCGATGGCTACCATCAGGATGGTAACCGCCTGCTGTTCGAGACGCTCGACGGATTGCTCGACCGCGCCGCCGCCGGCCTTTTGTAGAAAAAAAGCGAGCTACAAAAAGCTCGAGGGCGGCATCGGTTACCCGAGCCGCCCTCGACGGAATTCCACTTGCGTGCGGAGGGTCCGGTGCCCTACCTGCGGCGTATTCGGCCGCTGCACGCCGCCCGATCTTGCCTCAGCCAGCTTTCACTGACCCCGGTTCGACCAGACATCATCGGACTCCGTCGGCTTCCTGATTGCGCTTGCGATTCGCGTCGCTAGCAGCGCAACGTAAATACCGCGATTTTTCGTCGCGATAGCTTCACCTGCGTGTTTCCGGTTGTGCGGCGGGGTTTCTCCCGCGCCCGACCCTTCGCGCCTTTCAGCTGGCAGGGCCTCCCGGTCACCACAGGCTCTGACGTCCCCTGTCGCTCGTGCGGCTGAAGATGAGGTTTCCACGCTCTCTCCTCGGCTTGCGACAACTCCCGAAGGATTTGCCGCGGCCACCGCGCTTGCCAGAGTCGCTCACCTCGCATGCCGTTTAAAGCTCACGAGCTTCGCGCCCAGGACGTCTTTGATTGACTCCATCCCGACCAAGCGGTCGGAAACAGCTACTGGGTCATCTTCTTGCGTCGAATCTCCAGCTTGCCTGAACACCCTTTCGCGGCTCTCAGCTACCCGCCCGTCACGGTTATGGGTCGCCTCGCGTCGCTACCTCTCCTTGCTTCAGCTCCGCCGAAGCGAAGCCAACCTCCGAGAGGAAGGCACTTTTTGCCAATCTCTGCAGCCAACGTGTTGTCAACGAGCACCAGCTGGATCCCTCGACCCTCGCACATCGGGGCTCTCACCCTCCTGACCGTCGCCTCGGACCCCAATCCCTCCATGCACACCCTCGTGCACATTTTGAGAACCAGTGTCTTGCTCGACAGCGCCGACTAGCCGCAAGCGGCATCATCGACCACGAGTGGCGAGATGGTTAGTGCCATCTCCCCAACTTCGACCATCGCCTAGCCCCTCCCGAAGGAGGCTGCCCCAGTCACCGAAGTGCTCGAGCACGACCTGCACTGGGCATTATGTTCCCTATGCGCAAACCGCTTGGCTCTGATCTCTGACGTTCCTTGTCACGCTGCTCTAGCTGCTGGCGAGCCAGCCTCATCGAACAACGTCGAGGACCGCTTCCACTACCGCGCACCACCGCAGTAGCTTTCCTGGCCCGAAACGCCTTTCGCCTCCGGATCCCCTCGGCCCTCACTCATGCATGATTAAACACTCGAGTGAGCCCCTTGGGGCCGCCACTGGTACCCTGACTTAGCCGTCTCAGCCCAGCTTCCGACACGCGGTCACACGCTGGTAGGCGTGCCAGACTCAATCACTTACCGGCTATTGCCGGAGCGCTCGAGCCACGTGCCGTCCATCGACTTCTGCAATCGAATGGACCCACGAGCACAACCTCACACTTCCCAAACCCCAACTTCGTCGACCTGCCAACTAGCAGCAAGCCATCGACGCTGAGCAGTTCTGCTTCCGAAGAAACAGTACCGGCTGGATTTTCACTGCTCAGGGGTCATGCCGACGCTTTCACGCCATCACCACCCCCGCCTTGGCACCCGTGCCAATGCGGATTTTCCCCAAGCTGCTCGATCCAGACACCTTCTGTCACTCACCAAGTCCACTCGTGCCCTGGAACAGGGCCAAAGTGGCGACCGGTCGGATAACCGGCCCCTCCTGCGACTCCTTGCGAAACCATCGGAGGCTCAGATTGCCTTGCCTGCCATGCCCCGAAGAGCACGACCTGCTTTAGGGTCGCCTTCCTCTGCCCCTCGCGAAAACGGCAGTGGTCGACTGCACCCAAGGTGCCTTCCACCCCAAGACCTCTTTGTCGGCCCACCGCCGCGTTTCCGCTGCTGTCGACCCAGGCCATTGACGAAGTCTCCCTCGTCGCTGGCCTCGAAGTAGCGCGCCCTGGCGTGCTTGGTCATCCCAAGCGCGTTGCTGCGCATCCGACACCTTTTCTACCAACGACAACCAGACCTTTGACGAGGTCAGGTGGCCCTTGGCTCAGCCAAGCTTCGCGGGAGTTTCCGATTGGTTACCCCGCTCCGCTGGGCTGCAGTGCCTCTGAGGCTTCTGCGTCTGGAAAGTCCGAAGCTTGATGTGCCGCGGAACTTCCACGGACTAAACTGGTCGATCGCGTTCCTATTTGCAAACGAAAAATGAACAAGACCGCAACTTTTTTTCGCCACAGGGTTATCCACAGCTTTGCCACAATGGTAGTAATTCGGGTCACTTAGGCGCTGTTTTGGGCCCGGCCTCCTTTTATGGCATTAGTGCTATCTGAATAAAGCTATTGGAACAGGCCTCCCCCTCGCGGGCTGTGCTGTCGTCCCGTGTCTTGGCTTCGGAGCACGCTACGCTGGTAGGCTCAGCCAGGCGCTGATGTGCGGAAAAACCTCACGTTCGGCGCGCTGACCGAGCAGCAGATCAGTGTGGCCGTAGTCCATGTGGGCCCCGGTACGTCTGCCGATTACAGCGAGCCTCTTTTCCCGACAACCGAGTCGACCGAGCGCCTCTCGAACCGAACCAGGCGCGACATGTCGATCAACGGTTCCAGCAATCAAAAGTAGGGGTGTACGTAAGGCCGAAAGGCCGTGCTCGTAGTCGACAGTGCCGTCGGCAGAGACCAAACGCCCACTTCGGCCCCAATTGATGAGCTGGCCAATCTCGCTCATGGGCGGATCCTCTGTTCCGTGGCGCATCATCTCGAGCACCACCTCGCGGTCGACGTTGCGCAGGTTGAAGTGGGGCCGAGCCGGAAAGATGAGGTTGGTCGCAAGCCCGAGGCGGCAGAAATCGCGGATCGGGAGCTTGCGAGGCAATATCCGCCCCCCCAATTTGCTTGCGAACAATCCGCTTGCGAGTCGTGCGACCTTCGGGATCTTGAACCGCAAAGGGGAGCCGATGGTGACGCATCGCCCAACAGGGGCGCCCGGGAAGGCAGACAAGTAGCCGTACAGCACTGCGCCGCCGAGGCTGAAACCCACCACGTCGACACCTCGAGCATCGGTGGCCGTACGCACAGCTTCAATGGCGGCGGGCACATCTTTGAGAATCTTGTCGTCGACTGTGTAAGCGACGTTTGCTCTTCGGCTGCCGCGAAGCGCATCGCGGGTGCCTCGAAAGTCCAGCCGCCAGGTGTCGAAGCCGCACGCTGCCAGGTACGCGCCCAAGCTCGGCCCCGTTGGGCGCCACATACAGAAACCGTTCGCTCCGAAGCCATGGAGCAGCAGCACCGGGCGGGGGTGGCGCTGAACCGTGCCGATGCGCCTCAGCGGGAGCTGCCAGTCATCGACCGTCCGCACGTGACGCAGCTCGTGACCGCGGACGGTAGCGTTGTCGGCCTGTGTCGGGCGAGCCTCCATGACGGCTCGAATCCTACTGTCCCGAATCGTGGGCGAGCCACAAAACGGCACGCTCGATCTATTTGTCGTTCTACGGTCCGGTGGCGATGGTGGTCGAAAGTGAGCCGAGGTTGTTGGTGGCCGGCCCGAAGGGGAGGTAGTTGGTGCGCGAATAAGCGTTCGGTTGCCCTGGCAGCCTGTCGACTGCTGTAGCCGACTCGCCTCGCGCCGCCATGTAGTCGAACCAAGCGAGCTCGTCGTCGTTGAGCAGCGCTCCGTGCCAGCTCAGGACGATGGTTGCCAGTCGGAAACTGGTGACTGCGCCAACCGCTGGGGAACGTTCGAATTCGAAGAGCTCGCCAAAGGTGGTGCGCGTCGGCGTGCCTTCCAGCGGGCCATCGTAGAAGTCTGGAGCAGTTGCACCGGCCACGAAGAAATGCGGTTCGCTATCAAGCGGCTGGTGTAGGCCCATCAGGTAGAGCTCGACGCTGTTGAACGTGAATGAGGCACCGCGGTGGGTGGCGTAGACTTGTTCGTCGGCGTTTATGCTGAGTGTCCACGGAAAGTCCACCCCCTGCATCGATTCCCCGTTGTTGATGCCCATCATCCCATAGGCGGTCGTCGAGATGCGCCAATGGCTGCCTTCGGCGCCCAACGGCCAAACCCAACCCACCATCCACTGGTGCCCGATTTCGTGCACCGCGCCACGCTCTGCCAAGTCGAACATGGTCTCCATCGGGAACTTGATGGTGCCCTGCAGGCTCGCCCCCGCGGCTGGATACCCGAGCTCGGCTGCCCGGTCGATGAGGGGCAAGCCGATGCCGCTGACGTCGTTGCGGACTTGGGTGTGGCCCCGGTTTCCGCGCACGATGACCTGAGGAACCATCGCTATGAAGTCGAAGCTGTCAGGGTGCTCGGCGTAGAAACGTTCGAGCGGCCAGCCCGGTACGAGCCCCTCGTCCCAAATCGGTCCCCCATACACGTTGAAGATGTGCGCGGTGGTCTGGCTGGTTTCGTCTGACGACAGGACTGTTGGGCTGGGCATCGCCGCAGTTCGCACCGGGATCTTGATGTTGGTGGTCTCGCCCATGACGAAGTCGCGCCACAGACGAATGATCCCACCTTCCTGCAGCACGAAGTTCGGTTGGTAGCCGCTCAGCACCAAGCTCGCGGGGATCTCGCCCCGATAGACGTCCGGGCGTGTGGCTTGCAGCAAGGTGTCGCGACCGTCCCAACGCACCTGTACGCCGGAGGCGTAGCCGTTGACGGTCACCTCGATGCCGACAGGCTCAGTTCGGTCGGGGGCAATCACCCGCGGAATGAAGCGATGGTAGCGTAAGGTTGGGCTTCCGAGGACCGGCTCCTCGGGGATGGCATACAGCACGGCCGTGGCGCATGCCGTCGTGTCGCTTCCCACTGTTGCCGTCACCCAGACGCCAACTGGATCGGGCGGCGCGTGATAGTTGCCGAATTCGCTGATCGTGCCCAGGCCCGGACCGCCCCCCTCGATGCCATCGACCCACCACGTTACCGGCTCATCCGAGCCCTCGACCGTAGCGCGGAACTGGACCCAGCTGCCAACCGGCATGGTCCAGGCGCCCGGCTCGATGCTCACCTGAACCGCGCCGCCCGGCTCAGAACAGTTGCGATACCACTCCTCAGGCTCGCTACCGGGTCCGCAACCCCACAGCAGACTCAGCAACACCAACGATCCGGCGAGCGTACGCAACGTATTCCAATGACCCATTCGTTTCCTCCGTGCTCCTGCTACGCAGGAAACGGGCCAGCCTGTTTCCGCGCCAAGTGCCCGGCATCGCGCTGGGTGCATTCAGGTTTGGGGTGCGCGATCGGATCGGCGGCGGATCGATCGCCGATCGCGGCTCGCGGCTCGCGGCTACACCCGCTATAAGCTCTCACCAAGCGGAGGAAGCATGACGGAGCAGAAGTATCGACTGGTGACGCGTAGCGATTTCGATGGCCTGGTGTGTGCGGTCATTCTCAAAGAGCTGGAGATGGTGGACGACATTCTCTTCGTCCACCCCAAGGACATGCAGGACGGCAAGATCGACATCACCGATCGCGACATCACGACCAACCTGCCCTACGTGCCGGGCTGCTACCTCGCCTTCGATCATCACCACAGTGAGATCATCCGGGTCGGCAATCCCGACAACTACATCTGCGACCCCGACGCACCCTCAGCGGCGCGCGTGGTCTTCAACCATTTCGGTGGCAGGGAGCGTTTCCCCGATCTGTCAGAAGACATGATGGTGGCGGTCGATCAGGGCGATTCGGCCGACTACGTGGAGAGCGACATTCTCGAGCCCAAGGGCTGGGCGCTGCTCAACTTCTTGATGGATGCGCGCACCGGCTTGGGGCGCTTCCGTACGTTCCGGATCGCCAACTACCAGCTGATGATGGAGCTGATCGACTTCTGTCGGAACCACGAGATCGACGAGATCTTGGCGTTGCCTGACGTCAAGGAGCGGGTGGATT
>CAZRGL010000073.1:0-22248 GCA_964599485.1 uncultured Polyangiaceae bacterium
TACCCCGGCCTACCACACAGAGAACCTCGCGCCGTACTTCAGCGCCGTGATGTGGCTGAGCCGCCTCGAGCTCAATCTCGTCTCGCGATCGTCGCGCAGCTCTCAACCCGGCATGGTGCCCAATCCAGCGGAGACGCCCCGGGAGGCCCGGGTGGCCATGGCGCTCGCCGAGCTCGTTACACTATCTGGAGCCACCAAGGAGTTGCGGGAATTCGATCGGATCTACGAGGAGTTTGCCGGCTATCGCGAGGACGTCTCGATGAGCGAGCTGTCGCGACTGATGCGCAGGGCGCGAGCCAAACCCACCGGTCCCAAAGCGTTCGAAAAGCTCAAGGCCGCGATCGGCACCGGCTATCGGCGCACGGCGCGCACCCACTTCATGCCCCAAGGCGCCACCGAGCTTCCGGTCATCGCCACCTTGCTCGGCCCGAGAATCGTGCCGGACATCGCGCCGCTCACCCAGCTGGTACACGACAAGACGAGCTACCGATTGACCTTGGGCGGAGCCGATGTTGCCTATCTGCTGGGTCACGACCGCGCCAAGACCCATCTCGCCAAAGATCTTCAGAAACACACCGATCTCGGTCCTGCTTTGCGCCGGGGCCGAGCCCAGCTGGGCTTGCGAGCTCGGGCCAGCAAGGACATCTACGGCAGCTGGCTTCGCTCTATCCTTGCGATCAGTCAGCCGCCTCGCGGTGTGGTCCCATCCTTCATGAGGCGCACGCCCTACCAGGACCATCGAATCAACTCGGCACTCGTCGGCTACGGTCAGATCCGCCACGCTTACGTCCTGCTGGCTGCCCAGGGATACGATGCTTACGGCTGCGAGATCCCCGACGCCTATGTCGAGCCGCTCGCCGGCGTGTTCGACGCCCTGCTGACTCATGTTCGACGCATGAAGAAGTACGCCAAGGGTTGGGACGGGTTGCTACGCGTGTTGACGATGCTTCGCTCGATAGTGCGCACCGAGGTGCGCGGTCATGCGCTCAGCGAGCCGCAGAAACGGTGGCTAGGAATGGTGGCTGAGCACCTCCCGGTCGGTGGCTTTCGAGATACCGGCGAGCCGCCCAAGTGGACCGGTTGGTACTTCGACATGTTCGAAGATCGGGAAATTGGGGCGAACCGAACCCCGGCCTTCATTGCCGACTACTTCACTCTCAACAACGCCGATAAAGTTGCCTATCTGGGCGCCGAAGGCCCTCGGCTCGGCGTGTTCGTGATCGACGTGGGCGGTGAGCCACGGGCAATGGTGGGCCCGGTAGCGAAAGGCTACGAAGCATTCGCGCCCATCAAGGATCGCTTGAACGACGAAACAGCGCTCAGCTACCAGCACAAATCAGCAAAATGGCGCGCCAGCTTTGCCATCGCGCCCCAAGCCGATCCTGACATCGGCCTCGAGGGACGTATCGAGCGATGTGGTAGCAAGAGCAGCCCCGAATGGAGGGTTGGCCTGCGCAGCGACACGCCCCTCGCCTCGGTGACCATCAGGCTGCGCGACCACCACGCCGATCCATTGACGTTGCCCCTGACCGTCGAGGTGGACTCGACCTGGCGCGCCCATTCCTTCGCGCTACCCCTCGAGGTGGCGTCCTCACATTATGGCGTGGAGGCCTTCGATCTGCTCGTTGCCGATCCTGCAATAGCCAGCGGCAGCTTCCACTACTTCACCAGCCCCAGCGTATACGCGCAGCAATGGGGCCCCGACAATACGTCATTGCCGACCCGCCCCCGCGGTGTAGGCGCGTTTGCCATCGGCAAGAAAGAGCCCCCAGCACGGTAGCGTGCGTTCACCCACAAGCGTTTCTACCCAGCTCTTACCGGAGCAGCCCCGCCCGGAGCAAGGCACGTTGTCCTACCTTCTTAGCTGCTCCTAGCTTGACCTTATCTCCGATCTTAGCTGCTGATGAGCGCTGGTTGTGGAGCCTGCGTTCGGAGATGATCAATGCCATGTTCAGGCATTTCTTCGTCATGGCCGCAGCGCTGATGCTCGCGCCGCTGTTGGCCAATGGCTGCGCTGCCGGCGCTAGCCCGAGCTCGTCCGATACGAGCACGACGAGTGCAGCGTCGACGAACACAACCAGCAGCGCTACCGCACCATGCCCCAAGGGCAGCATCGTCTGCGATGGGGACACGCGCCAAGTGTGCGACGGCGAGGGCGGTTTCTCAGAGCAAGAGGACTGCTCACCGCAAACGTGTGTGCCGGGCCTCGGCTGCGCATTGTGCGAGCCTGGCAGCGGCAGCTGCAACGGGTCGACCTCAACCGTGTGTGACGAGGACGGCATGGGCTACACGGACTTTTTGTGCGACCCAGACCAAGGCGTAACCTGCAATCCAGATACGGGTCTATGCGAGGGAGTGTGCGCACCAACGAGCCTCGGCTCGAGCTACGTGGGCTGCGACTACTTCCCCACTGCAGCGGGCAACGTGGTCATGGCGAGCTTCCACTTTGCGGTCATCGTGTCGAACGCGAGTCAGAGCGCCGCCAGCATCAAAGTGACGATGGGCGATGAGACGATATCGACGACGACGGTGGCGGCCGCCGATGTAGCTGTCATCAAGCTGCCCTGGCAAGACGAGCTGAAGGCCGAATGGTCGCCCTCGAAGCTCGTCGTCGACGGCGCCTACCGGCTGCGCTCGGACCGACCCGTCACCGTTTATCAATACAGCCCGCTCGAATACAAGATGGGCCCGGACTTCTCATTTACCAACGATGCCTCGCTGCTCTTGCCTGTCAACGTGTGGACGGGCAATTACCGCGTCGTCGCGCGCAATCACGCCGGTCAGATGCCGGGCCAGTATCACGTGACGGCGAGCCAGGACGATACCACGGTGACGCTCTCTCCGTCGGCCAGCGGCAACACAGTTCAGGCTGGCGGCGGCGTTAGCGCAGATGGAACCGGAACCATCGTGCTCAATCAGGGTGATGTGCTCGCTGTGAAGACAGCGTCGGCGTCAGGCGGTCCTGATCTGTCGGACTTGACCGGCACGCTGATAGCGGCCGACAAACCCGTGCAAGTGATCGGAGGCCATGAGTGCACCTTTGTGCCCTACAACAAGGCGGCCTGTGACCACCTCGAGGAGTCAATCTACCCCCTGGAAACACTGAGCAACGAGTACATCGTCACCGCACCGCTGGTTCGAAGCGGCGCTGACACCGTGCCCAGAGCTCGCATGGTGCGGGTGGTGGCCACCGAGCCCAACACCACCGTGAGCTACGATCCGGACCAACCTGGTGCACCGACGACGCTCGTCAACGCTGGCGATTACTTCGAGCTCGAGCAGAGCGACGCCAACTTCGAGATCACCGCCAGCGCCAAAGTGATCGTTGCTGAGTACATGCTCGGTCAGGAGGCGGGGATCGGCGACGCTGGCGACCCAGCCATGACCCTGGCTGTCCCCGTTGCCCAGTACCGCACCAACTATTTGTTCCATGCGCCGACCAGCTACGAAGTCAACTTCCTGAACATCGTCGCTCCCACTGGCAGCTCAGTAACGCTCGACGGGCAGGCTGTAACTGGTTTTGCCGCGATTGGATCGAGTGGCTTTTCCGCGGCCCAGATCGAGCTCGATAGTAGCGGCAACGGCGACCACGTCATCATGGCCGCCAAGCCCATTGGGATAAACGTGTACGGCTACGGCCAATGGACGAGCTATTGGTATCCGGGCGGCCTCGATCTGAAACCGATTGCGCCGCCCAAGTAACCGACCCGATGGCGGCGTGGGGTGCGTTACCTTGAGCCAGTAGCAATTGACACAAAGCTGAGCCTATTTCGCGCTGTGTCACGCTTTAGGAGACAGCAATGGACCACAACAAGGGCTGCTCAGCTGTCATGACCGCTTCGCTCATCTTCATCTTCTTCGGTCTTCCTGCGCTGTATCGAGCCACTTTTCTTTCGCGCGGACCAATCGAGAGCGTAGCGATGGGCGGCTTGGCTGTTCTCACAGCTGCTCTCTGCTGGTGGCTGATGCGGCGGGGAGCCCGCGAGGCCGGATGGATGATCAAGGGCAAGCCGGTGCCCGTACCCGCACCTGCTCGAGGACCGAGCTTCGCCCGACCGAAACGGTGCGCCCAGTGCGGCCTGGTGACCATGCCCGATCACACGAGCTGCCGCCGCTGCGGCACACCCGTATGACGCCGAATTGAAGCGCACCGCTGGGGAGCTGCGCCTTGCTCTGACAGAACGCCCCCCACTGGCCGGCACTACCCCTTGTTCTGTCAGGGCACGCCCACCACAACCATCCGCAAGTGGTTGAACTCGTGTCCAATCGGCTCTGTTCGCGCGAGAAATAGCCACCGAAACCGCTCCAGCTCTGACAGAACGACCACCACTGGTCGGCACTACCCCCTGTTCTGTCAGGGCCCGTGTGCTCTTTGTCAAAAAGGGGCGCCTGCCCGCGGGCTAGCTTTGGATCCGCCGAGCAGCTCGGCGCAGGCCGTCGCGTTTCACCCGCTAGGGTTTGGCATGAATTCGCACCTGAATTCGCAGGAGACGGGCGAGCGACGGGAGTTTGACACGAGCCTCCTAGTCTTGGCCGTAGGTCTGGCACACACCCAAGTCGCTGCACCCACCGCCCTGGGGCATCGCGCAGCTGGGGCAAGGAAGCCCGTCGTCGCAACCGAGCGCCTGGTATTGATTCTTGATGCCAATCATGGCGGTCAGCGCCGTGCTGTTGGTCGGGTTGACGTAGACGGGACAGGAGCAACCAGCATATTCCTCGACCAGCTCGGTACATTGGTCGGTATTGACCAGTGGACTGCAGGTCTTGGCGATGGCGAGCTGCTCGGCATAGTCAGCTGCGAGCTCCTCGCAAGAGAAAGTCGAGACGGTGCCGGTGCTGATGCTGGTGCTGGTGCTGGCAGTCGAAGTGGTGGTGTTGGTTGCGGTGGTTGACGATCCACCGGCGCCATCAGCGTCGAAGACGGCCTTGCCGCCACAAGCGGCGATCGGCACTACGAGGGCAACTACCCGAAGAAAAGCGGAACGAGAATCGAATCGAGTTAAGTTCATGACGGAGTAAGCGGGCCATCGGGACCGGGCGGGCCACGGAAGCCTTGGGATCACTGCGAAGCGTTCTACTGTATGGTAGCAGAATCAAACCACAGGCTCCCAGGTCGAGGGGTCGACAGCTCGGAGGACGACGGATGACGACAGAGCGGACACTTGCACATCATCTCGAGAGCCTCGAAAAGGGCGATCTGGACGCGGTCATGAGCGACTACAGCGAGTCGTCGGTAGTGCTCACGCCGGACGGACCGCTACGCGGACTGGAGGAAATCCGTACGCTCTTCAGCAAGATCATCAAGGACATGCTTCCTCCTGGCTCCGAGGTCGAGATGCTGCGCCAGGACATCGAGGACGAGATCGCCTACACGGTCTGGCGCGGCTCGTCGGAGAGCTACAATTTCCTCATCGGAACGGACACCTTCGTCATCCGCTACGGCAAAATCGTCTACCAGACCTTCGCTGCCCAAATTCAACCCAAGGGCGCCTACAAGACCTGACCCGGCTCATTCTTCGGCGTTCGTGGGAAGCTGCTGTCAGGACTTCAGCGATTGATACAGCTCATAGCTGAGCACCTCGCGTCCAGACCCTTCACGGGGCGCGATGACGAATGCTTGCTCCCAAGAGAACTTTTCGCTGAGCTCACCGCGCTTGATGTTCCCCACTTCTCGGAGCACCTTGCGGAGCACCCAAGAAAAACAGAGCGCCCCGGCTACCGTTACGGCTGCCATGATCAGTCGCTTGTCGTCATTGGTGAAGAAGGCTGCGAGACCACCAATGAACATCAGCACACCGACAATACCAGCCTGCGAAAACAGCAGCGGCGCGAGTGCGCTTCGTGTCAGACACGATTTGCAAACAGGCAGCTCGTGGGTTTCAAAGTTCCGGAAGGTGCCCGTGAAATCCGTTCTCGCGTGGTCCCCGTAAAAGTCAGTGACATGCTCGACATTGCTCCGGGTCATCTCGGCAGACTGGCAGCTAACCGTCAGACACTCCGCCTCCTTGAAGCAGCTCTTACATCTCATGCGAATCTCCGGAGAAGTTCCCGCCACGGCCCCCGCCGCCTCCGCGTCAGCTTTTTGTTGTGTCCGTCTCGTCGTTGCGCTCGAGCTTGTCGAGATCTGGGCTCGCGTCGACGCGCGCTACGAAAGTCATGGGGCTCGTCTTGCGGCGGACACGCTCCGCAAACCAGACACCCGCTAGCAATCCGCACAGCGCTGCGGCAACCCAAATGGCAATACCGAGTCCGCCCCGAAGAAACAGGTACGCTATGCCGCCAGCTACAACTCCGATCAAGGTCGGGGACAAGGCGATTCGAACCCAGCCGATACCGTCGAAGACGGCATCCATGGCCGACCTCGAGTCCTCTTGCTCCTTCAGCTCGACCTGTTTCCCCTCCGCCACCATTGGCCTCCGATGTCAACGATAGAACTAGCCCGCCTAGTTGACCAGGCCAGTCATTCGTAGCGTTGCTAGAAACTGCAAGTTGCTCCCGTGTCATCGCTGCACTTGCCGCTACTGCTGGATGTAAAGGTGCACGTGACCTTGTGCCCGTTTGAGTAGCTCACGACGTAGCTCGAGATGCCATCCGGACCCGGCCCACCATAATTGTTCGACACCTGCTTGTCGCCGGTCCCACACGTGTAGCTGAACCCACTTACGCTGCAATTGTCGAGCGCGCAGCTCCCACCTCCGCACTCACCACCGCTACATTTCTCGTTGTCACCACACTCCTGGTGCAGCTCCTCACGCACCCCGCAGCTGTCGACCCAATATGAATCATCCTCATGGCAAGTCTTGCTCTCGTGCGGGACGCAAGCCTGACATTGCCCATCCTGGCAACCAGTTCCTTCGGGACACAGCTTTTCACAGCTGAGCGTCTTTCCGTCGGCTGAGCAACGGAGCACGCTTTTCTGGCCCAAGCTGCAAATGAGCGTTTTGCCGCCACAGATGGCATCCGGGGCCCCGCCGCACAGCGAGCCGGTCTCGCCCCATACGCACTGGTTGTCCTCGGCCAAATAGCAAGGCGGGCAATCGTTCTCGCCCAAGGAGCACGAGCCACCATTCGAGTCGTCACCCGAGCCGCTGCATGCAAAGCCGAGACACAACAGCGTGAGGATGACGGCAATCCGAAATACCGACCCCAGCGCCAACGAAGCAAAAGTTCGAACCCGAATCATGACAGCCTCCCCCATCCGCAACAGTGTAGTCGGCCAAGCGCTCCTGAAGAACGGGTTGCTCCTAGTTTTTCCCGCTCAGCTGTTTGAAGGCTGGGTCGTTCTTCAGCGGGGCGAGTAGCGGGTCTTCGGCGAGCTTGGCGACGTTGGGCAGCTCGAGCGCGATGGCTTGACGCAGCTTCGTTAGGGCGCGGGCCTTGTCGCCTTGCTGGGCAGCGACCAATGCCAAGCCATAGGGGCAAGAGGCGGCCTTGGGCAAGACCTCGCAGATGCGCTGGAAGGTCCGCTTGGCTTCGCTGTGCTTGTTGGCGACTAGGTAGATGCGACCGAGGGTGAATAGGATTGCTTCGTCATTGCCCCGCAGCCGGCCAGCCTGCTCACCATGCTCGATCGCGCAGTCCAGCTTCTTCAGCTGCAAACAGACGCGCGCCAAGTTGATGCGGGCGTCGGCGCTCTTGGGGTTGACCTTCACCAGCTTCGCGAATTGCTGGCGGGCCTGCTGGTAGTCCTTGCCGCGCATCGCCACCATGGCCAAGCCGAGATGTGCCTCGGCTCGCTGGGACCTGTCGGTGGCGGTCTCGAGCGCTCGAAGATAGGAGCCGCGCGCATCCTGGTAGCGCTCGAGCTCGAAGAGGGCTTTGGCTCGCAGAATCAGCAGAGACGCGTCACCAGGAGCCTCTTTGAGAGCGCCATCGCACTCGGCCAAGGCTTTTTCGGCTTGTCCTGCACGCAACAACGCACTGGCACGCACCCGAGATTCGGTGGGTTTGTCGACACAGCCGGCTGACGACCCCACGGCCAGCATCGATAGGCAAAGCCCGACTACGCACAGGCGCTTCCAGCCCATTGGGCGGGAGCTACACCCGCCATCGGGCTCGGTCAAGCTGGTCGCCACGCGCCGTGCGACTTGCGTATTGCTCAGCTGGGGTCTATCTCCGCCAAGACGATGACTGCCAGCGGAATCGAGCTAACCTGGCCGGGCAAAGGCGAGCCGCAAGATCTGGCAGCGAGCTGGACCGATCTAGAGCACATCGAGCGGCTTGCGGGCGACGCGGAGTCGCCGAGCGAGTCGAGCGCAGCCACCGACAAGTGGCGCAACATGCTCATTCGGGGCGACAACTTGCTCGCGGCCGGGGCGCTAGCCGAACGACTGAGCGGGAAAATCGATCTGATCTACATCGATCCGCCCTTCGCCACCGGGCTCAACTACTACAGCCACGTTGCCTCTGGCGCGAAAGGCGAGCTGGTCGAACGCCGCGCCTATCGCGATAGCCATGTCCGAGGCATGGCGGGCTATCTCGACAAGAGTTACGCCCGCTTGCGACTGCTCCGTCGCTTGCTCGCGCCCGAAGGGAAGCTCTTTTTGCATTGCGATTGGCGCGCCAACAGCATGCTGCGGTTGCTGCTCGACGAGCTCTTTGGGCCAGACTGTTTTCGCAACGAGATCATCTGGCGGCGGGCGCCCAACCTCGGTCGACAAGCAGCTTCCAAACAGCTCGGCCGGGTCATCGACACCATCTTGGTCTACTCCAAGACGCCAGGAGCCAAGTTCGACGGGGCCGCTCCCAAACGGAGCAAGGAGGTCGCGCTCAATCGGAAAGGCGCGCCCAAGAACGCCCGCTGGGACGAGGAGCGCAAGCTGTACTTCACTACGGCACCTAGGGGCGACTACACCGACGCCAGCATTGCGAAGCTGCGCGAGCAGGGCCGGGTTTATGACACCGCGACCGGCAAGGTTTACATCAAGTACTTCTTGCAGAAAGACGAGGGCGGCCGCTGGGTCAAAGAGCAACCAGTCGATACGCTGTGGGACGATTTCGCAGTGCGCCCGCTGCGCCATAGGCCCAAGAGCGAGGACATGGGCTACGACACCCAAAAGCCCGAGGGCTTGCTCGAGCGCATCATTTCCTGGGCCACCAAGCCGGGTGATTTGGTAGCCGATTTCTACTGTGGCTCCGGCACGAGTGTTGCTGTGGCCGAAGCGCTGGGGCGACGCTGGATTGGCTGCGACATCGGACAAGTTGGCATCGACGTCACGCGGCGAAGACTGCTGCAGCGCGGCGCTCGTTTCGACATCTACAGCGTGCTGGGCGCCGAGCGACGCGCTTGGGCTCAGCGCGTACAACGCGACGCTGAAGTCGTGCTCGAAGCGTACGGCGCCGAGCCTACAGCTGATCGGGCAGGCAAGCGCGACGACCGTCACGTTTGCGTTGCCGAAGCGACCGCGGCACCCGGCGAGGCCGACATCGAAACCTGGTGCCAACCAGCCATCAGGGCGGGCGCGCAAGGACTCGATGTGCTGGCGTGGCGCTATCGCGTCCAAGACGCTGGCAGCCTGAAGAAGCGGATGCTCGAACAGCACGGACTCGAGCTGAGCTTGCGGCTCATCCCCCAGGAGCTGCTGCAGGGCGAGCCCAAGAAACGGCGCAAGCTCCACTTTGCAGAGCTACCCGAGCTGCAGCTCGAGCTCGTAGTAGACGATAGCCCTCTACGCGCCAGCATTCGCCTGCTCGACTTGGTCGTTCCGAGCCCACCGGCGCGGCGCGGCGAGCAGAAACAACAGCCCGCCGCCTGGCATGAGCTGATCGATTCGTGGATGGTCGACTGGAGCTACCAAGGGGCTATCTTTTCACCGAATTGGCAAGCGCGGCGCGGATCCAACGGCGAGACCATTGCGCTACAGACACCCGAGCAGGAGTTGTCCGATTGTGGTGGCACGGTGTTGGTCAAGCTCATAACGGTGTACGGGGACGAGGTCGTCCGAAGCCTCCGGGTACAATGAGCTCGCCCATGTCTGCCGCTTGTCAACTCGCGCCTACCGCCGCTCGCATGCGGCTGCTGGTCGCCTTGTTGTTGCTGCTGGCCGCTTCCCCAGCGGGCTGCGACGGCGGTTGCAATGGGGACGACAACAAAGACGCAGCCGGCTCTGCGGCAACCGCTCGACCGACGGTCCCGGCACCGAAGGAGCTGTTGGCCGACATCGTCTTGGCCACGCCCCGCACGAGCTGGACCGACTTGCGAGGAGCCATCGGCGGTCCTGCGATCCTGCTGCCGCGGAGTCTCGGTGGGCTGGTCGTCAACCTGGTGGGCTTTCCGCTCCGCGCCGTCGAGGAGATCGACGAGCAGCTACCCATCGTCGGCGCCGTGCTGCAAAAGAGCGGTACCGAGCGCGACGCGGGACATGCAGCTCAGCCGCCCTTGGTAGCGTTCGGCATCCACGTAAAGGACGGCACCAGGCTGCTGACGGTGCTCACCAAGGGCCCCGACGCACGCTTCAACTCGAAACCAGAGCAACCCTCGAAGATCGTCTGGCTCGAGCGCAAGAGCGATCAGTCCAAGGGGCGCATCAAAGAAGCCAGCGTTGGCGTGCTCGACAACTACTTGCTCATCGCCAACAGCACCGAAGCGGGCCGCAGGGCCGGGCACTATTTGGTCTACAACCTCTCGCAGCGAAAAGCGCCAGCGGAGAACTTGGTCATCGAGCTGACCGCCTCGACGGCGCGCGGCGCACTCAGCAAGTCGTTGAGCACGTGGTCCAAACGGCTAACGAGCGGAGCCGATCTGCTGCTCGACAAGATGGCCCCGCTGCTCGATCTGCAAGACGCGACCAAGACACTGCAAACGCTCCTCGACGACGTGGGTAGAGCCCGCTTCGCCTTGTCTATTCTGAAAACCACCATCCGCCTCGATGCGCAGCTCGAGCCGAGTAACGCTGCGGCCAAGAAACGTCTCGCCGCTCTGCCGACGGTGAAACCCGAGCAGCTCCTGAGCTTACCGGACGACACCTTGGTCGCTGCTCGTTGGGCGGAGACTGCAGCCGGCCGGCAGCGTCGCGCCCAAACGCGCGGTAGAGCCCTCGAGCAAGCGCTCGCTGTCAAATCGACAGCGTTGAGGAAAGCGCTCGTCGGCGTCGCTTTGAGCCGCGGCGACCGCACCACGGCGGCGGTTCGTTGTACTGGCGTAGGCGTGACGGGTTTTGCCAGCGGCCAGGTCGCCAAAGCGGCTGAGCTGCGTGAGAGCCTCGAGGCGCTCATCGCCTTGCGCAAAGAGCCTGCTGTCGCGGCCAAGCTCGACAAACGTGGCCTGAAGATCTCCACCCGCAAGGGCCGGCTCGAGCGAATCACCCATGACATCGTCCTGGTGCGCGTGGAGCAAATCGACAAGCCCGGGCCGAGCAAACCGAAGCCTGCCGCGCCGAAGAAGCCCGACAAGCCAAAGAAGTCCGACAAGCCCGCCAAGAAGCCCGAGCCAATCGGGCCGATCGACTTGCGCTACGCCATTGGCGACAAGCGTTTCTTCGTGGCAGCCGGCCTGGACACTGTCGGCACATTGCAGCACTTGGTCATGGCGAGCCCCGAGGCCGACCGCACGCTGGCTAGCAAGTCCGCCGTCAAAGCCTCGCTCGGCTGGCTCGGCGACAAAGCCTGGGTGGTGCTCTTCGCCGATCCACAAGCCATGGTGGCCTGCCGAGCCGGCACGCCAGGCGGAAAGCTGACCACGCCAGTCACACTAGCGGTGGGCCCAGCGGCCAGCGGCGGCGCCACCCTGCGTCTCGAGCTCGCCAAGCTCCTACTCAAGGTCGCCGCCAAACAATTGCTCTCACCGTTTTAGAAGACCATGTGCGGGCGGGGTTTATCCCAATGCCGTTCGGTCAAGAACGGGATGTGCGGCATGGGCAAGCTTCAGGCTTGCCCGTGTTCGAGGGATTTCACAGCACGGGCAAGCGTTGCTTGCCCATGGCACACGTGCTTTCAACGCTAGGTGAACTGCATTTGGATAAGCCCCACCCCTACGAGGATTCGGCGTTTAGTAAGGGGATAGGACCGATTGGCCCCAGGCTGGGTATTGCTCGTCGCTTGGTCGGGGGCCGCCGTTGCCGCCGCAGTATGGGTCTTGCTCGCTGAAGGAAGCGGTCAGGTTTGTTTCGGCTTTGGTCTGCACGCTGAGCTTGAAGACGTCGTTGTGCAGCACGGTGCTGTCGCATGCCGCCGTCTGCTGCTCACGGGTAAAGGCGATCCACTTGCCGTCGGCGGACCAAGCTGGGTCGTGGGTGCCGCCGGTGAAGGGGTGGATGCCGTCGAGCTTGACGTGCAGCGACTTGGTGGAGGTATCGAAGACGCGGATCTCGCCATATTGATTGCCCACCGAGTAGGCGAGCAGCCATTTGCTTTCGATTGGCGAGAATGCCACGCGAGCGAACTGGGTCGGCTCGAGCTGCGTGACCTTGATGTCCTTGGGCGCGGGCACGCCGCTGGCGCTGATTTCCACGAGGTGGATCCCGCCAGCGTAGTTGGAGTACGCAATGAAAAGCCCGTCGGGCGACCAGGCGGCGTGGGCAAAGTCCGACGTGCCGGGGATGTCTACGAGCTGGCTGCCATCGCCGCTCATGATCCCCAAGAAGCGACCTATGTTGTTTCTCGTCGCGTCGACCAACAAGCGACCGCCAGGCCCAACAGCAGAAGGTACGGCTTGGGCGAGGCCAGTCTCTTCTGGCCCGAAGGTCTGGGTGAGGCGCTCAGCGACCGGACTGAGACATTGCTCAGGTAGACCAAACAGCTCGCCGGGATCGTGCAGCGTTGCCGTTGTAATGCGGAAGATGTCGCCAAGTAGAGGGTCCTTCGGATCGCCGCCAGTGAAGTAGACCCAGCCGCCTGGCGCAAAGTACGCATCACCGTACTTGGGCGTCCCCACAGCGAGCTCGCTCAGTGAGGCAAGGCCCTTGTCGAGCAAATAGACCTTACTCTGGCTGCCTCCGACGAGCAGCCGGCCGCCATCGTCGGACCAACGTCCCCAATAGCCGTAGTTGCCACCGCTCAGCGCGTAGATGGTGTCGCTGTTGGGCAATGGGTATGAGGTGTATTGGCCGTTGACGAGGGTGGAGACGAGCCGCACGCAGCTCTTGAAGTTGTTGTTGCATTCGCCTTGGGCCGCTACCACGTCGCCCGCCGGCGAGGGCATGTACGGATCGAAATAGCCGTCGATGTATTGGTGATTGCCACCTTCGTTGCCACCGAAGGCGAAGCTCATCCGTCCGATGCAGCTGCCGTTGATACTGCACGCGGGATCGTTGAGCGTGCCTTTGGTGCTTTGGAACACGAGCGGCGGATTGGTCGCCAGCGGCGCAGGCGCGAGCCATACATCTTCGGCCGCCCTTGGGTTGGTCTTGGTCGCGCATTTTCGTTCGACGTTTTGTGCCGTGGAGACCACCTGACAGGCGCTCGCCTCATTGCAGATCCGCAGCCCAGTGAGCAGACCGTATTGGCCGTAGAGCTTGGTTGGGTCGTTACCGTCGACTTGCTGGCCGATGGCGCCGCTCGCAGTGAGCATCGCTTTTTCGCCCTGGGCAACCGGCATCCAATAGTCGGTGGAGCTAATGAGCGACGCGAGCTTGTTCTGATCGACCGAGCCGTAGCCTTCGAGCTGAGGAGCGAGGGTTTCGTTCATGCCCGCTTTGCGACACTGACCCCAGACTTGCGCCAGTAATCCCAGGTCGTCGGCGTCGATGTCGTGATCGGCATCCATGTCCAGGCGTGACCATTGGAAATCCCGATCGGCAAAGTCGCTGCTGCCCGGCTGTCCACCGATGTACCCGTCCTGATTGAAGTCGAGCTTGACGTGGGTAGCGCCTCCGTCGAGTGAGACGGCGGCAGGCAAGCCCGAGATCTTGGCAATGGCGTCTCGAAAGGTGCGCAGATCGGCCATGTCGACGCAGCCGTCGCCGCGACCGTCGGGCGTGGTGTTGAAGAACTTCGTGATCGGCGCGGCGTTGTTGTCAGCGCGCAGGTTTCCATCGACCGAGCCGTCGTCGATGTCGGCAAGATCCACGGTCACTTTGGCGGCCGGCAGCAGCTCGTCGATCTTCAGCACCGCCGCAAAGACGTCGATACGTACTGAGCTCTCGCTCACCGCCGCTTGCGCCGAGTCGAGCAACGCTTTGCGCACTTGCTTGTACGACAGCGTCGGCTCCACTGCCCACACCACCGCTGCCGCTCCCGCAACGAATGGCGCGGAAAACGAGGTGCCCCGATCCGGCATGTACTTCTGATCGCTGTAGGGATCGCTCAGGCCGACATCTGCGCCCGGCGCCGCAATGTGGCCACCGCGCTGACTGAAAGAGGCGATCGCGTCGCCGGGCTTGGCCAGGGCTTCGACCACCAGCACATGATCGTTGTTGCCCACCAATCCGGCGTGGTTGCAGCCCGAGACGTGTTGAGCCTGGTAAGTGACCGTCGTTTCGCCGCCATTGACGCCCTTGGTCACGCTGCCGTCATTGCCCGCCGAGCAGGTGATGAGGAAGTCGTCGCGCACCTTGGTGGCCATGTGGTTGATGGCTTTGTTCCACACGCCGCCAAGCCGGGTGATCATCTCCGCCCAGCTCTCCCACCAGCCGCAGTTGACGTTGTTGAGATTGCATTTTTCGCCGATCAGATGCTGCTTGGTGATCTTGCCGTTGCTCTTTTCGAGATATTTGACGCCTTGCGAGATGTTGATGACGCGCACCGTCGGGTAGTCCCCGATCAAACCGAGGAGCGCACGGAGCCAAGAGGTATGGGTCGACTCCGCACCCCGCGTCATCAGCGGCGTGCTGACTGGCAAAATGCCCTCGATGCCTTTTTCGTTGAACCCCGCGTTGATCATCAGCGCCACGCTGGTTCCATGACGCTCGCCTCCTGTATCGGGCGCCACCGTCTCACTGTCAGCGTGATAGAGCAGATCGGGGTGAGCGAAGCTGAAGTCTTTGTCGATGATGCCGACGAAGGGATCGGTAACCAGGCCACCTGATTCGAGGTTGCGCCTCATGCGGTTGAACAGGTTCCAAGCGTAAGGGACCTTGGCAAACTTCAGTCCCCAGTTCGAGCCGCCAATGGCGCCCACCGGATTGACCGTGGGCGAGTCCCATTCCCAAGCGTGGTTGCCGCCAAGTCCCGTTGGGCTGGCATGAGCCGGGGCGAGCTTGTGAGAAGTGCCGCCGATTTCCCAGCTCGCCGCTGCAATGGCCGGATGGCCAGCCGCCGTGTTCAGAGCATTCTGAACGCCTGGTTTTTCCGCGTCTACGTCGAGCTCGAGCAAACCGAGCTTGGGGCTGCCCCCAACGATCTTCGCGCCCAGCATCGTCAATAGCGAGTTGACGCTACCGATGGTGGCATTGTCCTGCACAATCAACACCACGCGCGTGAGCGACAGCTCGAACGGTCCTACGTCGATCATGTCGCTGGGCAGCGGCGCGGCAGTGGTCGGCAGTACGTCGATGACCGGATCGCTGGGCGAGCCCTCAATCTGATCGGCCGGCCCAACGCCACCCGTTCCGCCCCCCGTGCCACCGCTACCGCCCATACCTCCTGTCGCGCCGCCCGCGGCGCCCATCCCGCCACCTGCCGCGCTCCCACCAGTAGAGCTCCCCCCGTCGGCCGTGGTGGTAGCCGTCTTGGAGATCGGCGCATCCTCCGAGCAGCCCGTCATGAGCCCAAGGCCCACGAGCAACAACAGCGAGAGCAGTAAGAGCAACCGGCCGCTACGCATGTCGTGAGGATACACGTTCGAACGCATGGGCGGCAGGAGGGTGATGGCGGCCGCCACCCCTCCGCCTGGCGGCCGCCACTTTCTCGCGACCGGCGGGCTACAGAGTTCGACGACCTAGCAGCGATTTCGGTTGGGCACCAATATTGCGCGGCCGTCAGAGGATGCAGAACGAGAACGAGAACATACGCACTCGTGCGGAGGGTCGGACCACCCTCGAGCGGACACGGCGCGTCATGCGCACGCGTGCAATGAGCCCGCGAACGATCAAGAGCTACACCGGCTGGATAAGACGCTTCCTCCTGTACCACGCCCGTCCTGCCGAGAAGCTCGGTGCGGCCGAAATCAACGAGTTCATCTCGTCGCTCGCGGTGGAGGGAAATGTGGCGCAGTCCACGCAGAATCAGGCGCTGAGCGCGCTGCTATTCCTATTTCGGCACGTTCTTCGACGGGATGTTCCGTGGATCGATGACCTGATCCGCGCCATGCGACGCAGGCGTCTACCTACGGTGCTCACCCGCACCGAGGTCCGAGCCGTTCTCGCCGAGCTACGACATTCCTACTTGCTCATCGCGGCGCTGCTCTACGGATCGGGCTTGCGCTTGCTCGAAGCCCTACGGCTGCGGGTCAAGGCCGTCGATTTCGACACGGGCATCATCACAGTGCGTGGGGGCAAGGGCGATGTCGACCGCACGACCATCCTGCCAAAGTCACTCGTGGCCAGCTTGGGTATCCATCTGCGCGCCGTGCATGAGCGGCACCAGTCCGATCTGCGAGCTGGCGCCGGCTACGTCGAGGTCCCGACGGCGCTGAGCCGCAAGTACCCAGGTGTGGGGCGGAGGTGGCCCTGGCAATGGCTATTCCCTGCCGCCCGAACCTACCTCCACGACCCAACCGGACAACGTCGACGCCACCACCTCCACGAGTCGGCCGTGCAGCGCGAGATGGCCAGAGCGGTCCGCGCCAGCAACATTACCAAGCGCGCAAGCTGCCATACATTGCGCCACTCGTTCGCCACCCACTTGCTCGAAGAAGGCTACGACATCCGCACCATCCAACGCCTACTCGGCCACAAGGACGTGCGCACCACTATGATCTACACACACGTTCTCATCGAGCTCCGAGGCGGAGTCCGCAGCCCCGCCGACAACATCCTAGGCCAACTCCTAGCCGATCCAACCACGCCCTAACAAGCGAACCAGTTTCTGAACAAACACTGCCAGCACCTTCGCAGCCGTACACTCCCCACCACCCAGAATACTCAATCATCACACCCCACTGCGCTACCCCTCGCAAGATCCCGTGCGCATACACTGACGGAGTACCCCTGCGAACCACCGCAAGGTTTCGCTCATACCCACACGCCACCTCGCAGCTGAAGTATAAGTTATGCGGACGAGGGTTGCCCGAGATGCTCCGCGATGAGACGGTCACTGGCTTGCGCTCTCGGAGACTGGCACGTTGTGCCCAACGAGAAGTGTAGCGTCTCCGTTGGGCTTGCCGTTGATCCAGAGGAACGGCCGGCCGCCGACTATCCCGACGCGTACGAGCGCTGCCCCAAGCGCTTGGACTTCGGGTGGGAGGAGTGCAGGGTCCTGTTGTTGCGCCGCTTTCCAAGTGGACGGAATCTGGAGCCCAATCCCCTGCGGCGCCCGATCCCAGACCGTCTGCGAGGTGTTCGTCACCGTCCATCCGGCCTGCTCAAGGAGCCCGCGTAGGGCATGCGCCAGCGCGCCGGCTTCGCCATCGCCAAGCGGCGAAGCGATGGCAACCGTTCCCGCTCCGGCAGTGGTGCACACACGAAGGAAGGCACCGACCTGGTCAGCTGGGATGCTGCGCCGTGTGCTGCCAACATTGGTTACGTTCGTGATCTGGAACGCTGTCTGACCGCCAGTCTGGTTGAACGACTGCACGACTGCGTTGAAGACCTGCACTAGGTAGGTTTGGAGCAGCTCATCGACGACGTCGTCTTCAGCTGCGACCTCGACGCCAGCTGTTTCGTGGTCCGCCTTCAACTTAAGTAGGACCTCGGTGGTGTATGTCGAAGGGTCATCGTCGACCTGCTTGTGATGGGGTCCGCACATCAAGACCAGGTTGTCGAAGCCATGTCGCTCTTCTTGCGTTTGCGTCTTGTCGTACCGGGGCCCCCCAGGCGCATCTGCCGCGATGTGACAGATCTGCCCAACCACCGACTCACCCTGGACGAGTGGCTGCGAACAACCCGCAAACGCACACTCGTTTCGCGATACGGCGAACAGCCGCTTCACTGTCTTCAGGCGGGGTGACTTCGGGCGCTCATCGATTCCCATCGCACTCTCAGAATAGATGCACCTTCGGCGAACTGCAGAAATAGATGGCGTCGCCCATGCCCTTGACACTCCCCACATCCAGCAATGCCTTTGGAACACCAAGACGCTCCTTCACGTTCATCGAACACCATACCGCGTGCGCCTCATAACAAGCGGCTGCAGCAGACGAAGTCACTCGGTCAGCCCTACGGGCTTCCCTCTTGCCTTCGCAGCTGAACCGCGAGACGTTGGGAAGACGGACTGAGGACCCGGTGATGACATGTGACTGGGGCAGTTTGTATTCGGTGCGGCGCAGAGAACATCGGCACGCTGACTCGGTGCCTAAGGTGCCGGTATGACCCTGTCGTCGATGGCGAAATGTCGGTTCCTCCGCTGCTGGTTGGGTGCACGATGACCATCTGGATGCTGATGGCGATCATGATCGTGCTGCTCGGCGTCCTCACGCACCTCAGGCACGTCGGGGCGTACGGCAAGTCGCGCATGCTCCCTCGCGCAACCTTGAGCGTTACCAATGTCGCCCACGTAGGCTACATTTGACTCATGGCCAACTCGGTCCAACTCCCCCCCCCCGGCTTCGACGACTTATCGACCAACGAGCAACTCGAGTATTTGGAGGCACTCTGGGACCGCATCGGCGCGCATCCAGAACGAGTTCCGGTGCCCGGCTGGCATCAGCGCGTACTCAAGGAGCGGCTCGAAGCCGACAGTCCTAGGCGCCCATGGGACGAGGTCCGCCGCGACATCGAGAAGAAGATCGGTCTGACCCGACAATGAAGCGACGTGCGGAGCTGCGCCTCGAGGCGGAGTTCGACATCTTGAACGCTGCCCAGGGCCATGACGAGTCGCGACCGGGCTGCGGCAGTCGTTTTCTCGACGAGGTCGAAGCGTGTCTTCAGAGTATTGCTGAGATGCCTCTGTCGTTCCCGGAGGTTGACGACGGCGTAAGAAGGGCGCTCCTGCGTCGTTTCCGGTACGCCGTGTACTTTCGAATTATTGACTCCAGCACGATCGACGTTCTCGGCGTTCTGCATCAACATCAGCACGAGGACACGTGGCGGGACCGCTGACCACCGCTGCCCAACAAGCGCTTGCAGGCTGACAGCCGCATCGGGCGGGCCTGTGGCCCTGCCTCTTGCGGCTGCTGCTGATGCGCATGTTCGTTGGACGGACCTGGCGACCGCGGGATAGCTGGAATTCCGCATCATCACGGCCGTGATACAACCCACCCGTGACTCGGTGGAGCTGGGAACGACTCGACGAGCGATGGGACGACGAACGTGTCGAACGACAGCTTCACGGTTTTGGATGTGGTGCGGCATGTGTTGTGATGCTCCTTGCCGATCGCGGAATCGCCGCGGATCAACTCGTCGTGACCGCCGGCCTGCATCTTCCGAGCACAGCGCAGGAGCTGGCTAACCGACTCAACGAGTTCTCAGGTGGTCGACATCGCTGGGTTGGCGGGCATCTGGACGTGGATCCGCCGCTCCAGCAAGAGCAACTCGGCGCGCTTTGCGAACACGGCTCGTGGGCCGCCCTTCTCGTTCCGACGAAGCTGCGCGAAGGGCATTGGATTGTGGTCGACGATGTGTCCGGGGATGGCACCGCGGCCGTGAGAGACCCAGTGGGCGCCAGCTACCGCATGCCCGTCGCGGAGCTGCTACACTTGATGCGCTACATGGTCGTGGTGTTGGAGATCGGCGAAGTGTCATGAAGATCGTCTTGGTGAACATCCGCAGCGACGATGGTCGAACTACGGCCGAGCTCGCGCCGGACGAGGTCGTCAAGCACTGCGTCGAGCTCCACCTCGATGGCCGCCATCGCACATTTGACGTCTACCTCCGCGCCAACGTGTTGTCGCATCTCGATGCCAGTGTGCTCTACGGTGACTCGTTGCTCGAGGAGCTACTTCGCTTCGAACCGGAGGCGCTGAGCAAGCTCTACGCGACCGTTGGAAAGCACCGCCGGGGTTTGGAAGTTGTTCTCCCGTTGGTGCTTGCTGACACGACGGACGCCCGCCTAGACGAGCGGAGAGCATGAGGCCGTCCAACAAGGATTTGCAGGCTGACCGGGCGCTCCCTCCTTCGTTGGTCGCTCCCCGCAGCTGAGACCCGAACCGTTGGACGGACAAGGCCTCGTGCTTACGTTGTCTGCAATGGGTACCGGAGATGGCTGTCATGCGTGGAGGCGGTTCGAGCTCGCACGATGGTCCGTTTTGGCTGTGCGCATCGCAATTCCGCTGGTGACCGCGTTCCTCGTCCTGGGCCTCATTCTTCCCTTCCTCGACGACCACGGGGGCACTATCTCCGAAGCGTTGGCGTTTGAAGCGGGGCTCGGATTCAGCATTCTTATGTGGGCGATCATCGTCGCCAACACGGTGCTGTGGGGCACGATTCTGCTCGCGATCCTTCCAATCGCCTTGCGACCATCGAACGCAGCTGTCGAGGTTTCAAAGGTGGGACTTCGGAACCACGGCGGGGCAACGTTGAGGTGGGCAGACGTGGCCGGGGTCACTCCGCGACGACTTCGTCAGCGCGTCGACGTTTTTGATCAGTCTCGCTCCCAAGTGGTTCAGATCGAGTACCAGATTGAAGACTTCGATGAGGTCGTCGACACTCTCGTAAAACGCGTCCCTCGTCCGAAGGGAGCGGCGCGCTCGTTCGACTTCTCTCCACTACCCTTCCAGATCCAGTGCTTTGCCGGAACGGCGTTGCTTGTGGGGTTCCCGCTGTTTGCAGGCCAAGTGTGGGTTGCGCTGCTGATGCTCGGGATCATTGCGGTTGCGTACTGGCTCGACACGAAAGACCGGGTGACATCACTGGCGATTTGCTCGGACAATCTTTCTGTCGGCTTCGCGCACCGGTTGGTGGAGCTGCGGCGCGATGAGGTTCGAGAGGCGAAGCTGAACCTCACGGTTGTTCAGAACGGCTGGAAGGCCTTCAAGATCCGTCTCTCGGTTGGCTCTGACGTCCTGGACTTGGATGTCCCAGCGCGAGCTATCTTCGGGATATATCTCGCACTCATCACCGCGTGGGACCTCGAACTACCAGACGTTGCCGAACCATGACGCCGTCCAACAGCCGCTTGCAGCTGACAGTCACGCGCCCTCGCTGCGCTCGGTTGCGTAGCCGCAGCTGAAGCGGGTAACGTTGGACTGACGTAGCCCGCCAGTGATCGGCAGAGCACGAAGATGAGCGCAGATCAGATAGCAGACACCCGACCGTCGATTGTCGAGGTGTTCAAAGCTTCGTCGGACGGCGAGGACTGGTGCGTGCAATTCACGCTAAGCGACCGTGCTGAGGGTCCTTGGGTTCAGGTGACCCGCGACATGGTCAACTTTGCCTATCCCCACGACCGCAATCCTGACGACCTGCTCAGCACGTTGGAGCCGCCTCCGTCGGCTCGCGTCGTCGCATGGGAGTCGAACGTCTACGCGACCATCAAGTTCGGACCCAATGTCACACCGTCAGAGGTGGCCAAGCTTGTCGACGCGGTGTTTCGGCACGTCCTTGGGTGTATTGGCGTCGATTATCACGTCGACACAAAGCTCGAGCGGCTGTCCTGACCTCCACACAGCCCACGGGTTCACGATGTCAACACTGCCCTCAAACACCACGGACAAGAACCTCGTCGCTGACTTCGGCCTTCCCAAACACGCGACCAACTACCTTCTGTCGGTGAAGCTGGATTCAACTGGAAGCCCGACGGTCGTCGACATGGAGAGCTGAGTCGCAAGAGGCTGCCCAACAAGGCGCTACAGCACGTTCGGCAGACATTCGCTAGGGAGTTCCGATGGCTGCCGCGTTGCCACCTGGCACGTCGTCAGTCGCCACTGGCGCCGTCCCTGTGTCCTACGGCTTCTCGACCCGGAAGACGCCACCGTCGAGGAAGCTCGTGTAGTACACACAGGTACCATGAACCGCTAGGCCTTCGGGGATTGGCTCGCTTTCGGCGACGATGGACGCCGTTCCACCCGATTTCGGCATGGTCATGACTGTGGAGCCTTCTGTCCAGAAGAGCGAATTCTCGTCAATCACCAACTCGCGAATGCCGCCGCTGAATCCGGTATGGATCTGGGTGGCCGGGCCTCCGCCATCCTTGGGGACCGCGAGAAGCCCGCCTCCGTTTCTCGCCCAGTACACGCGGCTATCATCCAACCGAACGGAAATGGCGGTGAGTTGGTCCTCGGCGACGAGTACCGGGGCCTGCTCGCATCCGGCCAGCGGACAACGCAGGATCGCGCCC
>CAZRGL010000073.1:22258-27483 GCA_964599485.1 uncultured Polyangiaceae bacterium
CTGATCGAAGTCGGCCCAGTACACGCCGGAGACGTCGACGGCGATACCGCGCGCGTGCTGCCCGCCCTCTGCGACCAGGTCAGGTGGCTCGCTTCCGTCCTTCCGCACGGACATCACTGGGGCGGCCGCAAAGAGGTTCGTCCAATAGACGCGGGGCCCGTAGATCGCCAGGCGCCAGGGGAGCTTCTGAGCCGCCGCCAGCACCGTGATCGGCCCGCCGGCTTTCACCATCCGCACCACAGTCCCGTCTTTCGAGCCCCCGGAGCCGAGGTTGGTCCAGTAGAGATACCGCTCGTCAAGCGCAAGCGCGGCTGGATGGAGCTGGCCGTCTGCCACCACGACAGGCTCGCCACCAGACGCCGAGACCTTCATCACCCGACCCTCACAGTGCTCGGTCCAGTAGATGTGGTCGGCGTCGGCAACGGCGAAGCCGACGCACGGTCGGGCGATGGCAAGCGCTTCGGGTTCGGCCAGCCCCGTACATTCCGGACCGGCCCGATCCATCGATGCCCTACCGCCGCATCCAGTGGCAAGGAGGAGGAAGGTCTGCCAGAGAACGCGTGATCCTCCAAGTGTCCACCGGTTCCCGTAGCGCAAGAACGATGCCGACTGATTTCCAAAGGAATCCGAGGTCCTCTTGCCAACGAAGGTTGCCGACCCGCCAACTCCGTTGACGGCTAGTGGGAGGATGAGCACCTACTACTCAACACTGTGGCCCACGGGGATCGCGAAAGCAAAGGCGGTTGGCTGAGGCTCGGCGGTCCGCTCGATGACACTCGGGGGGGGTCGCTCGGGACGTTTGCGCGGCTATCAGTGCCGTTCCACGCGGCACCTGGTTGCCGGTTGGGGCGCCTCGACATTCGTGCCAACGGCACAGCCGCGCCGCCCATGCGTGCGCTCTCCTGCACCGGACTGAACCACAGCTGCCCAACAACCGCTTGCACCTGACCGGCCGCCGCTCTCGCCGTCCGTGACGTGGTACTCTTGAGCCATCGATGTCTCGCCGGCTGCGACCGCGGCAGCTGAACCGGGTAACGTTGGACTGACGCACCGTGGGATACGATATTGCCCTTTGGAAGTCGGAGGATGAAGTCGATGAGCTTCCTGGGGTGATCTTTCTCACGCTGGGGGAAGCGCTTCCGTGCGAGTGCCTGGCAGTGTTCCCACGCGACGGAGTGTCGTCGGCGCTTCGTCGGGAGTTTGGCGACGACTTCGAGGACGAATTCGATGGCGCTATCGACGATCGCCACCTGTCAGTGTCAATCTCGTTCAGCGCGGTGGACCATTGGCTAGCCTCTCTTTCTCGAATTGCGCGTGAGTTCGGGCTGGTGCTCTACGATCCACAGGTTGACGAACTCACGCAGGAAGAGCTGATACGGTTCCAACGACACAAGAACCAAGTCCTGCGCTCAGCCGAGTCGGAGCGGGTGCTTGCGCTGTCTCGAGGCGCCGAGTCTGGTGATGTGGAAGCGATGTGCGAGCTAGGCAGCTGCCTAGCAATGGGCGACGGCACCGCTCCAGATGCAACACAAGCCGCGCGTTGGTATGGGCGGGCGTCCGATGAGGGTTACTTGCCCGCGACCTACAATCTTGCGGACTGCTACCGAACGGGCGACGGCGTTCCCCATGATCCGGATGAGGCGATTCGACTATACCTCCAGGCCGGCTCACGAGGGTTCGTCCAGGCGCTGACTGACGTTGCACGCCATCTGCGGTTCGGCAGTGGACAACTGCCAGCCGATCTTGCACGCGCGGTCTTGATCTATCGCCAGGCGTTGAACCATGAACAATGCGTCGCCGCGTTCGAGCTTGGGCAGATGTTCGAACTTGGTGAGGGTGTATCCCAATCCCTTGACGAAGCTGCCAGGCTCTACACACTCGCCCGACGCAACAAACATCCCGAGGCTTTCATCGCACTCAAGCGCATCGGTCGAGCCCCCGAGTGAGATTGGAAACGTCTCGACGCAGTCCAACAAGGCGCTGCAGTCTGACAGCCTGCTCGCTCCGCACATGCGAGCACGTGCTACTCTCCCACCCTGCAGTTGAGCGCCAGAGCCGTTGGGCAGACGGCCTAGGTAGGCAACTCGCTGACCACGAGGCTTCCTTCTGGGTATGACTTCGTTTAGAGATTCGCGTCATGGGGATCCTTGACTGGCTATTCGGACAGCGGGACGAGGTCGTCATTCTCGAGGACGACGTGCTCGGCGAACTACGCTATCGCGGAGGCTACTGGCACGGTGACGTTGCGCTGAAGAACCCAACCAGCACGCTCTCCATGACCCTCATCGGCGACGAAGAGGGCCCGAGCACCCGCGCCCGCGCGGAAGTGAAAAAGCTGCGCAAGCGCTGGCCCAAGTTCCTGAAGAAGGAGGTTCGGAAGCAACTCTGGGATATCGACGAGGAGTGTCGAGATGAGGATTGGCCACCGCGCGAGTTCACACGCGATACGATCTTCGAGACCTACGAGCTTCGTGGCGCGGGCATCTTGGTCGACGACCATTCGACGGAGGTCACGATAGGCTTCGACACGCCAGATCCTGACGACGGGCACACCCTCGTGCTCCATGTGGTGGATGACGAGCCTAGCGGCTTCCACATGGACGGCTAGCGCCTCCGCATAGTCGAGCGCGGGTGTCCGCGCGGCAGCTTCCATCGTGCGCAACATCCGGTTGCAGCTGACACTCACGCGCCTTCGCTGCGCTCGGTTGCGCGGCTGCAGCTGAACCGGGTAACGTCAAGCGGACGAGGACTCGTCACATGAGCAAACAGGGGGACCTCAGGATCGAACTCACTCGTGACGAAGGCGGCGGGGGTCGATTTCTCGATGACATCTGCCGCATGGTTGAAGCACACGCCACGAGGGCCGGCGCATCGCTGTCGCCATTGTCTGGAGACGAACAGATTCGCTCGTCCTGGACCGAGGCTAACCTCTCGGCGCGACTCCAACCTCTTGTAGGCGTTCATCGCGCCTAGCTTGTCCCTGCTGCCGCACCAGGAGGTCGGATCGCTACTGCTCACGTCACCATCACTCTGAACGGCACGCCTCCGCCGGACGACAGGGTGCGGACCTACAACTACCCGTTGGGAGTTGTCATCGACCATCAGACCGGGGCAAGGTTGGAGCTGGCAAAGGTGCTAACTGGAGACGGCTGAGGACAGCAGGCCATGAACTTCGAATGGGACCCAGAAAAAGCCTCGTCGAATCTAGCGAAGCACAGCGTTTCGTTTCCAGAGGCCGCGAGCGCCTTTGGTGATCGGCTCTCGCTACTGATCGCCGACCCCGCGCACTCAGATGATGAGAGTCGGTGGATTCTCCTTGGGATGACGAAGAGCGGTCGCCTCGTGGTCGTCGCACACGCTGAGCGCGGCGAGAGCATCCGCCTGATAAGTGCTAGACTCGCAACACGGCGCGAGAGGCAAGACTATGAGCGAACCTGAAGGAAAAAACGAGCTTCGGCCAGAGTACGACTTCTCCAAGGGTGTTCGCGGCAAGTACGCCGAGCGATACGCTGAGAGCGCGAACATTATCGTTCTTGAGCCCGACGTGGCGGAGGCGTTCAAGACCTCCGATGAGGTCAACGCGGCCTTGCGCAAGGTGATGCAGGACCGCGCCGGTGAGCACGGGGCCGCTTAACAAGGAGTTGGAGCTGACGGTCGCCGTCGGCAGCTCAACTCCGAACCGTTGGGCAGACGAAAACCTCGACTGTCTCTTGAGGTCATGTGAAGCCAGAGCATCAAGATCTCGTGAACAAAGCGCAGGCGATTGATCCGGCTCCAGTAGCAATTGAGGCGATGTGGGACGGGGACACGCGCGGCTGGTTCGTTGAGCTGCTGGCGGTCGTGCCAGAAGGTAAGTCCTTTGTCCTCTGCCAGCTCAGGATCTTCGATGGAGGAAGTGATATCCGGCTGCTCAACGGTCAGGTCCCAACCTGGCCTGAGGCGAAAGCGGCGGCAGCTGCCGGGAGCGCTGTTGCGGGCGTGCTGGGTGTGCCGTTCTTCTTCCCGTCGCCGCATCACCCCGAGGATACTTGCCCCCATTGGTGGGAGAGAAAGCTCGCTAGCCCCTGTGAGCGTTGCGCGATCCCGCTCGTCCAAGATGATAATTGCCGGTGGCGCGGCTTGTGTTACCAATGCCACCTGGAAGTCGAGCGCGAGAAGCGCGAAGCGAACTGGACACCTGAGGAACGCGCCGCACCGCGATGCGACATATGTGGTTCTCCGGCGGTTGGTCAAACGGGCGCAAGTTCTCGTTGTGCGACTTGTCGGGACAGTTACGAAGACTGGGTGTGTCAGGTTTGCGGAGCGCAGCTGATGACGCACAAAGACTATCGGTCTGGCGACATCTGCGACATGTGCGTCATGCGTGAACGACTCGCACGCCTCACGGGTGCGCACCGCGGAGCGATTCAGAAAGCATACGCGGTTGACAGGTTTGAAGCCGTCCTAGTGCTAGGCAAGCTGATCGGTTGCGGATTGATAGATGCTGACCGTGCGCTCGACCAACTGCTGATGGAGGAAACGGACCTCCCTTAGTCGGCGTCAGCGGACGCCATCCAGCACTGGCGCCGCGCTGCCCAACAGCCGGTTGCAGGCTGACAGTCACGCGCCCTCGCTGCGCTCGGTTGCGCGGCTGCAGCTGAACCGGGTAACGTTAGGCAGACTTGAGTTCCGAGCAGTCTTCAGCGCTCGCGACCTGAGAGGACCGTTGCTCTGAGGGCCCACGCTCCGCGTTTGCTACGATCGTCAACTAGCCCTCGCAAGACACGCCCTCAACCAACTGCTAAACTTGGGCTGTGTCTCAGACCGCACGCCAATTGCCCCCGGGCTTTGACGACCTGACGCTCGAGGAGCAGATAGACTACGTCCAATTCCTATGGGAGCGCATCGCGCCCAAGGTCGACGAGCATCCCATCCCAGTATGGCACCATGACGTACTTGACGACCGACTGAAGGAACTTGCGGCGAATCCGAATGCACCTCAGCCAGCAGACGAGGTCGTTGCTCGTCTTCGTGAGGGCGTGCGGAAGGACTGATGTTCGTCGTCCAGGTTCTCCCCTCGGCAGAGGCGGACGTTGCGCAGATCCGTGACTGCTATGAGCAGCAGGCCGAGCTGGGCGAGGCATTCGTTACCGAGTTTGAGAGCTTGCTCCGCCGCCTGCGGCAGCTGCCGGAGCGGTTTCCGGAAGTCCGCGAAGACATCCGCCGCTCACTCTTTGGTCGATTTC
>CAZRGL010000074.1:0-17566 GCA_964599485.1 uncultured Polyangiaceae bacterium
ACGGTTGGAAGGCGGTGGGCGACTACGAATGGACCCGCTTCGATCTGGTCACGGAAGATTTCAAACCCAACGGCAACTGCAGCACCGGCAGACGCGAGATGAGCAGTGCTGCACCTTTCGGTCTTTGGGTGTGGGGCTGGGGCTCGGTCAACAGCACCCCGGCCACGCAAGGCGTTTCCTACGGCTACCCGGCTGGCATGAACGTCGAGCCGATCAGCGACGTCGTGATCCCTCCGAAACCCAAATAGAGATGAAGGATGTTGCACAGGTGGGGTCACTCGCCAAGAAGGGGCCGAAGTGGCCTTCTCGTTGGTGCACCTCACCAGTGGCATGATCCGATGGCGCAGTGAGGGCTATGAAGCGGTCGGCGCTTCTGGCGAGCAGCTCGGTCAGCCGCCTCACTTCTGAGCAATGTCCCACTTGCTACGTCGGTGGCTCGCTCGGAAGGAGGCTTCGGTCGACAAGAAGGTGCTCCGCTGCCTCTCGCGGGCGTCGACGAAGAACACCAGCTCGAGCTGCGCGCTCGGCTTGCCGTGGTGGCGCGCATAGAAGGCCGCCAGCTCGTTGGCCGGCAGAGTCTGCCGCCCCAAGACGGGTACCAGCGGAATGCTCAAGCCCGCTTGGCCGGGACGGGCTTGGTAGGCACGCCACACGAGCTCGGTGCATACCAAGGCGTGATCCGTAGCGAAGTCGAAGTCGAAGTCGTAGTGCTTGCCCCAATGGGATAGCGCGCGGTCGATTGCTTGTGCTTTGGCAAGCTTGTCCAGGCGCGGCCGCAGACCCGCTAGGTAATCGCCAGCGCAAGCATAGAGCGAGCTGAACACCACGCCCTCACTCACCGCTTCGATCACACGCTTGGGCTCTCCGTTCTTGCCCGTTGCGGTGTAGCTAGCCCAAGCCTTGGGATAGCGGCGCGCGAGCCAGCGCGAGAATGGCAGCGTCTCGCCGCCGGCGCGCTGGCCCAACAACCACTTTTGTACAGCCGGATCAGAATCGAATGCGCGCGCCAGCTTCTCATGGTTGCCCAGGTAGACGATGGCGTGGGGCCAGAATCCAGGCAGACCAACATTGCTGAGGTACCAGTTCTTGCGCGAGATCAGAATATCGCCAGGCTCGAGCATGGCGTCGACCTTCTCACGCTGGGCCTTGTCGATGAGGTAGGAGCCAGCGCGCCGAACCTTGGTGTCACCCAGCAGCTCCGCAACTTCTTTCTGAACCGGATACCACATGCGGCTGACACCCCGCTTGAGCAGCTGAAAATCGGCCCGTACGGTCTGCTCGGCACGATTGAGCAAACCGAGCTTTTCGACCGAGCGTCGTCGCGCGTCGATGTGCCCACGTAGCCAAGAGGCGCGCGTAGCCAATCGCCCTTCTGCGCCGAGCAGCTTGGCATAATCGAGGTAGGCCTCCGAGAGGAGCAGGCGCCCTTGACGGATGGTGCCTAGCACATGCTCGCGAAACCGGCTGAAGCCCCCGCCTGGCAACCCTGGATGGGGCGCGTCGAGGAAGGTCTTGGCGTTGCTGTTGCGACTCACACGCGCCACGAACCGCGCCGCTTTTTCGTACAGGGAAATGTCAGCCGCGTAAGCCTGCAAGAAGCTCGTGACGTGCGCGGCGCGTTGCCGGCCAATGTCGAAGCGGTAGTACTCCTCGTAAAAGTGACGCAGGTTGTCGAGCAACAGCGCATGATCGAGCAGTACGCGCCAGCTCTGCCGCAGCATGACCTCTTGATCCGGACTCAGAGGTCGCTCACCAGCAGGAGGAATGTCGGCTTGCTCAATCCGTTTGAGCAGAGCCTCCAGGCCTCGATCGGTCTGCTCCAGCAGCACCGCATCGTGCTCGAATGCAGCGGCTAGCTGCTGGCGGCTGAGCATGGTCAGTGGCCTCGGCTGTGCCAACCAAACCACACCGACCAAAGTGGCAGCGCCAGCAAGCAGAAACAGCTTGCCGCCCCAGCCTACCCTTCCGCCGGCCAGCCAGCGTCCGACGACCACAATCAGCAGTAGAACGCCCGCCGCGACGGGCCCTGCGAAGGTGCTACCAACCCGCGGTGCCGTGGCGGCCAGCAGTGCTCCTCCCGCCAATGGCAACAGCACCGCAACAGCCAACTCGAGGCGCGGGCGGCGTGGGCGTGGACGAGGATCCATAGTCTGGAGTCATCCCCTGATCGGTCACGCGACGCAACTGCTGTGGCGGCTCACATCAAGGGCATGCAGCTGCTCGGGATCAACTTGCCGTAGCCCTCCAAGATGGGGCGCAAAGCGCGGATGGCGTCGAGCCCTGCCGCTGAAAAGCTGCAGTCGTCGGCATCATCGCCGCTTGCTGCGCAATCGCGGGCCCGCTGGCATAGCTCTTCGTATGCGTGGTGGTGATGCGTCATCGCACAGCTGCACAGGGCCCGGTCCACCAGTGCGGGACGGGGACGCTTCGACTGGCAACGCGCTGGTTTTGCTTGGCTCGACATGACGCAGTGCCCCTGCTCCTTGCACCACGACGTCTGGGCGCAGTCGCTCGCCTGGCCCACCACACAAGCGCCCTCTTTCAAGGAACAATAGCCCCGCTGCTTGCACCACCAGGAGTTGCGACAATCCGCATCGGAGCCAACCACGCACTCACCGTCACGCAATACGCATGCGCCATGTCGTTCGCAGCCGCTGCTGCGACGACAATCGGCGCTCGACTCGAGCTTGCAGCGTCTTTCTGTTGGCGTGCATTGACCGCGCCATTTGCAATAGAGCGAGCGCTCGCAATCAGCGACGTCTTTGACGATGCAGCGACCATCAGACAACGAGCACCGTCCTATGTACTTGCAATACGTGCTGCTCTTGCAGTCATCGATGGCCGCAGCCACACAGCTGCCGTCGCGCTCAGTGCACTGACCGACCAACTTGCAGCCCCTGCTGCGACGACAATCTTCGGCGCTACCGGCAACGCAACGGTCTCCTTTGCGGGCACAGAGGCCACCATGGCTGCACACCTTGCGCTTGTCGCAAGGCATCAGACAGGTCGCGATCCACTTGCCATCGCGGCTCGCATGCCGCATCAGCCGATGACAAGCCTTGTCCTCGCGGCACACCCGCGCCTGACGGCAGTCATCGTCGGAACCGACTAGGCAGCGCTCGTCATCTTGCGTGCAGCGTCCATGGACGCGACAGCCGGCAGAGCTCTTGCAATCCTGAGCGCTGGCCGCAATGCAGATGCCAGCACGCTTGGTGCAAAGCCCCGCCAGCTCACAGCCCGGCGTAGCGCGACATGGGTCATCACAACCGATCAGGGCGAGCCACGCTGCAACGATGAGCGCGCCGAAGCACGCCGCACGATTCACTTGCTTTCGACACGACACCAAATCACACAAACCAAAAGCAGCTGGCGCCTCACTTCAGGCCTCCTCGACGGGAGCTCGAAGCTATCAGCGCCGCCTTTGCAGCACCAGCGAGCAATGGCTCACCACTCTTGTGATCGGCGCACGGCGTCCACCGCTTCAGGGAGTCCAAACCGGGCCGACGCCTCAATCCAGCGCTTGGCTGCCGCCACGTCGGCCGCCACGCCCCGACCATCGACGAGCAGCACACCGTACAGCAGCTGGGCTACGTCGAAACCCATCAACGCAGCGCGGGCGTAGTTCATGGTGTCGGTGTCATAGATGCTGTCGTTCGCCTTCGATGCACCTGGACGCAGCGAATGACAGGCAACGTTGATCCTTGCGAAGGAGTGGCCCTTCTGAGCCGCTTCGTCGAGCCATTTTCGCGCTGCTGCTTGGTCCTGACCGATGGCGTGACCGTGAAGACGCATCAGCCCCAACGGCGCAAACGCACATTTGAAGCCAGCTTCTGCGGCTCCGTTGAGCCAATGCTCGCCATGCTGGGTGTTGGCTTCCACGCCGTAGCCGGCAAAATAGGCAGCCGCCATCCAGAACATCGCCTGGGCTGAGCGACGCTGCGCAGCCTCGTAATAACAATGCACCGCCGCGGTCGGGTTGTACGGTGTGCCGCGGGCAGTATCGTGCATCATGCCCAGAATCAGCAGCGCTTGATGGTCGTCGAGCTGAGCGGCGCGCTGATGCCAGGCGGCCGTGTGCTGCTGGTCATCGGGTGCTGTTCCGCGACCTGCGTGGATGTACTTGGCTAAATGGATGACCGCTAACCCATCGCCACCGCGGCCGGCACGGTGGTACCAATGGGCAGCCTGTACTTCGTCTGTCTCCACGCCGCGTGCTTTTTCGTAGGCGCTCGCGACAGCACACATCGCTGGCAACCATCCTTGCTCGGCGGCACGCTTCATCCAAGTCAGCGCTTTTTCGGGGTCACGCCACGCATCTTCATCGTCGTCATCGAGGGCCGGCGGGCGCTCGGGCGCTTTCTGGTAGATCCGACCGATCATGAAGGACGCCAGCCCGAAGCCCTGATCGGCAGCGAGCTCGAGGGTGTTGACCGCGTGAGTCCAATCGGTGCCCTTGTGCTGATCGTTGGCGTGGAGCATCCCATACCAAAACTGCCCTTCCGGGATGCCCATCTCCGCGGCCTCTTCAAAGCAGCGAAAGGCCTCGTCCTCGTCACGCTTGGCTTGATCGGTCCGCGCCGCGTAGCCGAGCGTGACGCCATCCGCGGTGTGGGTGGAGCCTTGCTCGGCGCCCGCTCGCATGAGCTTGTTCGCTTTGAATTCGTCCTGCGCTACGCCGCGACCAGTCAGATGGAGCAAACCGAGCATTCGGTTGGCAGGCTTGTGACGCGCCTCGGCAGCTTTCTGCAACCACGCGACCACTTCGGGGCCGGGCGGCTCGCCCCCCGCTTCGCTCATCAGCGCCAGCGCCAACGCCCATTGCGCCTGCGCCACGCCGCCCTCGGCTGCGCCCACCAGCAAATCGCGATGCTCGGTTGGCGACTGCTCCTCGGCCTGGCCATCGAAGATCAACTTCGCCAGCTTGTACTGAGCCTCGGCGTCTCCAGCCGTAATCTGGCGGCGAAGCCGGCGCTCAGCCGTCTCCTCGGAGAAGCTCGGCTCGTGGCCTTCGGGGATCTGGCGCCGCTCAATCAGGCAATGAATGGCACCGTTGATGTCTCCTTCGCTCGTCGCCAGCGCAGCCTTGCAGTCGGCAAGACTAGCGCCCGAGCGCTTCCTGAGCTCTTGCAACAACTCTACGTTCATTCAAACGCAAGTAGCGCGATGGACGCCCGGGCGACAGCCTGCCGCTAGCCAAACTGCTTTCGCATGGCCGAACGGTGCGCCAAGTCGAACTTCTTGTAGAAGTCGCAGCGCATACAGTTGCCCTCTTTCTGGGCGAAGCTGCCTTGTATCTCACCGCCACAGAATGTGCCGGCAACGAGCCAGCAGGCCTTTCCGGCCCGCTGCGTATAGGCAGGGCACACGCCAAACTCCGCTACTTTTGCCCCCCCAGGCGTGCGACCACAACTCTTGAAATCCCAGCAATCCATCAGTTGCTCCTTCCGGGCTCAATATGGGGCTCTTGTCGAACCAAACATAAGTATACATCGGCTGAATTGATCCAGCTCATGTTTCCCCGGACGTTCAGAGCCCCCCAAAAAGAACAGGTCGGCCGGCCTAACTGCTGAGCTTTTTTGGCCAGCTCTGGCCTTCATTGCTTCGCTCGCGGCAGCTCATGTGTCATCATATAGGCCGGCTGGCCGGTTTGCTGGCCCTCGGGGAGCGCAGATGAGAGTATTTTCCCAAACTCGAGCAACAACCCGCGCCGGATCGATCGCGGTGCTAGCTACCCTACTGTGGGCTTGCTCGGTTAGCGGCCCACAGCAACTCGATGGCGAGCCGGCGGGTGGCGAGGAATCGAGCACCACCAACACGAGCACTTCCTCGAGCGACGGCGCGACGACGAGTGGCACGACAGGCAGCACCACCAGCAGTAGCGATGACCCCGGTGTGGACGACAGTTGCTACGCCGAAGGACCTTTTCCGACGCCCCATTGGCAACCCGGTGAACCCCAAGCCAATGGGCTCGATCCCAGCAAGCTCGAGCTCGCAGCCCAATATGCCTCGCAGAACAAGTCGAACTGTTTGGTGGTGATCCGCCACGGGCAGCTCGTGTTCGAACGCTATTGGCAAGGCACCACCCCGGATACCAAGGTCAAGTCCTGGTCGGTGGGCAAGTCCTACGCGTCCACAGTTGCCGGCATCGCCCTCGATCGCGGCGACCTCCACAGCGTCCACGACTCCATTGCCGACTACGTCCCCGAGCTCGAAGGAGGCCCCAAGGCTGCCATCACGCTGCACAACCTGATGTCGATGGCGAGCGGCTTGTACATGAACTTGATGGCCGACAATGTCGGCATCACCGGCGCTGCAGACATGAGTAAGCGAGCCCTACAATGGGATGTGAGCAATCCGCCTGGTCAGCTGTGGGAGTACAACAACCACGCCGTGCAGCTCCTCGAGCCGGTGATTCGCAGCGCCACAGGCAGCTACGCCGACGACTATCTGCAAGAGCACCTGTGGGAACCGCTAGGAATGAACGCCGAGTGGATGAAAGACAAAGTCGGTCACCCGGCGATGTACATGAACGTGCTCGCTTCTTGCCGCGACCACGCCAAGCTCGGCTACCTGTTTCTCAAGCGAGGTTGCTGGAACGGCCGTCAGGTGGTGTCCGAAAAATGGGTCGAAACGGCCACGACCTCATCGCAACCCATGAGCCCGGGCTACGGCTATTGGTGGTGGCTCAGCGGAGAGTCGCCCACCCTCGATTCGACCGACTTCTCCGAGCTTCCCGGCGGCAGCTTGCATCCCTTCGGCCCTGCCGATTCCTACTGCGCCGTCGGCCTCGGCAGCCAGGTCATCGAGGTCATTCCCTCGCTCGACATGGTCATGGTGCGCATGGGCACAGCACCGCAAGATGACCCGCTCAATTGGCTGACGCCGCTCAAGCTGCTGGAGGCCATGATGAATGATGGCAAGCAGATCGTGCACAACAAGGTCCTCGAGCTGGTGCTGGATGCGGTGGTTCAGTGATGCGCGACGAAGCGTTTTTTGCGACACATCGGCGTGGTGGGTGCTAATACGCCCACGATGAGCGCCAACAAGCCGATCGCCGGCTTCGATGATCTCCTGCAGATCTTCCAGAAATCACAGCACCCGCAGCAGCTGCTCGGGACCGAATCGGAGAAGTTTGGCGTGTTCGCCGAGAGCGCCAAGCCGGTTAGCTATGATGGACAAGCTTGCGGCATCCTCAATTTTTTCGAGGAGCTGTGCGACCGATACGGCTGGCAGCCCATCAGTGAGAAACCCGACGGCCCAATCATCGCCCTCGAACGACTCGGGCCCAACGGCCGAACCGCTTCGGTAACACTCGAGCCAGGAGCCCAGCTCGAGCTGAGCGGAGCGGCCGTCGAGACGGTTCACGAGGTGGCCACCGAGCTCGAGCAGCACCTCGCCGAGATCGGGCCGAGCTCCGCAGCGTGCAGTGTCAGCTGGCTCGCCGCTGGTTACCATCCTGTTGCGACTCAAGCACAGCTGCCTTGGGTGCCCAAATCGCGCTACGCCATCATGCGTGAGTACTTCCCCACCAAGGGAACACGCGGCCTGGACATGATGCGCCGCACGGCCACCGTGCAGGTCAATCTGGACTATGTCGACGAGCAGGACGCGATGCGCAAGCTGCAGCTGGGGCTGAAGCTGGCGCCGGTAGCAACCGCCATCTTCGCCAACTCACCGTTCTCCGAGGGACGTATCCACGCCAACAAGACCGAGCGGGGCGCGGTGTGGCTCGACGCCGATCCCGATCGCACTGGCTTGCTACCCCAGATGTGGGCACCGAAGGCAGGCTTTCGCGACTACGTCGAGTGGGCCCTAGACGTGCCCATGTACATGTTCAAACGCCCTGGCCCGACCGGCGAGCCGACAGCAGTCATCAACACGGGGCAGCCATTTCGCAGCTTCTGGCAGGACGGCTACGAAGGCCACCGCGCAACGCTCGAAGATTGGCACACGCATTTGGCCACGCTCTTCCCTGAAGCACGGCTCAAGTCCACGGTCGAGCTGCGCAGCGCCGACTCGCTACCCCAACCCTTGCTCTGTGCACTGCCAGCGTTTTGGGCCGGCCTGCTCTACGACCAAACCGCCCTGACAGCAGCCGAAGAGCTGGTGGCAGATTGGACCTTCGAGCAAGTGCAAGCGGCCCGGCCGGACATCGCGCGGCGAGCGGTCGGCGCCGAGCTCGCGGGCAGACCATTGCGAACCGTTGCTGAGCAGGTGGTGTCGCTCTCCCTCGAGGGACTCGCTCGGCGCGCCAACCTCGACGAACAGCAGCGCGACGAGCGGATCTTCCTCGAGCCGATCGCCGAGCTCGTCCAAGCCGGCCGCTCACCAGCCGACTTGTTGCTCGAGCAGCTCGATCCCAACGCTGCAGATCTTCGTGCCCAAATCGTCGCCCGCACCCGCGTTTGACGACAAACGCAACGTTGAGACGCCCTGCTCTCAGAACATGTAGCCAGCGCTCAGGCCAGGTAGCAGTACCACTAGGGGGCCATAGGCTTGGTGGGGCGCGTCGTCGCTGTACAGCGACACTGCTGAGCTGCAACCTATGGTCACGCTGCTCGGGGCGCAGCCGGCATGTGAAACTGAAACGTCCTTGACCACAGGATCCGGCCCGCCACGGGCCAACACCGCTGCGGCAAACTCGATGCTGAGACCAAAGCTCCCGACAAGACGCAAACTGAGTTGGAGCCTCGGCAAGATGACGAAGTTGGGCTCGCCCACAGCTACGCCCGAGCCGGCGGCGACGACGTTGGTCGTGGAGCTGGGCGTCGTGGTGGTTGCAAGAAGCGTAGCGGTTCCGCTGACCAAATCACGCGAGCTCGTCAGCTGCACACCAGCTGCTAGTCCGGCGCGCAGATCCACGATTGGAGCAATCGGGAAGCGATAACTGACCCCGCCCGCCATGACTGGTCCCGACAAGCGCAGCTCGTCGACGAGCTCATGGCGCCGACTGTAGCTGTCACCTTTGACAACTACTTGATCGCGGCGCTCACGCTCGATCGACTCGAGTAGGTACAGATAGCCTCCAGTGAGCTCGATCGAGAGCCTGTTGGGCAGCTCATAACCAGCGCGGCCACCAACCAATACCCCGAGGGCCGCGGGGTTGGCTGTGCAAGTGAAGTTACCGCTGCAGCTGGACTCGAGGCTGCTACCGAGCGACGGGGCGATCCCGAACCCTCCAAATGCCTCTATCCAGAAGCCACCAGTGACCCCCCATCGAGGATGATCGTTGTCGACCTGCAACCTCAAGCGCAGATCGGATGCGCTCGTTCGGCTCACCTCGATGGTCCGCTCCGCGCTGAAATAGCCTTGCTCGCGAGCAGCGACGGACCAGCTACCCACCGGCAGACGCCCGCGCCAGTGCCCAGGCCCGAGCAGAACATCGCCCAGCACGAGCTCCGCCGTCGCTGGCTCGACCGATAGGTGCACTTGGGGACCGAGCGGTTTGAGCATTGGAGTGACGACCGCGATTTGACCGCCGACGATGGTGACGAGCTTCGGGGCAGTGCCCTCATCGCCTTTGCGCACCTGGTAGCGGTGGGGCCCGGTCGACAGCACCCCTTGCCACTGGCCACCGTCGCTCACGCGCGCCCCATCGACAAAGGTCTGTGCGCCCGCAGGCGCTTCGACACGCAACTTGCCGGCGGCTCGCAACGCCACGAGCTCCGCGCGAATCGTGGCGGTCGCTCCGGCTTTGACAACCAAGGTGCTGTGGTAGGTCTCGTAGCCTTCCTCGAGCACGGACACGCGATGCTCGCCCGGCAACAGCAGCACGGAAGACATGGGCAGCTTGCCCCGACGACGCCCGTCGATGATCAGCTGGCCGGCCACGTTGGCTACGACCTGCAGCGTTGCCAGCTTCGACTCGAGACGCTCGAGCCTCGCGCGCAGGGCGGTCTTCTCGGCAGCACGGAGTCTGTCGCCATGGGCGCTCAGCAGCTGTAGGTACATCTCGTGCGCTTCGTCATGCCGACCCAGCGCTTCGAGGCACATCGCAGCATTCTTCGTCGCCGACAGTGAGTTGACCTTCTGACGAGATTGTCGAAACAGGGCGAGCGCGCGCTGGTAGCGTTTTGCCTCGTAGTGGACGTTGCCCTCTTTGAAGAGCCGCTTGGCTTCAGCGACGAGCGCTTTGCGCGCAGCGGCGTCTTGCTCCGCGGTCAGGTCTTTGCTCGGCTTCGTGCTCGCTGGCTGCGCCGTCGCTGGGCTGGTTGGAACGAGCAACACCAACGGCAAGAGCAAACAGACTGCGGCGTGCCAAGGGGCGCTACGCCTTCGCCCTGCCCACTTGTGGGCACGGCGTGTCGGACGCTCCGATGGCGCCTGCTGATTGCCCGACTCTGGGTCTCTGATGGCTCTTCGCCTCACTTGCTCGCGCGCTCATCGCAATTGTCTGTCAGAAGCCCCGCCGATACAATCGCTCCGATGGGGTGTGGCATTGCGCGCGATGGCGACAGCGTAGATCGGTCACAAGGACGTGTCGCCAACAGCGTCCTGCTTGCCGTGCTGGCCCTCGCGCTGGGGTGCTCGCCCAATTGGGACAGCGACAATCGTTACCTTCCAGCTGCAGCTACGTCCGGCGATCATGACTTTGCCGCGAGCAGCGAGGCCGCGGTGGCGACGGCGAGCAACGCTGCAATGTCGCTCGACTTCGCCATCGATCGACGGGCTTTGCAGGTGAGCCCAAGGGCTGGTTCGGCGGTCGAGCTGCGCTTCAGTGGTTTTGGCCGAGTAGGGGCCATACGAGTGGCGCCGCCGATTCGTGGCGCGATCGAAGTGCAAGCCAATCGGGTCCGCTTGCCCAGGCAAGAGGGGCTGGACGAGTGGTACCTCCACGGACCCCGTGGCCTCGAGCAGGGCTTCACCCTCCAGCGGCCACCACGCCACACCTCCAAAGGACAGCTGGTGCTAGCGCTGACGGTGCGCGGGGCGCGCCCGGCCAAGCGTAGTGGCAAGGGAATCCACCTGCGCGTTGCCGACAGCCGCATGGCGCTGCGGTACACGAATTTGGTCGCTCACGACGCTACCGGCCAAGTGCTACCGAGCTCGATGCACGCCGTGGACCAGCAGATCGAGCTGCACGTCGACGACAGCCGGGCGTTCTATCCAGTCGTGGTTGATCCGCTCGTCTGGCAGGAGACTGACAAGCTCATCGCGACCGACGGCAACACCGACGACCTCTTCGGCACGGCCGTCGCCCTTCACAACACGACTGCCGTGGTCGGCGCACCCAAAGGAGGCGACTACGTGGCCACTGACGAAGGAGCCGCCTACGTGTTCTCGCGCTCTGGCGACCCGCCGACGTGGAGTGAACAAACCAAGCTCGTCGCCAATGACGGCAAGGACGATGACCGTTTTGGGGCAGCAGTAGCGATCCACGACGACACGGTGGTGGTTGGGGCCCCAAAAGCGACGTTCCCCGAAGACAGCACGGGGAAGGCCTACGTATTCACCCTCGGCAGCTCAAGTTGGGAGCTTACGGACGAGGTGGTTGCCGACGACGGAGTCGACGGAGACAAATTCGGCTCTTCGTTGGCGTTCAACGGCAAGTGGTTGGTCATCGGCGCGCCAGCTGGCGGCATCGGGCCCGCTAGCAACACCGGTTCGGTCTATGTGTTCGAGAAACCGGGATCGATTTGGAAAAAGGAAAAGGAGCTGACACCTGACAAGGCCAAGAACGGGGACGACTTCGGCCGCGCCGTTGCGTTGAGCGGCTACACCGTGCTCGTCGGCGCTCCCAACAACAACGTAGGCGGAACTGGGACCAGCAAGGGGGCCGCCTACGTGTTCGTCAAAGACAAGAGCTGGTACCTGTCCCAGACACTCACCGCAAGCGACGGAGCTGCCGAGGACGGCTTTGGCACCGCAGTGGCGCTCGATGGTGACACAGCGCTGATCGGCGCGCCGGGTAACGATGAGGCTGCCCCAAATGGCGGAGCGGTCTATGTGTTCACGCGAAGCGGGCAGGACTGGACTGAAACGACCAAGCTCATCGCCAGCATTCAGCCCGGCGATGCAATGGGTGCAAAGGTAGCGTTGCTCGGTGACGTAGCCTTGCTGTCCGCCCCCAACGACAAGGAAAAAGGTGACAGCGCGGGCGCGGTCCATGTGTTTCGGCACGACGGCGGAAGCTGGATGAACGAACAGAAGCTCGTCGCAAGCGACGGCCACCCGAACGGCTTCTTCGCCAACGCGGTGGCGTTGTCTGGGAGCACTGCGATTCTCGGCTCTCCTGGGGACACCGAAAAAGGTGCCCACTCGGGCTCCGCCTACGTCCTGCAGCTGGCGCTGAGCAACGGCGAGCCTTGTACGCACGACGACAAATGCCACAGCCGGCTCTGTGTTCAAGGCGTGTGCTGCGAGAGCGAAGGGGTCTGCGGCGCTTTGGGTACGGCTTGCATCGACAACACCGACTGCGCGAGTGAACACTGTGTGGACGGTGTGTGCTGCGATAGCGCATGCGCCGATCCTTGCGACGCGTGCAACCTCGACGGCGCCGAGGGCAGTTGCACACTGCTCGCCCATGGTGAGACGGCCCAACCGAGCTGCCTTGGGAATCATGCGTGCGATGGCCAGAGCGCAACATGTCCCGAAACGTGCGCAGATGACGACGACTGCATTCCAGGCTTCGGCTGCGAGGCAAGCGTATGCATCGACCGACAGAAGGCCAGCTGCGATGGCCATAGCATCATGACCTCGGTGGGGACCACGGTCGACTGCAGGCCCTATCGATGTACCGAGGAGGGCCCAGTATGCTTGACGAAGTGCGGTTCGACCCTCGACTGCAGCAGCGGCAATGTGTGCGACGCCGAGCACCACTGTGTGCCCTACCAGCCCCCCGCGACCGGGGGCAGCTGCGATTGCCGCAGCGCGGGTCGCTCCCGTGATGGGTCCGGTGCTGCACGAGCACTGCTCGGCTTGCTGGGCTTGTCGCTCGCGCGTCGCCGGAATCGATGAGGCTCGGCGTCCCGTTGATGCTGGCGTTTGTGCCTCTACCACCCCACCGATACAATCACGCCGATGGAGTGCAGCCCAACGCGCGCATGCGACACAGCTCGAAGGGCAGTTGGAGATGTCACCCCGATTGTGTTCTCGCTGCTCGTGTTGGCAGCGGCGTGGGGTTGCTCGCCGCAGACGAGTCGCATCGATCGCCATGCGCCACCCGCGCCGACTTCGAGCAGCTATGACTTCTCCCAACAGGGCGCGGTGCTCACCGCGAAAAGCGACGCGATGTCACTGCACTTCAGCATCGGTCCCAAGTCGTTGCTCGTGCAATCGAGCTCTGACGCGCAGTCCTGGTCGGTCGAGTTGATCTTCAGCCGCTTCGGGCGAGATCGGGGCTTGCGCCCGGCGCCCCCAATCCATGCAGCGGCCGAAGTGCAGGCCAACCAGGTTCGGTTATCCAGGCGCGGAGGGCTAGACGAGTGGTACGTCAACGGCCCACGTGGCCTCGAGCAAGGCTTCACGGTCCAACGACCACCATACAGCGCCGCTGGCGGGAAGCTGGTCGTGGAGCTCACCGTACGAGGCGCAAGCCCTGCCGCGTTGCCGGATGATGGCAATGGGCTAGCGCTCCAATCCGCCGACAGCCGCGTAGCGCTGCGTTACACAGACTTGATCGCGCACGACGCGCTAGGTCGCGAGCTACCCAGCTCGATGCACGCCGAGGGTCAACAGATCGAGCTGCGCATCGACGACCGCGAGGCGCTTTATCCGATCGTGATCGATCCGTTGGTTTGGCAAGAAACCGGCAAGCTGGTGGCAAGCGACGGCAACACTCATGACCATTTCGGCCAGTCCCTAGCTCTCGATCAACACACAGCGGTGATCGGCGCACCGATGGGCGGGCCCACCCCTCAAAAAGACGAAGGGGCCGCGTATGTGTTGGTCAGAAGCATGCCGCAGTCGTGGGCAGAGCAGGCCAAGCTTCTCGCCAAGGACGGAGCGACCCATGACGACTTTGGCGCTCGTGTTGCAGTTCACGCCGACACGGTGGTCGTTGGTGCTCCGAGTCGGGATGACGCGGGGATGAGCTCTGGCGCAGCCTACGTTTTCACGCGCAGTGGCGCCACGTGGTCACAACAGGCAAAGTTGCTCGCGGACGACAGCGTAGCCGGTGACAAGCTCGGCAGCTCGGTGGCCATCGACGGCGACACCGCGCTCATCGGCGCGTCGTATGGTGGCAAAGGCTCGAACAGCAACAAAGGTGCCGCATACGTATTCGTGCGAAGTGACTCGAGCTGGACCCAACAGAAGAAGTTGCTCGCCGACAATGGCCTCGACGACGATTGGTTTGGGGTGGCGGTAGCGCTGAGTGGAAACACGGCACTCGTCGGTGCATACAACCACAACGCTACAGGAAACGAATCCGGAGCGGCCTACGTGTTCGTCCGCAGCGGCTCGACCTGGACGCTGCAGCAGGAGCTCAACCCCGGTTCCGACAGCGCAAGCGACCACTTTGGACTGTCGGTGGCCATCGACGGCGACACCGCCATCGTTGGCGCCCCGAACGATGATGACGCCGCAGACAACTCGGGCGCGGCCCACGTGTTCGTCCGCAGCGGCTCGACCTGGACCAAACAAGGCAAGCTGACCTCCCCGAACGGGCAGCCCGACGACAGGATGGGCACCAGCGTGGCGCTCGTCGGCGACGTGGCCATCGTGAGCGCCCGCTACGATGATGACATGGGTGAGGACGCCGGCGCCGCCTACCTGTTCGAGCGTGAAGGCGCGAGCTGGAGCTTCCAGGCAAAGCTCAGCGCGACTGACGGGACGACGCTCGCCTATTTTGGGTCCGCTGTGGCACTTTCTGCCGACTCGGCAATCGTCGGAGCCATGTGGGACGACGCCAAGGGATCGGGATCGGGATCGGCCTATGCCTATCAGCTGGCGCTCAGCAACGGCTCGACCTGCAGTGACGATGACCAATGCCAAAGCGGTCAATGCGTTGACGAGCGTTGCTGCGAAGGCAACTGCAGCGCACGGGGTGCGGCCTGCAACATCGGGTCGAAATGCGCGAGCGGTCTATGTGTGGATGGAGTTTGCTGCAACGAGCTCTGCGCTGGTCCCTGCGACTCCTGCATCGTCGAGGGCACCAAAGGCACCTGTGTTTTGATGGCCCAAGGCACGACGGCACAGCCCAGTTGCACCGGGCACTTTGCGTGCGACGGGCAAACTGATGCCTGCCCCGACAGCTGTGAATCCGACGAAGATTGTATCTCGGGTTTCGGCTGTGAGGGCGGCAAGTGCATAGACCGTCAGGAGGCAAGTTGTGATGGCGAGCACACCATCACAACTTCGATAGGGACTACGGTTGATTGCCGGCCCTACCAATGCAGGCCTGACGGTCCTAGCTGCTTGACGCAGTGCTACTCGACCCTCGATTGCAGTAGTGGAAACGTGTGCGACATCGAGCAACGTTGTGTGCCTTATCAATCGCCGTCGAGCGAGAGCAGCTGTGATTGCCGCAGCGCAGGCCGCTCACCCGGCGACGGCGGCGCTGCAGTAGCGTTGCTCGGCCTGCTGAGCCTGGCGCTCGCCCGGCGCCGGCTCGGGCACGGCACTGCTATGTGACTCGTCCGGAGCCGATTGGATCTGTAATTTTAGCGCCAGATCAAAACATTGAATGATCTGGAACTTCACAGCGTCGACGGCGTCGAAAACTCGATGGGCAGCTCAACCAGACATGGGGCGTATCGGGATCCGCTTGCGGGACAAAGAACCCAAGGCGAACGGGTACTGAGGCGGGCAAGAAAACTCGGGCAGCGCGATCGGAGGAAACTTCCAGTTACACTGCGCGACGAGCTCGCGGGACTCGAAACCGCAGCGCGGACAATTTTGCGCAGACCCCCGAGCACGACGGATGCAATCGCCACATTCGCTGAGCTCGAGACAACGCTGGCAGCAGCCGAGGAGCTGCTGGGCCAGCAACAGCCGCGACCGTATAAAGTCTGGCTCGGGGCTTTGGCGCTGGTGAGCATCTTCACCCTCATAGGAAGCGCTTCGCTCGCAAGCCATCGCGACGACAACTGCCGCCAAAGCGTCTGGTGCACCTTCGAGGGTAGGTGCCACAGCAAAGGGCGCACGTGCGTGGCCGAAAGCCCCGAAGATTGTAAAGCGCCGTGTCGCTCGACGGGCGCTTGCGTGTTCAATGGCAGCGCATGCATCGCGAGCAACAACCGCCACTGCGAACAAAGCGAAAAGTGCGCCGAGGAGGGTGCATGTAGCGTCGACTCGGGAGGTGGATGCTTGGCGGCGAGGCACCAGGACTGCACTCATAGCGCGGCGTGTCAGCAAGAGAGCCGCTGCTTCTCGAACGGAATGAGCTGCGTCACCGCCCAGGTCAGCCTACAACACTTCGATGACTGCCGGCTCGCTCGTGCCTGCGTGCGCGACGGACTCTGCAACACGATGCCGAGCTGCGGAAAGAACACGGCTCACGCAGTCATCAGACAGGACTGAACAGGCCCACCCGGGGCATGAAGACTTCGTCTGAGAAGCGAGCTCCTTCTTTGCTCTTGAGCGTGCGCTTGAGCACGAAGTCGAAAAGCAAAGGGTTGTGCCGATCGATTTCGTTGAGTGTGGCGCGCTCAGCAGCCGTGATGAGGCCGACCGACTCGAGCTTGCCGGTGCGCGCCAGCGCATTGATGGCCACCAGCGGATAGTCACTGCCATTGATGAGCCGGCTGTGCAGCTCACGCCTGGCGAGCAGTCCATCCAGGTATTGGCAACGATTGAACTGAGCAAGGGCCGAGATGTCGCCATAGAGCCGATCGGCGTAACGCCGATCTTGCAGCAACCTCATGAACAGCTCGAAGTTGTCCACTTTGGGCCGCCCCGGCGCGTCCAGATCTTCACCGCGACCAGAGCTGGCGCAATGGCAAACGATGACCTTCACACCAGCGTCGAGCGCGCGACGCAACAGCAGCGGATTGCCGAAGCGCTGCGCATCGGCAACCGTCATGGCGGCCTCATCGCCAGCGTGACTGAGCAACGGCATCGAGAGCTGAACCAGCTTGCGGTAGAACGCGTCGCAGCGTTTCGAGGAGGGATCGATACGCATCGCCGATGGGAGCCACTTGACGCAACGCGCACCTTGTTTGACTGCATCTTCGAGAGCGCTGAGGGCATCGCTGCGGTAGGGATGAATCGAAGTTGCAGCCGCGAACAGCTCAGGGTGACGACGCGTAGCCGCCAGCACGTGCGCATTGGGAATATACAGCTGGGTGGCGTCGTCGTCGGGGCTACCGTCGGGCCGATATGCGCGCTCGAAGGGCAACAACATCAGCCGTCCACGCGGCGTTTGCGCCGTGGCGAGCTCGACGAGGCGCTCGAGATAGCGCTGGTCAGCCCGCCCCATGTCGTCGATGCCCGAGGCGCGGCGGTAGATGTCGAAACGGGCCCATTCGAGGGGATGAAGCACGCTTCGCATCCGCGGGTTGACGAAGCAGCCGCTGTTGCCTGTGCCTACACCGACGACATGCACGTGACAGTCGAGCACCCGCTTCGGGTCGAGGCCGCGCCAAGCTGCCGCGATGTGGGCCCGGGCTGCCTCCGATAGCGGACC
>CAZRGL010000074.1:17576-23364 GCA_964599485.1 uncultured Polyangiaceae bacterium
CCCGCGGTTGGGTGCGGGGCCGGCCTTTGCTGGGGTTGGGGGGGGGGGGGGGGCCTCCTTTTGTGTCGGTGGGGGTCGGCCCGGCCGCGCAACGCGAAGCCAAGCATGCCGGCCTCCGACTGCAAGTCCCGCTCCAGCCACAGCGCCGATGAGCAACTTGCGCCGACGCAAAATGGCGCCTGCTGGCTTGCTGGGAGCTGCAGCGCCGGCAGCGGCCTCGCCCGACTGTCGCGGCCCAGCAAGCGCCTTGCTTGCATCGCCCTCGCTGCTCATCGCGAAGGATGATAGCGCCTCACCCGCTCCTGCTGCCATGAGAAAGGCTCGGAGTCACGACCAGGAAAAGGCGCCAGGAGGAAAAGGCAACAGCGGATCAGGTGGGACTTGCGCCGTCAGCCCGCCCGCGCGAGAACGTTCTGGTTTGGCATCGCGCTGCTGCGCGGGCGCGGCGGGGCTTGTAGACACAAGGCGGCTCAAAGGCAGATATCCTGGCATGGAGTTTTGGCGAAAGACCGGCGGCTGGTGGCTCGCGATCGCGGTGCTGGGACTAGCTGGGCCTGCGCTTGCGCAACCTGCGCCCCCGAACCCGCCTTCTGCCGGGACTGCGGCAGATGCGCCGAAGCCGGTCGATCCCCCCCCTGCTGTCGATCACAAGCTCGAGAAAGCCAAGGAGCTTTTTCGTCAAGGGAAGCGGCTACGGGTAGCAGGCGACTATCAGCGTGCGCTGGAGCTCTTCATGAAGTCGCGCGCTCTGGTACCGTCCGTCCCCAACGTCGCCAACGCGGCCGTCTGCTTCAGCAAGCTGGGCCGTTATGACGAGGCGCTCGAGCTCTATGAGGAGCTGCTCACCAAGCACGACGCCAAGATCACGGCCGACGAGCGCGCCTCACTCAGCGCAGAGATGGGGACGCTGCGAGCAAAAGTCGGCAGCGTCGATGTGCTGGCTAACGTCACGGGAGGCATGCTCGTCATCGACGGCCGACAGCGCGGCAAGATCCCGTTGTTGTCACCGGTTCGGGTCCTTCCCGGCGAGCATGTGGTCCACATCATTGCCAAGGGCCACGAGACCTTCCAGACCAAGGTCCAGGTCGAGATTGGCCAAACAGCATCAGTAAACGCAAAGCTGAAGGTGCTGACGTCGGCTGGGACTTTGCGCGTCGACGCCGAGGACGCCGCGGGCGCTGCGGTCTACGTCGACGGGGCACAGGTGGGCAAGCTGCCTTGGCAGGGACCGCTGGCTCCAGGAGCGCACCGCTTCTTCATTCGCAAAGGTGACTTGGGCAGCGCGCCCAAGAACGTGGTCGTGCTCATCGGACAGACCGTGGTCGGCGCCGCGAAACTCGAGCCGCTCGGCGGAGAAACACGCATCCTGATCGAGCCGGCCAGCGCCGAAATCGTCCTCGGTGACGTGCTCCTCGGCCAGGGTCGCTGGCAGGGACGATTGCCCATTGGCAGCTACACCATCTCGGCTTCCGATGAGGGTTACTTCAGCGTCAAGCAAACATTGACCGTCAAAGCGACGGCGGGAGCGGACACGCGCATCAAGCTGAAGCAAGACGAAGCGCACGCGCGCTGGGGCGTTCGCAGACAAGGCGAGATCTTCTTCCACGCTGCCGGAGGCGTCGCGATTGCGCCCTCGCTCGGAAGCGGGGCCGAGCAAAGCTGCGATAGCAGCGGCTGCCCCGACAATCCGGCTGCGCTGGGTTTCGTCGTCAGCGCGCGCGCCGGCTACGAGTTTTGGTTCGGCCTGTCAGTCGAGGCGATCGGCGGCTACATGGCGCTCAGCAAGAGCATAACGCGAGACTTCAAGAGCTCCTTTCCGGTGGGCGATGGCGCCAGCGAAGAGAGCATTCCGACCAGTTACAACCTCACCGATCAGATCCGCCTGTCCGGGCCTCTTGCTGGTGCCGGCATCGGCTACCGCCACATGTTTGGCGAGCGATTTCAGCTGCGCGGTAACGTCTTGGTCGGCGCGTTGTTTGCCTCGACGAGCGACGCGATCGAAGGAACGGTGACAGCCAGCGGAGGATCGCTACCGGTAGCGGTCGACGGCTCGGGGGCGGCTGCGAGCTCCGTCAGCTTGTTCGTGATGCCTGAGCTTCGTTTGGGCGCGCGCTTCGGTGGCTTCAGCGTTGGCGCGGGTCTGGCCCTCGGCGTCTTTGCTCTCGCGGGCCCCGACTACGAGTACGACGAGCTGAGGCTGATGGCTGGCTCCTGTGATGGCGGCAGTGACCCGAAAAGCGTGCAATGCACGCCGGGCAACCAGGCCCTCAGCGCGGAGCAGTCGTACGGCACCTTCGTCATGTGGCTGCCGAGCGTGAGCGCCGGCTATGCATTCTAGAGCGACAAACGCGAGCGTGAATGCGGGTGTTACAGCAGGTTCTGAACCGCTTGCCGCTCGAGTGCGAATTCTTCGAGCCGGGAGCGGGAAGTGCTCGTCACGAAGCGTGATGGGCTATACTTCTCGGCTGAATTGTGACTGATTTGTACGACACCGCAGACGCCGAGGGCCTCGATGTCGGATTGATCGAAGCCCCTCCGCTCGGCACGACCCTGAAAGGCGGCTACCAGCTGCTGCGCTTCTTGGGCGCAGGAGGCATGGGGGCGGTCTACGAGGCGCTCGCGCCGGACGGCTCCCGGGTCGCAGTCAAGACGCTGCTCAATTTGCCGGACTCGAGGGCCGGCCACCAGATGCTCGCCCGCTTCGAGCGCGAGGCCAGCGTCACCGCCACCCTCGACAACCCTCACGTGGTGGCGCTCCTCGATTCCGGCTTCGATGACGAGCTGGGCATGCCGTTCATCGTCATGCCGCTGATGTCGGGGCTCGATCTCGAGCAGCTCATCGAGAAGATCGGCCCGTTACACCCCACCGTCGCTGTGCGGATCATCCGGCAGGCTTGCGTCGCCCTTTCTGCTGCCCACCTGGCCGGCGTCATCCATCGCGACATCAAGCCCGCGAACATCTATCTCGATCACGAGCCCAACGGCGAGGTCACCGTCCGCGTGCTCGATTTCGGAATCGCCAAATGGCGGGCTGCCGACAGCTCGCTGACGCGGACCGGAGCGGCAATGGGCACGCCAATCTACATGTCGCCCGAGCAGACGCTCGACGCCAAAGACGTCGACGCGCGCGCCGACGTGTGGAGCCTGGCCATCACGCTCTATGAGGCGCTGGCCGGAGTCAGCCCATTCGACGAGCTAGAGACTTTTGCTGAGGTGCACGTCGCGATCAACGTCAAGGACGTGCGCCACCTTCAGGAATTCGCCCCTTGGCTCGATCCAGGACTGGCCTCAGTCGTGCACGGCGGGCTGATTCGCGAACGCGACGATCGCTGCCCCGACATCGTCGAGCTCAGCGCCGGCTTGGCACCCTTCGCCTACGGAAGCAACAAGCTCGACGCAGGCATGTTGACGCCCGTGTCCAAAGAGATCCTCGAGGCAGAAGTCGGCCGGGCGTCGCTCCCTGATCGCTGGACACGAATGCCGCCCAGCAATCCTGAGCCTGATTTGGCTCAGACGCAGCCAGACAACTTGCTGGGTTTGACGCTTGGCGACAAATACACCCTGTTATGGCGCCTGGGCCAGGGCGGAATGGGGGCCGTGTACGAAGCGCTTGGCGATGACGGCAATCGTTACGCCGTCAAAATCATCGAGCCAGAGCTCGCTGGAAAGAAACCTGGCGCCCGTCGACGCTTCGTTCGCGAGGCACGCGCCGCGGCCAGCTTGAGCTCCGATCACGTCGTACAGATGGTGCAAGCGGATACCGATCCACGCCAGCAGTTGCCTTACATCGTGATGGAGCTGCTGCAGGGAGCCGACCTCGACGCGCGCATTCAACGTGGCGGGCCGCTTCATCCGATGACAGCTGCGCGGATCTTCGTGCAAGCTTGCAGCGGCATCCAAGCTGCTCACGACATCGGGCTGGTTCATCGGGACATCAAGCCCGCCAACCTGTTCTTGCACCAGACACCATCCGGTCAGATCGTCGTCAAGGTCTGCGACTTCGGGATCGCCAAGCAGCTCAAAACCGACGGCGAAGAGAGCGCGACCAACTTGACCCGAACCGGTGGCATGATCGGCTCGCCCATATTCATGTCGCCTGAGCAGGCCAAAAACGCCAAAGATGTCGACGCACGCACCGACATCTGGAGCCTCGGGATCTCGCTCTTCCAAGCCCTCTGCGGCAGCTCCCCCTGGGCCGGACACACTTCGGTAGGCGAAGTGTTGCTGGCAATCTACACCGAGCAACTGCCCCACATCCAAGACACCGCACCTTGGGTGCCGCCGGGGCTCGTCGAGGTCGTACACAAAGCGCTCGCCCGCAACTTGGACCGCCGCTTCCAGTCGATGCGAGAGTTTGCCGAGGCGCTCGCGCCATTCACCGGGGGAGACCTGGCCGTCAACGATGAGCTGCTCAAGCCGGTGCAAGCAGCGGATCGCGACGTCAGGGCCCACGCGCGCGCGGCCCGGAGCTGACCAGCATGGGAGCGGCAACCGTCGTGGCCACTGTCGAGCCGAGCGAGCCCCCATCCCGCGGGCGGCGCTGGGTGGCGTTCGCGCTGGGGGCGAGCCTGCTGGTGGGCGGCGCAATCGTCGCCGTAGCTCTCAACAGCAAGCCGATTGCATCACAGGCTCCCCTGAGCCCAGAACGAGCCACTGCGCCAACCCAATCAACCACTACGGCCAGCACTTCGGTCAGCAAACACCGTGTCGAAGTATCCATTGGGCCAGCCGGCGCAAAGGTGACGATCAAAGGACAGTCCCAGAAGCTCATCGATGAAAAGCTCGTGCTCGAGGGCGAGGCAGGCGACAGCTTCGAGGTCGTCGTCGAGGCAGAGGGCAAGCGCTTGGAAGAAACGGTGACCATCACCAAAAGAGGTACCGCTTCACCACCCGAGCTGATTGTGCCTGTGGGCTCAGCGTCATCTTCGCCCCGGCCGGTCGTGGCCGCGTCACAGAAGCCACGACTGAGCGCCACAGTCCCCCCCGCTTCGACATCGAAGCCGCCGCCTATCGTTCAGCCCAAACCGAAAACCACAGGGCCAACGAAGACACGCTACAAACCGCCTGACAGCTGGTGACCCAAGTGACCCAACTGGTGCAGTCATGGGTATACTGTCGGATCACGCCAGGACGGGGAACCATGCAATGAGCAAGCGACCAGCATCAACCTGTTTCAGATTGTGGATCGTGCTCGCAGCCATCCTGGCGGGGTGCGGCCCCGCCACCGACTCGTCACCCCTCGGCATGGGCGGCGCGCGTGGCTCAATGACCGCCGCGGTGACGGCAAGTGATGATGTCGCTGAGGGGCCGAACCCCAGTACGCGCCTACTTTCAGCACAACGCGCGGCCTATGTTGCGGCGGCGCAGCGCAACGTCTCCAGCGCTTACGACTTCGCGCTGCCTTCTGTGAGTCTCCAGACCCCCGGCGCAAACAACCCAGGCCACCAGTTCGCAGCGAAGCTCGACGCGGGCGCATTGCACATCGAGCCGACGGCCCATGACTGGAATCTCGTGATGCGTTGGACTGGCATCGGGCGCGGCGACCTGCGCGCTTCTGTTCCTGAGCCAGCCGAGCACCCCGAGCTGAGTCGCAACCGAGCAAGCTACCGGCATGGCGAAGGCCTCGAGCAGTACTTCGTCAACGGTCCGCTCGGGCTCGAGCAAGGATTCGAGCTCACCCGGCGCCCGGCAGGCAACGGCGTGCTCACGCTCGTGCTGTCAGCCGACGGACTGCTACCGCGCACAACGGTGGGCTCGAGCGACATTGGCCTATACGCACATGATGGCC
>CAZRGL010000074.1:23374-27481 GCA_964599485.1 uncultured Polyangiaceae bacterium
TCGGTAGTCAGATTTGTTCGCCCACGACGCACTGGGCCGACAGCTAGAGGCATGGATGACGGTTGAACGTGGCGCCATCCGACTGCACGTGGACGACGCGATCGCGCACTACCCGCTGAGCATCGATCCGCTCTTCAGCGTGATACAGAAGCTCGTCGCCAGCGACGGGTATAAGTACGACAAATTCGGCAACGCGGTTTCGCTCAGTGGCGACACCGCTTTGGTTGGCGCCCTTCAGCATAACTCAAACAGCAAGACTGATGCGGGCGCTGCGTTCGTCTACAGACGCAACGGGAACACCTGGTTCTTCGAGAAGAAACTCGTCGCAAGCGACGCAGATACGACTGACCAGTTCGGCGTCTCGGTATCAGTTGACGGGAACTCGGCACTGGTGGGTGCCCATTTCGATGGCAGTACTCCACTAGCCAACACTGGCGCGGCATATGTTTTCGTGCGCAGCGGCAACAGCTGGACCGAGCAGCAGAAGCTCGTCGCAAGCGACGGGCAGGCGCAGGATCGTCTCGGTCACTCGGTTGCGCTGAGCGGCGACACCGCATTGGTGAGCGCCCTTTTTGACGACCACGACAACCAGATCGACATGGATACGGGCTCGGTCTACGTATTCGTGCGCAGCGGCAACACCTGGAGCTTCGAGCAGCGAATCGTTGCCGGCGATGGCCAAGCGGGTGACGAGTTCGGCTACGCGGTGGCACTCAGCGGCGACACGGCACTGATTGGTGCGCACAAGGACGACGACAACGGCACCTCCTCGGGATCAGCCTACGTATTCGTGCGCACTGGTGGTGTTTGGACCCTACAGGAGAAGCTCCTCGCCACCGACGGCAACAACAACGACGCGTTCGGCGGCTCGGTTTCGCTTCACGGAGAGACGGCGGTCATAGGCGCCGACAGCGAAAGTGACAATGGCTCGAATGCGGGCGCCGCCTATGTCTTCGTGCGCAGCAACAACGCCTGGAGTCAGCAAACCAAGCTCCTTGCCAGCGATGGAGCTTCGACTGACAGGTTTGGCTACTCGGTCGCGGTACACGGCGAGACAGCCGTCGTGGGCGCTCGCTACGACAACAACGTCTTCCAGAACGCTGGAGCAGCCTATGTCTTCACCCGAAGCGGCGGCTTGTGGACCGAGCAGGAGAAGCTGATCCCAAACGACGTGGCTCAGCAAGACAGCTTCGGCAGCGCGGTAGCCGTCAGTGCTGACGCAGTGCTGGTTGGAAAGACTGGCGACGACGACAAGGGCTCGGGCGCGGGCGCGGCGTACATCATGGCGCCCGTTGGGCAACCCTGCGTCAAACCTGACGATTGCCCGAGCAAGGTGTGCGTCGACGGATTCTGTTGCAACACCGCTTGCGCAGGCAGCTGCGAAGCGTGTAGCGCAAGCAAGAACGGCGCCTTCGATGGTTTGTGTTTGCCGATGCCCGTCGCAACCGATCCGGATGGCGAATGCCCGGTCAATCAGCTCTGCGGTGTCGCCGGAGTTTGCGCGCTCGCCGATGGCCAAACGTGCAGCAAGGTGGACGATTGCGCGAGCGGGTTCTGCGTGGACAACGTTTGTTGCGCTTCAGGCTGCACCGATCTTTGCGAAGCCTGCGCTGCCGCCAAGACGGGCGGCGTTGATGGAACGTGTAGCCTCATACCGGCCCACACCGATCCAGACGACGAATGCAACCCGGGCGCAGCACAAAGCTGCAACGGTATGGGCGTCTGCAAGCTGAGCAATGGCGAAACCTGCACGGCTGCGGACCAATGCGTAAGCAGCAACTGCGTCGATGCTGTCTGCTGCGACACGGCCTGCGGAGATAAATGTCACGCTTGCACGTCCGCATTGAACGGCGGCGAGGATGGGACCTGCGGGTTCATCAAGGCGGGGCTGGATCCGGACGAAGAATGCGCGGGAGCAGTACAGAACTGCAACGGCAAGGGCGATTGCGGAACCAATGACGGCTACAGCTGCATAGATGATGGCGGCTGCATCAATGGCCATTGCGAAGACGAGATTTGCTGCGACCAGGATTGCCAGTCGACCTGCACAGGCGGCGTGCTCACTGACAGGGACTGCAGCACCGGCATGTGCCAGGTGAGCAGCAAGAAATGTGGAGACTACGTCTGCGCCGAGGATGGCCAGAGCTGTCTGACTAAATGCGCCGACAACGACGACTGCGTCGCCGGTTTCTACTGCGACGACGAAAAATGTGTCGAATCAACGGACCTTGGCGAGAGCTGCACGGACGACGCGCAATGCGGCAGCCTCAATTGCTTCGAGAATGTCTGCTGCGCAGCCGAGAGCGATTGCGCACCCTATCGCTGCGGCCCTAGCGGCGCCTGCCGAGAGACCTGCGCCTCTTCGGGAGCGTGTCTGAAAGGCAACATCTGCAACGCCAGCGGAAAGTGCGTGCCCGCCACTCCAGTAGTGGTGCACGACTCGGGCTGTTCCATCGGGACGGGCCGGACAGCTTGGAACGATCTGTCAGCGCTGTGGGCAGCAATCGCGCTAGCGGCCGCCGCTGCCGCGCGATCGTCCAATCGCAGCTGAATGTCGCGATTTGCGACTTACGACATTCAGCTGCTCCAATGGGTCACTGGCCTTTTCGCGCCGCGAGCTGCTTCTTCTGCATGTCGAACATCTTCTCCTGAACGGGCGCCATGCAGGCGGCGAATTCGCCGCAGTCAGCCTTTTCGTTACAGGCTTTGACAGAAGCGATGATCTCGGCGGGCGCGACCAGGGTCTGCCGTTGGCATGCTTTCTGACGCTTGGGCTCCGCGAAGTCATTCTTCAGCTCTTCGGTTGCTTTCTTGACGATCTCGGCGCGCGCGGGACCTGCCGCCTTCTCGGCGAACCCCGCTGGGAAGTCGAGCTTGACTCTCGCGTCGACCAGCATGCCCGCGAAGGCCTCGGTGCACTCTGCGCCTTTGGCCATCATCGCAACGCACACGCCGGTGGCCTTTTCCCATTTGGCCTTCTTGCGCTCCACGCCCTTCTTGAAGATGGGCATCGTGCACTTCGTGAACTCTTTGCAGTCGGTCTTTTGTGCACAACCGTCCATGACGGCCATGTCTGCAGCGAGCTCAGCCTCGGGGTAGCCGCTAATCAGCTTTTCGCAGTTCTTCACGCCCCGCGGCCCTTCGGTGTCGGCCAGCAGCTCCTTGGTGGCTTGCGCCATGATGGCCTCACGATTCTTCGCCACGACCTCGGCAAGGCCCGGGGGGAAGCCGAGCTCGACACGAATCCCCAACATGGCCTCGATCGTCTCGGCGGGGCATGCGTGGTTGCGCTCCTGCACGCTCTTACACACCGCCATCGGCTCGCGAGGACCGTCGGCCCCCTTTGCCGGCGGCGGCTGCTCCACCTTCGTCGACGTGGCAGCGGGACCGCAAGCGAACGCGGCACCAACGAAAATGACTCCCAATCCAATTGCTACATGACGCATGGCGCAGTGGTAGCCACAACAGCGCCCTAGACGCAAGGCCACCACCTTGGCCGCCGTAGTCCTCTTCGTAGTCCTTCATGGGCGCCTCGACCACCCGTTCGGCAGGCGCCACGTGGTAATCTTGCTGATCTGCTCTTGAGCTGGTCACCCGGCACGAGCTCGTAGGTGGAAAAGCTGTGCGAGAGCCGCTCGACGAACACCCGATCCGCGGGGGTGCGAGCGCAGTAGCAGAACTGGTACAGTGCGTGCCGATGGCCGATCTGAAGAAGCTCGCTGAAGATGCAACGACGAGCGCAATGCTCACGGCAGGCAAAGACGCCGCCAAGAAAGCCGCTTTCGATCTACTGAGCTCAGACGAGGAACGCGAGGCCCAGGAGGCCGAGAAAGCAGAGACGTCCAAAAAGCGGCGAACCAAACTGATCATCTTTGCGGTTCTCGCGCTGTTCGTGGTCATCGGCGTGCTCGGCCTGCTGATGAGCTACTGGCATTGGTTCCTCGCCGCCGGTCTGCTCGGATTGGGCGGCATCTACGCCCGCTGGCGCTGGAAGCGCTACCGGGCCGCGAAGCTCGAGGAGAAAGACGAGCGCGAAGAGGCGCCGACTCCCCCTCGCGTGGCCGAGCCCGAGCCCATCGCCCAGACACCCGCGCGCACCGCCGCCGC
>CAZRGL010000075.1:0-27309 GCA_964599485.1 uncultured Polyangiaceae bacterium
CTTTGGGTGCCCGTGTTCGCCTTGCCGGGGCCTTTGGCGTTTCGGTCTTTGGTGCGCGTGTTCGCCTTGCCGGGGCTTTTGGCGTCTCGGTCTTCGGTGCGCGCGTTCGCCTCGCCGGGGCCCTTGTCGTCTTCTTCGCGGCGGTCTTCTTCGCGGCGGTCTTCTTCGTGGCGGTCTTCTTCGTGGTCGTCTTCTTCGTGGCCGTCTTCTCCGAGCGGGTCTTTCTAGAGGCAGCCTTCTTCGAGGCAACCTTCTTGACCTTTGGCGCTTTCCCCCCCTTCGCCGCGCGCGACCCTCCCGGGCTTCGCGTCCGGCGAGCGGACGCGTCTGAACGTCTGCCGCTGCTCACCGCTCTTCGTCTCTCAGAGTTGAATCGACCCAGCCTAGCCCCCCCCGCTCAGTCACGCGAAGTTTTTCCGTGAGCGCAAGCTGGCCCGAGGCCCGACAAGAAGCCGAAATCCCCCAGAATGATACTTTGCCCACATTTTCTCACCTGACCTGCAAAGAGGTACGCAAGAGTGTATAATCTCTCCAGCGCTCGCCGGGCTCAGATTTCGTTGGGGATGGGCGCGCATCCTTTACCTTTCGGGGACACATCATATGAAGACCAAAAACAAGCTGACTTTCAGCATCGTCGGATTGCTCGTTGCAGCCGCTGGATCGATGTACGCTTGCACGGGGGCCGAAGACCCCTCGGAGCTGGAGGACAAGACCACCGGGACAGGCCAGACCGACATCCAGACGACCACCAGCAATGGATCGGGCGGGGCGAGCTCGAGCTCGAGCGGCTCCGAGGGTGGCATCAACTTCACCAACCAGGGTGGAAACGGTGGCAGCGGTGGCTCTTGCGCCGACATCGTGGCGGAGGCCAACATCATCTACAAGCCGGCCGACATCATCTTCGTCATCGACAATTCTGGCTCGATGAACGGTGAAATCGCCGGGGTCGAGCAGAACATCAACCAGAACTTCGCGCAAATCATCGGCGCGAGCAGCATCGACTACCGCATCATCATGCTCACCGATCACGGCGCGGGCAGTCTCGATGTGTGTATCGAGGCGCCCCTGAGCACCATCCCCATTGGCGGCTGCAACAGCATTGGCAGCAACCCGCCGGGTACCAACGCCGGGCTGTTCTATCACTACAGCAAGGACGTCTACAGTCACGATTCGCTGTGCATCGTTCTGGACACGCTCTATGGCAACAAGCCCGACGAGTTCAGCCAAGCGCCCATGGGTTGGTCGCAGTGGCTTCGGCCCGAGGCCGTCAAGGTCTTCGTCGAGCTGAGCGACGACGGTGTTTCTTGCACCTCGACGACGAACAGCAACAACTACAACGATTCCGACAACATCAACGCTGGCAAGCAGGTTGCCGTCGACTTCGACAAGGACCTGCTGGCCGCCTCGCCGTTGCACTTCGGAACAGCGGCCAGCCGAAACTACCTCTGGTACTCAATCGTCGGCCTGCAGGCGAAGTACCTCAACAACAACCCCCAGTTCCCGGCCGCCATGAAGGGCGATCCCTGGGAGTCGTTCGAGGATGTCACCAGCGAGAAGTGCACGCCCGGCTCGGTCTCGCCGGCGACCGCATACCAGTGGCTGAGCAAGGGAACAGGCGCGCTGCGCTTCCCGCTGTGCGATCCCACCGGCTACAACGTCGTGTTCAACGACATCGCCGCGGGCGTCGTCTCCGGCGCCACCGTGCCTTGTGAGTTCGAGCTGCCCGATCCGCCTCCTGGACAAATGCTCGATCTCGACACCATCTCAGTGCTCTACAAGCCCACCAATGGCCCAACCGAGGAGTTCTTGCAGGTGAAGACCGCCCAAGAGTGCGGTTTGGCGGCTGACAAGTTCTACATCGATGGTGATCTGATCAAGCTTTGCCCCAAGGCTTGCGAGAAGGTCACAGCGGATGAGGGCGCCAAGATCGACATCAAGATCAACTGCGGCGGTCCGCCCACCTAGCCAAGAGAAAAGGTCTCGTTGAGCGAATCCTCTCGAACAAGGCTCAGAACCTTTGCATGCCTGCTGCTGGTGCCTTCTGTGGCGCTAGCAGCCGGCCAACTCGCGGGCTGCGGAGAGGATGGCAACACCAGCCCACCAGCTAGCTCCTCGGCCAGCTCGTCCGGCGAGGGTGCAGGTGGTAGCGGCGTCACGACCAGCACGGCCCATGGCGGCGGACAAGCGGGTGGTGGCTTCAGCTTCGATGCGGGCACTACGGATGGCGGGCTGTCGGAGGATGCGGCTTGCGCTCAGGCCAGCGCGGAAGCCGAGCTCGTCAAGAAGCCCGTCGACATCATCTGGGTGATCGACAACTCCGGCAGCATGGGTCAGGAGGCCGCTGGGGTCGAAGACAACATCAACAACGCTTTTGCCCAGATCATCGAAGCGAGCGGCATCGACTACCGAGTGATCATCGTTGCCCGCCACGGCAAGAGCAACACCTACGTCTGCGTGGAGGAGCCGCTCAGCGGCATCCCAGTTGGTGGATGCTCGGTCATCAACAACACCGATCCGCCCGTCAACAAGCCGCCCAAGTTCTTCCACTACAGCGAGTTCGTGGCGAGTCACGATTCGCTTTGTGAGCTCATCAAGACGTACGACGGCACCAACAACGACGACTTCGGCCTCGCTCCTAGCGGCTGGCAAGTGTGGCTGCGCCCGGATGCCTTCAAGGTCTTCGTCGAGGTTACCGACGACGGCATTTCGTGCAGCGCCAACAGTACGAGCTACAACGACGGACCCAACTTGCCCAATGCCAGCCATGTGCCAGCCGCAGAAGCCATGGCGCTGAGCTTCGACACCAACTTGCTGGCGCTGTCGCCGCAGCAGTTCGGCACTGCGCAAGAGCGCAACTACATCTGGCACAGCCTCATCGGCGTAACCAAGAAGGATCCCCAGAACCCCAAGGATCCCTGGCTGCCCTCCGATCCGTTCACATTTGCGCGCTGCAACGAAAACGGCAACTCGGCCGTGTCGTCGGCGCTGGGTTATCAGGCGCTGAGCAAGCTCACCGGTGGGTTGCGGTTCTCGCTTTGCGATGACCAGAACTACGACGTCGTCTTCAACGAGATCGCCAAAGGTGTGATCGAGGGGGCCGTGGTCGAGTGCGAGTTCGCGCTGCCCGAGCCGCCTCCAGGAGAAACCCTGGATCTCGATACGGTGGTGGTCGAATACACGCCAGGCGGCAACGGCACGCCCGAGCAATTTGAGCAGGTCAAGGACGCTGGGGCTTGCGGCCCGGACAAGTTCTACATCGAGATGGGTACCATCAAGCTCTGCCCTGACGCTTGCACCAAGGTTCAGGCGGACGATTCCGCCAAGTTGGTCGTGCTCTTCGGTTGCGACCAAATCACCACGTAGGCCCGCACGTGCCGCGCGTTTCGCTTTGCATGATCGTCCGCGACGAGGCGGAGATGCTCCCTGGTTGCCTAGACAGTGTCGTGGGTGCGGTCGACGAGATCGTCATTGTCGACACGGGCAGCTGCGACCGGACCATGGAGATCGCGCGTGCTGCTGGCGCCAAGGTGGTCGAGCGCGCTTGGGACGATGATTTTTCTGCACCCCGAAATCGCTCCATTCAGGACGCGACGGGCGATTGGGTGCTGATGCTCGACGCGGACGAACGTCTGGCTCCTGGCGCGGCTGAGCGGTTGCGCGCCGTGGTGGAGCGCGGCGACTTCGATTGTGGATTGCTGCCGTTGCACAACGCTAAGCAAGTGGATAGCGATCCGCTCGCTGTAGTCAGTGGTGCTGAGCGGATCGCCGACGTGGCCTATTTGCCAAGATTGTTGCGGCGAACCGAGGACCTACGCTTCACCGGGATCATCCACGAGAACGTGGGCGAGTGGCTCATTGGTGGCGGGCGCAAAGCCAGCATCATCAAGGAGCTCGACATCGTGCACCTCGGCGTCGTGCCGAGCCTTCGGGAGCGTCGCGAAAAGACAGAACGCAACATCCGCATGCTGGAACGGTACGTGGCGCGCGAGCCTGACAACATCACGCCTTACGGTTATCTCGCGCACGAGTATCTCGAGGCCGACAGGCGCGAAGAGGGGGCACGGACGGCCGAACGCGGCTGGGCGTTGCTCGAGAGCGGCGTCACCACGCTCGATCTGTCGGCCTTGCGTCTGACTACAGCGCGCGCTTGGGTGAAGGTGCAATCGGGCGAGGCGCAAGCCGGTCTCGACACCGTTGCTCGGGGCCTGAGCTTGGTGCCTGGACATCCGGACCTCTATTTCATTCGCGGTTGCGCCTACGAGATGTTGGGCGTGCACGCTGTTGAGGCAGGACAACGCAGCTCGCGCTATGAGCAGGCGCTGTTGTGCTACGAGCAAGCGCTGTCCAAGGACGGCGCGGTGTTCTTGCAGAAGTTTGTCCAAGGTTGCACTGGCTGGGCCGCGCATGTGCGCATCGGTACGATCCACATGCTCTGTGGCCGGCTCGAAGAGGCACAACGAGCCTTCGATGCTTGCTTGGCCTCGAGCGAGCACAACAAGGAGGCGCGCTGGGGCAAGGTCGAGTGCGCGCTGAGCGCAGGTCAAGTCACCGACGCCATGCGCATGGTCCAAGAGGTCCTCGACGATCGACCCGACGGCTGGGTGCTCGCCGCCCTCGGCGCCGAGGCCGGAGGGCTGCACCAGCAAATGGCAACGCTGTTGACCAAAGCGCAACAAAACCTGGCCCAGGGCTTCATCGCCCCACACCGGCGCGAGCGCTATCACGACGCAATCGCTACGCTGAGCATGTACAACGGTACGCCGGGAGAGGCGCCCGGGCCGATGGGACAGCTCGCCCTGTTGATGCAGTCCCGCTACGAGCCGGTGGCTGGTGCGCTCGTACGACCGTTCGACGAGGCGATGGCGCGGCGGGTTCTGAGGCACTTGTTGCTCAAGGGTCAAACACAGTGGTTGCTTCCACTGCTCGACGAGCGTGCCGATCCGCTGTTGCCCGGTGTCGGGCTGCTCGTACAGCACACCATCCAGGGGCTGGGGGCCGAGCTGCAGCGAGGGGGAAGCGCTTGAGCCGAGCCACTTCGCGCGCATTGCTCGGGTTGCTGCTGGTGAGCTTGCTTGCTTGTCGCGACCAGCCGGCGACAAAGGGTCGAGGCTCGAGCGCGACCGCCTCAGCTGTTGCGCCGAAGGCGTCCTCCCACCCCTCCACCTCCAGGCAGCCTGGCGACGACGAACCGCTCGAGGATTACGACGATGAGCCCGAGGACGAGCACGCTTCGGCATGCGCACCCGAGGACGGGTCGCTCAAGCCGCTGCAACTGTTGCGCTTCGTGTTCGCTAGCGGCATCGAGCGCCGCGATCCCAAAGACAAGCTGTACATCGCCCGGCCCGGCAAGCGGGTTTACGCCCACCTCACGGTGCGCAACCGAAGCAAACGGGAGCGCTGTTTGCATTTGGAGTTTCGCGTCAACAACAAGAAGCGCTCACGGGTGACGCTCAAGGTCGGCAAGTCCTGGTCTTGGCGAACGTGGGCCTACAACACGACCCGCCCCGATGATCGCGGACCGCTGAGGCTCGTCATCACCGACGATCAGGGAAAGCGCTTCCTCGATCAGAGCATCGCGGTCGTTCCAGAGCGGAAGAAACCGCGATAGACGGCCAGTTACGAGCCGGCCAGCGCAGTGAGGAGCTTCAGGAGGGGTTTCGTACGCAGCGGAAGCCCAACCCAGGAACTTGGTAGGTCGCCGCGGCGCCGCCGCGATAGTGGGCCTTGATACCGGTGTGGCTTCGATTCCAGCCGCCGCCTCGAACCACATGGGCGCCGTTGTTGTGTTCGAGGTGCACCGGATCGGTCTCGGGCCGTGGCGGCAAGTTGAAGTAGTTGTCGAGACACCATTCCCAGACATTGCCGGTCAAGTCGTGAATCCTGCCGGCGGGCCAGATGCGGTCACCTTTGGGATGGCTGCCTACCGGCGAGGTGCCGCCGCCGTTGCAGCCGTCGTCTGACGATGGTGTGCGCAGCACGCCCGGCGTGTAGTCGGCTCGTTCACAGTTTGGGAGCTCGTTGCCCCAGGCCCACTTGCGACCATCACCGCCTGTCGCAGCCCACTCCCACTGCGCTTCGCTCGGCAAGGTCTTGTTGCGGTATTTGCAGTAGGCCATGGCGTGGTTCCAGTCGACTTTGTTGACCGGATGATTGCTCAGCTTGGGGTAGTTCATCCACATGCCCCAGAGGCGCGGCTCAGCGCATTGTCCTGCGTCCACGCATTCTTTGTACGCTTTGACGGTGACCTCGGTGGCGTCCATGCACAGCGGCTTGGTGAGCACGACCTTGTGCGGTGGCTCGACTCGGTTGCCGGTGATCGAAGCCATGGTGAAGCCCTTCGGCCCAGTGGCTGGGACGTAGATCTCGCCTTCTGGACAGTTGGGCGCGCACTTGCCGTTGGCGCAGCGCTCGATGCTGTTGCAGCTCACACTGGCGCAGGCATCTGATGAGGATGACGAGGTTACCACAGAGCTCGTTGCCGGGCTTGATGTGGAGGGTTGGCTCGAGCCAACCTCAGCTGCCGAGGAAGTTGTACTTGCGGTGCTGCTTGCATCGGGTTGCGCGCACGCAGCCATAGCCAGCATCGTGAGCTGCCCAACCAGGGATCCCAGGCGCTTGGAAAGCGGCCTCATGCACGGCTATCCAAGCTCGAACCGTGCGGTGAATACAAGTTTCATGGGCCTTCGGCCTTGGCCTTGATGCTGGCGCAGCCGTCGGCTCCAAACGGGCCGAGCACGGCGGCTTCGTCAGGTTTCACGACGCTGCCGATGCTGAGCAAGCGCTCGAACTTGACGCGAAAGTGGGCCTCGTAGAGCCGGCGTTGTGGATCGTTGCCCAGCGCGATGAGCTCCAAGCCGAAGATGCGAAACGGACAGATGGATACCTCCGTAGGACCATCGCGACGGAGTGTCAGCCGGGCCATAATACCGAACTCGGTCCACGGCTTGCCCGTGACCATTCGCATCAGCATGTTGCCCAAGCTGTAGAAGATCGGCTTGCCGTCGAGCAGTCCTACGGTTTGCACCACGTGGGGATGGTGGCCCAACACGACGTCGGCGCCGGCAGCCACAGCCGCCCGCAGCATCTTGCGCGTGCCCTGGTGGGGACGGTCGATGTATTCGTAACCGCCGTGATGGCTGACGATGACCTTGTCGACTCCTTTGACGGCGCGGGCCGCCTTCACTGCGGCTACCAGTCCGTCCAGATCAGCATCGGCAATGAGCTCCTTTCCAGGATGGGGCGAGAAGTTCTGGTTCCAGATGGCCGTGACCGCCACGAACGCGATGACGAAGCCATCGTGCTCGACCAGGCGGTGACCGTAGGCTTGTTCACGGCTGCGACCCGCGCCCACGTAGGCGATCTTGGTGCGCTCGAGGTTGGCGAGGGTCTGCATCAAGCCGTCGCGGCCGTAGTCCCAGCCATGATTGTTGGCCAATGACACGATGTCGATGTGTGCGCGAGCTAGTGCGTCGGCTCCGATGGGAGGACCAGTGAACACCAGCTTGTTGCCCGGCGATTGCGTTTCGCCGCCCTGTTCACTCAAAGGGCACTCGAGATTGACGAAGCGCAGATCGACTGGGGTCATCAGCGCGGACATGCTCGCGAAATCGTCGTGCTGCGGGTTGCGCAGCAGCCGCTGGCCGCGTAGGCGTCCGAGACTCACATCGCCGCCGGCGATGAGCGTGATCTGGCTCGCACCCGCCTTCGTGCTGCTGCTCGCACTACTGCTTGCACTGTTCGGCGCTGCGCTGGCCGATCCAGCCTCAGTCTTGGTGGCGCCGCCTGTGGTCGCAGGATGGCGACTCGTGGAGTTGGCGTCGGCGGCTTCTCGCTCACATGCTGGTAGCCCAGCGGCGAGCACTGCGCCGCATAGCATCACCACCACCCTGTTGAGCAGCCGAAGCTGAGGTAGCGTGAGCAGCTGAAGTCGAGTCGTCATACCCGAGCCTGGGTACATCCTAGCAGGACGACGAGAAACTCCAGTTCAAGCGGCTCGCAAAGCGGAAAGTCGATAGGCTTTGGGCGCCTCACACTGCTAGAGTTGGCGGTCTACCGAATCCTGTTGGAGGGAAAAAGTTGATGAAAGCACTGATTGCCAAGGTTCTGTGTGTCGCGCTGGTGTGTTTCGGCGTGGCTAGCCTGGGGTGTAGCCCCACCGAGGAAGGTGAGACCAAGACGTTGCAGCGGAACGTCGACAAGACTGCGCAGTACGGGACGACCTTCCCGCAGTTCAAGACGGTGCTCGACGCGCGGCTCGCAGAGGCCAAGAAGGATTTCGAAGCGGCCAAGGGTGAAGGCGACAAGGAAAAGCGCGCTGAGAAGATGAAGACCGCCAACGCGAAGATTGGCGCTGCCATCTCCAAGTTGGACTCTTATACGGCCAAGCGCAAAGAGCTCAAGAGCGCCATGAACCATCCGAACGTGAAGAAGCAGTCCGCGAGCAAGGTGGATTCGGCGCGCAAGTCTGCGAAAAAGGCGCTGAAAAAGGCCAAAAAGAAGATTGAAGGTGCCACGCCGAGCACCATCGGTGAGCTGATGAGCGTGGTAGGCGATGCCCATCAGATGCTCATTTCGGGCGGCGCCTCGTTGATGCGCCTCAAGTCGACCAGCTCGACCAAGAAGAAGAAGAAGAAGAAGTAGCTCAGCGAACCGACCGCCACTTCGATTTGTGCGCAAGATCGAAGTGGAAGTGGTTGAAATGCGGCTTGTCGAAGTTGGGCGTGAGCATTGAGGTAAAAATGCGCGCCTCGGCCGCCTCGCACACGATGGCGCGCAGGGCCTTCGCCTTGGCAGTCGCCGGTGTGGGCGGCCTCGCGTCGGGGCCGCAGGTCTTGCTGCCGATCTTGCCGTTGTAGTCGCGCTCTACGTCGAGCCAGGTCGTTTCAGCCGGTTTTTTGGACCGGTTCTTGGCAGATTTCGAGGTCTTGCCCTTGGAGGCCGCCCCGTCCTGGGTTGCGGCCTTCTTGCCGTTCACTGGCCCAGCGGGGAGGCGTTGGCGTAGCCGCATGATGTCGATGGCGAGCGCGCCGGGATGGCGCTTGCCAATCTTGCCCTTCTTCCACTTCTTGGAAGGAGGCCGCCAGGCAGAAAAAATCACGACGTCATCGATGTTGTGTGATTTCAGTATCTTAGAGAAGTCGTGCAGCGCCAACACCAAGCGGCAGTCGAACACTTCCCAAACCGAGCTGGCCCGTTTGGCAGGCGGCAGCAAGGTGTGGAAACGAATGCCCCGCAGTCCTTTTTGGATCCGAACGGGCGCAAGTACCCCCCGCGCTTTTGCAACGCGGCTGAAGGCCACTTTGCGCTTGCGGAGCTCGGCATAGCAAGCGGGCGCGCTCAACTGGGCGTACTTGTACGACGGCGCCGAGGCGTAGTCCTTGGGCATGGCCGCTTGGCCAGTGCCGCTGGCCAACAAGGTGACCATCATGAGTGCTGGGAGCACGAATCGCCTTGCAGTCACGTCTTGTCACCTAGTTGCGGAGCAGCGAGCATCGAAGGACAAGACTGCATGAAAGCGCCCAGCAGGCCAAGCCAGAGGACCGCATGAGCACGGTGTCGACGGGTCGTGACGCTGATCGATGAGGTGGCCGACTAACAATCGATGGCGGCTGGCGCTAGGCTAGACAGAGAGCCACACGTGACTGGGCTGACCAACAGAAACCGCAAGATCTTGTTTTCGGTCGTTGCCGAGTACATCGCCACCGGCGCTCCGGTCGGCAGTCGCACTCTGGCGCGAAAATACGCCATCGAGCTGAGCCCGGCGAGCATCCGCAACGTGCTGTCCGATCTCGAAGACGCAGGCTACCTGCGGCAACCGCACACCTCGGCAGGCCGCGTGCCGACTGAGCGTGCGCTGCGCGCGTTCATCGGGGCAATCACCGAGTTCCAGGAGATTCCACACAAGCAAGAGCAGCAGATGCGCGAGCGTTTTGCGGAGATTTTTGCGCGCGAGCACAAGCTCGGGCGTGAAGCGATGCGTCGGACGGGCAAGTACCTCTCGGACTTGTCTGGTGCGGCCGCGGTGGTCGCGACCAGCCACTCCGACACCCGTCAGCTCTCGCAGCTGCGGTTCATCGTGACCAAGCCGACCCAACTGCTCGCCGTGTTGGTTTTCAACGATGGCATGGTGGAAAACCGCTACATCGCCGTCGACAAGCCCATCACCGAGAGCGTGCTGAACCGCATTCACAACCTGATGGCCGATGTGGTCGAGGGCCGGACGCTGGGCGCGCTGCGCGATCTATTTGCGAGGCGTCTCGATGATCAACGCGTGCACCTCGACCAACTGCGCTGCCAGGCCTTCGCTCTAGGCAACAAAGCGCTCGAGCCGCTGCCAAACGCGGCCGGACAGCTCATTATCGAGGGGCGCTCCAAGTTGCTCGAGTTGCCTGAATACGCGGACGTAGACCGACTCCGCAAGCTCATGCATGCCCTCGAGGATCGCGAGCATTTGCTGGTGCTGCTCAACAAGACGATCACCGCAGGGGCGGCCAGTGTCTACATCGGCGAAGAGACTGGCCAGGAAGGCGATTTGGGTGCGGCGCAGCTCAGCCTGGTGGTCGCTCCCATCGTCGTTGGTGACAAGACCACCGGCTCGCTCGGCGTGCTCGGTCCGACCCGAATGGACTACGCCAAGATCCTGCCTCTGGTGGACGCTACCGCGGCCGCTCTGACCGCGGCGATGAAGAAGGACGACTGACAACCATCGTCTGGGGTGTCAAACGTAAGTCTCTGAAGTAATATCCGTACCTTGACAGAGGGTGGCGCGGGCTCGATGATTCCGTGCTGAGAAAGCGCCACCATTTAAGGAGCCGTACGTGACAACCATCCTGGCCGTAGACGACAGCGTCACCATGCGGAGGTGCCTCGAGATTACCTTCACGGGCACCGAGTTCAACATGGTGACCTGTGACAGTGCTCTCGAAGCGCTCGAGAAGGTCAAGACCATCCAGCCCGATCTGGTGATCGCCGATGTGACGTTGCCGCCGGGCGATGGCTACGAGCTGTGCACCACCATCAAGCTCGCCTCGCCAGAAACGCCGGTGTTGATGCTCACTTCCAAGCATCAGCCTTTCAACGCGGCGCGTGGCGCGCAGGCTGACGACCACATCGACAAGCCTTTCGACACACAAGCGTTGCGTGACAAAGCACGAGACCTGATCAAAGAGCGCCCGATCGGTGACACCGACATTCCCAAGTCTTTCGGAGATCGACTCGCGCCCGTGCTCGGCGCCACCAAGCCGGTGGTGATGCCTCAGAACGCGCCGCCTGGGAAGATCCCGGCACCGCGCAAGCGCCCGACCCCGGCGATGATGTCGTCGCCCATTCGGGAGCGACAGCCCCCATCACAAGCTCGCCGCGGCCCGCTCGAGGAGCGACGGCGTACTGTGCCGTTTGCGGTGCCACCCGGCGGAGCGCCCAACCTGTCCAAGACCCAGCCGGGCGTTCAGCCCGATGCGGTTGCGCCAGGTGAGCCGCCCAAGGCTCCGGCCAAGCCCACTTCCAAGAAGCACGACCTCAGCAAGACCATGGCGTTTCCTGCCAAGCTCGAGGACGTCCATCCGGCGATGGGCCAGCCGCGTCAGGCGGCTGCGCGCGGAGGTGTGGGAGCGACGCCTGAGCCCTTCGAGCGCGCGCAGCCTCCAACTCAACCGCGTCCTGCGCGTCCCGCGCCCGCCCCGACCGGTGACACCATGCCTGGTGCATCGGCACCACAAGCGCCGCGTCGGGACTCGTCGATGCCCCCGCCGCCCCCGCAGCAAGCGGCAGCCCCACGTCGTCCGACGGTCTCGTCGTGGCCTGCGCCTCCTCCTCCTGGCGAAACGCCTCAGGCTGACGTTCCGCGCGCTGCCGCCACCGGAGTCGCCGCTGCGACAGGAGCCTCTGCTGGCAACGGTGCTGGATTCGACGAACGGTTGCGCGCTCTCGGTTTGACCAGTGAGCAAGTCGAGGGGGTTTTGGCGCTGTCGCGCGAGGTCGTCGAGCGGGTCGTTTGGGAGGTGGTTCCCACCATCGCCGAGACGCTCATCGCCGAAGAGATTCGTCGCCTGACGACCGAGTAAGCGTCGCCATCCGCGGTCGCTCGCTCGCAGTTGCGCGCCGCAGTTGCGGCGCGGCGCGAAGCCGTACTTGCGGCCCAGTGCAAAGCGCGGCAGCGTCGCCGGCCTCATGGCTGAAGAGCTTCCCAAGGGGTTCGCACCCGAGACCATCGAAGAACGCTGGTATCAGCACTGGATCGATAGCGGCGTGTTTCGCGCAAGCGACGAGCCAGACGACGATCGGCCCACCTACGTGCTGCCGATGCCGCCGCCCAACGTGACCGGCTCGCTGCACATGGGCCACGCCATGATGTGCACGATCGAAGATGTGCTCACCCGGGCCCATCGCATGATGGGCTACAACACCCTGTACCAGCCCGGCACCGAGCACGCGGGCATTGCCACTCAGGTGGTCGTGGAGCGGCAGCTTCGCCGCCAGGACATCAGCCGCCATGACTTGGGCCGCGACAAGTTCCTCGAGCGGGTCTGGGAGTGGAAGGGCGAATGCGGAGACCGCATCGTCGAGCAGCAGAAAGTGCTCGGTCTCAGTGCCGATTGGGAGCGGTCCACCTTCACGATGGACCCGGTGTACGCCCGCGCGGTCCGGGAGAGCTTTGTGCGCCTCCACGCCGAGGGGCTCATCTATCGCGACAATCGGCTCATCTATTGGGACTGCCAGGCACAGACTGTGCTGTCCAACCTCGAGGTCAACAACGAGGAAGCGAACGGCGAGCTATTCGAGTTCGCTTATCCCATTGCCGAGGAGGACGGCGGCGGCGAGATTGTGGTCGCTACCACGCGACCCGAGACGATGTTGGGCGACAGTGCGGTTGCTGTGCATCCCGACGACGAGCGCTACAAGCACCTGCACGGAAAATCGGTCGTCCACCCCTTCGTCGACCGCAAGATCCCCATCATCACCGACAGCATTCTGGTCGATCCAGCGTTCGGTACCGGCGCGGTGAAGGTCACGCCGGCGCACGACTTCAACGACTTCGAGACCGGCAAACGGCACAGTCTCGAGCGCATCAACATCCTCGAGCTCGACGGAACGCTCAACGAGCAGGGTGGGCCCTTTGCAGGCATGGAGCGCTTCGAGGCGCGAAAAGCCGTCAAACGGGCCCTCAAGGAAAAAGGCCTGGCCAAGGGCAGCAAGAGCCACCGCTTGGTCATTCCTCGCTCCGATCGCACCAGCAGCGTCGTCGAGCCGATGATGTCCACCCAGTGGTTCGTCAAGACCAAGCCGCTGGCCGAGCCGGCCCTGCAGGCCGTGCGCGATGGCAAGACGGTCATCATCCCGGCCGAGTGGACCAAGACCTATGAGCACTGGATGACCAACATCCTGGACTGGTGCATCTCGCGTCAACTCTGGTGGGGGCACCGCATTCCGGCTTGGTACTGTGATGACTGCGATCACATCAGCGTGGTCAACAGCGAGTCGCTCGACGCCTGCGAGAAGTGCAAGAGCAGCAACATTCGCCAAGACGAAGACGTGCTCGACACTTGGTTCTCGAGCGCTTTGTGGCCCATGGGCACGCAGGGCTGGCCCGAGCCGACTCCGCAGCTGGCGCGTTTCTATCCGGCCAGCGATCTCGAGACAGGCTACGACATCCTCTTTTTCTGGGTCGCCCGCATGATGATGATGGGGATCCACTTCATGGGTGAGCCGCCTTTCAAGCGCATCTTGCTGCACCCGCTGGTGGTCGACGAGACCGGCAAGAAAATGAGCAAGGTGATCGGCAACGTCATCGATCCACTCGATCTCATCCATGGCGCCGACTTCGAGACGGTGGTGCGCAAAGCGCTGCCCGGCGCGCCGCTCGAGGAATCGACCCGCAAGTTCAAGAAGGCTTATCCGTCGACGGCGAAGATGGGCAAGGGCTTCGAAGCCTACGGCACCGACGCGCTGCGCTGGACCTTGTGCAGCTACTCTTCGCAGAGCAAGCGCATTCCGCTGTCGCCCAAGAAGATCGAGGGCTGCCGGCACTTCTGCAACAAGATCTGGAACGCCACCCGCTTCGCCCTTTCCTATCTCGAAGGCGCGACTGTGGCGGACGAGGCGCCTGCGCCCAAGCTGCTGGTCAACCGCTGGATCCTGGGCCGCCTCGGCAAGGTTTGCGGGGAGCTGCACCTCGGCATCGAGCAGTTCCGCTTCGACGACGCCACTTCCGCGCTCTACCAGTTCTTCTGGGGTGAGCTCTGCGATTGGTACCTCGAGCTGTGCAAGCCCATCTTCGCCGGCGACGACGAAGCAGCCAAGAGCGAGACCCGCGACACGTTGGCCTATGTTCTCGAGGCGATGCTGCGGGCGATGCACCCCTTCGTGCCGTTCATCACCGAGGAGCTGTGGCAACGTGTGGCCAAGCCTGAAGGCAGTCCTGTGTCGATTGCCCTGACCCGGTTGCCCGACGCTGATAGTGGGCGCGCCGATCCCGAGGCCGCCTCCGCCATGGCCGTGGTTCAAGCCATCATCGGCGCGGCCCGCACAGTCCGTAGTGAACGGCAGGTGCACCCTGGGGCGAAGGTCGCAGTGCTGCTCCGCACTGACGACGAGGCGTTGCGGGCTTTGCTCGAAACTGAGCGGCTCGCCATCGAGACCCTCGTCAAGACCGAGTCGCTGACCGTCGAGCCGTCCGGCGGCGAGCGGCCCAAAGGCGCGGCCCTGAGCGTGGCGGCCGACGTCGAGGTGCTCGTGCTGCTGCGCGGGATTGTCGATGCCAGCAAGGAAAAGACGCGGGTCGAGCGCGAAATCGGCAAGACCGAGAAGAACATCGCCGCCCTCGAAAAGAAGCTCTCCGCCAAGGGCTTCGCCGAGCGCGCCCCAGCCGAGGTCGTCGCCGAGGCCCGCGAGCAGCTCGCCAGCAACAAGCTCCGCCTCGAGCTGCTGGCCGAAGCGCGCACGCTCGCCGCCGAGCTGTAGAGGCCGTCGAGCTTTGCCGCTGAGCCGTGCACAGCGGGCAGACCTACAAGCCGGCTTCTTTGCGCAGTCTCGCCTGCCGTGAGAAGATCCCCCGGTGGTGGAGCCCTCCTCCGCCTGGCTCCTGGACTTCGAGCGCACACGTATCGTTATGAAAAGGCTTGCTATTCTGGTTGTTGCCGCCGCTTTGCCGGTGGTCGTATTCTCGCTGACCGCCCAAGGCTGCGCCGACCCCTGCGAAGATCTGCTGGAGCTGTGCGATCGCTGCGGCGACGACGACTACAAGAAGAGCTGTCGTGAGGTCGCTGCGTTGGACAACGTCGCAATGTGCTCGGCGGAACGGAGTACCTTCGCGCTGTACTGTACGCTCGATCCCAACGCCGCCGACGCGGGCACCAGTGATGCGGCTGGCAATTGTACAAATGGCGCTACCAAGTGCCAGGGCACTTGCGTGAACCTCAACGCCAACGCCAACTTCTGTGGCTCGTGCACCACCAAGTGCGCCGCTAGCGAGCCCTGCGCTGCTGGCGAATGCGCCGACGCTGGCTGTCCCCAAACGCTGCCGGACAAGAACGACGCTGGCGGCTGCTACGACAAGAACAGCGACCCAAACAACTGTGGCGACGCTGGGGATCAGTGCACCGATGGAGGCGTTTGCAACGAGGGCAAGTGCGCTGATAGTTGCAATGCTGACGCGGGCTTGACCAACTGCAATGGCGGCTGTGTCGATCTAGCTACCGATACGCTCAACTGCGGCACTTGTGACACTCCTTGCTCTTCATCCCAAATCTGCTCCAACGGTGCTTGTGCGTCCGATTGCGATACGGGACTGACGAAGTGCTGCGGCAAGTGCGTCGACACGACAGCTGACCCAGAGAACTGTGGCGGCTGCAAGCCGAGCTGTCCTGAGGTAGCGGATGCGGGAAGCGACGCCGGACCGAGTGACGCTGGCGCCGACGCCGACGCGGCCGACGCTGGGGAGCAATGTCCCCCCGGCGAGTACCAAGCCTGTGACGCGGGCGAATTATGCGCTCCTTGTGGCTGCGCTAGCGACTGCGGTGATGGGGGCTTGACCCAATGCGGCCAAGGCTGTGTGGATACCAACACCAACGCACAACATTGCGGCTCATGCTTCAATCTGTGCGTTTCGGGTCAGCTGTGCTCGAGTGGTGCCTGCGCTGGAAGTGAGTGCCCCACTGGTGAAACCCAGTGCGGCAGCTCCTGCGTCAACTTGGATGACGATCCAAGCAACTGCGGCGCCTGCGGAACTACCTGCAACTCCATGCAGGCTTGCGACAACGCCACCTGTGTTTCTGCAGGTACCTGCACAGACAGTAAGAAAGACTGCTCGGGCAGCTGCGTTGACATCCAAAGCGATCCAAATCATTGCGGAAAATGCGCCAACAAGTGCGGTAGCGATGCTGGCACGCCTGTGTGTTCGAAGGGAACGTGCAAGGCTTCCTGCGATAGTGGGCTGACCAATTGCAACAATGCCTGCGTGAAGACTGATGACGCCTTCAGCCACTGCGGCAAGTGTGGCAACAGCTGCAACGACGAGAGCGTCTGCACTTACGACACCTGCTCGAGCGGAAAATGCAGCAACGACAGTGGCGGCATACTCTGCCAGGGCAAGAACCCTTGCAAGACCTATGAGTGCGATCCCAAGAAGGGCTGTACCAGCAAGAACATGTCAGCGGGAGCCATCTTGGCGGGCTGCAAGTTGTCTGGCGATCCCGAGCCTCCCTCAGGTTGGAATGACCAAGACCTGGATGGCGGCGGAACCTATTGCCTCTACTGCGACCAGACGAATGGCGATGAGGACGATAAGCCTTGCACCTACGCAGTGCGAGGTTGCTACACGTGTGATTCCGATCGGTTGGAACCACCGGATGCTGGCCCGCTGCTGGACGCCGCTTGCGCACCAGCACCGTAGCATCACGCTCTCGAACATCATCCACGCATGGCCACTGCCACGCCCAACTACATCACGCCGGCTGGTGCGAAGAAGCTGCAGGCTGAGCTGAAGCAGCTCTGCTCAGTGGAGCGGCCCAAGACGGTGGACGAGGTGGCGGTGGCGGCGGCGCATGGGGATCGGTCCGAGAACGCCGAGTACAAGTACGGCAAGCAGCGCCTGAGGGAGATCGATCGGCGCATCCGTTTTTTGACCAAGCGTCTCGACACTGCTGTGGTGGTGGAGCCCAAGCGCGAGGCTTCCGACACGGTGTTTTTCGGCGCTACGGTGCAGGTCGAGGACGAGGAGGGAAAGCGCAAGCGCTATCAGCTGGTCGGTGCCGACGAGAGCGCGCCCGACAAGGGCCAGATTAGCTGGCGCTCACCGCTGGGGCGCGCCTTGCTCAAGCGCAAGGAGGGGGACTTTGTGGTGGTGAAACGTCCGGCTGGCGACATCGAGCTGGAAATCATTGAGATTTCCTACGAGTAGCAGACTTCGAGACATTTCCCTACAATGTGGCCAAGTTCCTTGTTACAATTTCGCCGTGAATTCGCTTGGAGCAGCGGTTTTGAAGCAAATCGTAGGCATCTATATTCGGTTGCAACAGAAGGAAGTCGAGCGGCTGCGCGACAACCCCGACATCCTGCCCAAGTATGATCCGCGCGTAGCGCTCTCAGACGGTCGCGGCATCGATTTGGGGCGCGCCTGGGAAGAGCTCGGCGTGTTTCTCGACGGCGGCGTGAAGCTGCCCGAAAACGGCCCTACGATAGGCGAGGAGCCCCTCCCGAGCACCGACGCCCGCGCCGCCTGGAGCTTCGTTTCCGCTGAGCGTGTGCGCGAGCTCGCCGAAGAGCTGCGCGGCATGCGCCGCAGCGAGTTCAAGAAGCGCTACCAGGTCGATCCCGAAGAGACCCAGCCGTCGCTGCCAGGCAGCCGCACCGGCGGCTTCGGCGATCGCGCCGTGTACATGTACGCCAAGCTGCGTCAGCTAGCCTCCCACTACGCCAGCGCCGCCGAAAACGGCGAAGCCATGCTGGTACGCATCGGCGAGCGCATCTGAGCTCCAAGGACCGCGACGCCCAACCACCGTAGGTCGCTGACCAGCCAGCCAAGAACGCGGTACAGAACGCGGTACCGGTACCAGTCATCTGTCACTTAGCAAAATCCACTTTTCGGCGAATTGTCGAGTGATTGAGCGAGGATGGCGAGGCAGGAAATTGGTACCGGTACCAGTCACTTGTCACATAGGCGAGTGGGAATTGGTACCGGTACCAGTCATGTGTCACCTAGGCGAGTGGAGGGTGCCTGCGTCGCCTGGTGGCAAGCAGCGCTAGGCCGAGCAGGTACATCGACGTAGGTAGCGTGCGGCGGGCGCGCAACCCTGCATGCCGGCAGCTGCAGCCCGAGTCTGCGTCGCTTGGTGTTGCCGGGATGCTTGGCGCGCCTCCGGTGTTGGTTCCACCGCCGCCTGCGCTCGCGCCCTCGCCTCCGGTACCCATCGCCCCGGAGCCGCCCAGGCCGTTGCCGCCGCTGCCGCTGCCTCCGCTGTTGCCCATGCCCGTCAAGCGCACTGCGTCGAAGGCCAGCTTGCGCTTCTGTGAGAGCGGCTCGCCGGTGTTGTCGTCGAGGCGCAGCTGCTGTCCGCCGCCTGCGGCGAAGTAGAAGGTGCCCAGAGTTTGCCAGCCGTCCACGGCGGACTGATCGACCACGTTCTCGTCCTGATCGCCATCGTGCTCGATCTGGTAGCGAGCCTGCTTGCTCTGTCCGAAGCCAGCGTCGGTATAGATCTCCAACGTGTAGTCGCCAGCCTGTTGGAAATCGAAGCTCCAGACGCCGTAGTTGTCGGGTTTGGCGTCGTCGGTCGCGGTGGTCCACAGCAGCGAGCCGCCATGGCCAGCGCTCTCCTTGGTCCAGTACTTTGGTGTGCCGAATTGGGTGAAGCAGAGCGATTCCGACTCTTCGACCACGCGCCCCGTCGGCGGAATGAGCGCGCATATCGGGCAGTCTTGCGGACAATTCTCGGGGGTCTCGTCTCCGTTACAGAAGCCGTCACCACACTTGGGATCTGATGAATTGCTCGAGGTGATCACCTGACCCTGGAACAAGTCCTCGGCGCCATCGAAGGGCTCCGGCACCACCGCGTTGCCTCCGTAGCTGCCTCCAGTGCCGCTGCCGCCGACGCTGCTGTCGCGGTGGATGGCCCAATGCAGATGCGGAGTCGAAAACGAGCCGCAGCTGAGCTGGCCCAAGCACGACTGGCCGAGCGTTCCGAGCAGCTGACCAGCGCTGACCATGCCGCCTTCTTTTACACCTGAGTCGATGGCGTCCAGATGGCAATAGATGGTGTGGTAGACGTGGCCGTCGCCCAGGTCGTGCTGAAGGATGACGCGCAAACCATAGTTGGCCCAGCCCTGCGTCGCCCAGCCAGCACGAATCACCTTGCCTGCAAGCGGGGTGAGGACGGGCTCACCTTTGCCGGCGTTGGGCTTGTCGTCGTAGACCAGATCGAGGGCGTAGTAGTCGTTGGCTTTGCTGGGCTTGTTGGTGTCCTTGTGCAGACTCGATCCAGCCGAGGGGCCATAGCCAGAAAGCAGCTTGATCTTGGCACCAGCAGGAAATGGCAGCACCAGCTTCACGTTGGATGGGAACGCTACCGCTCCTGGCAGTGGCGTGGTCAACGCTGACGCCGCGCTACAGATGAGAAGCGAAGCAAGCCCCAGGACGACAAACAGCGAGCGCATGGCCCGATTGTAACGCAGCCATCGCGATGACGTTGCAATCAGCTTGTCGACTTGCGTCGCCGCCGCAGGCTCACTAGCGCCAGGCCGAGCAAACCGAGCGTTGAAGCGTCGCCGAGGTCTCCACCGGCGGGCGTTCCAGCTTGGCGGCAGCTGCAGCCGGAGTCGACATCGGTTGCAGGCGGGTTCACGCCCGCGTCGCCTCCAGCGCCGCCGCTGCCTCCTGCTCCGCCCGAGGGTGCTCCACCAGTGCTCTGCCCCCCAGCGCCTCCAGCGCCGCCAGTGCCGCCAGCGCCACCCATTGGGTAGCCGCTGTCAGGAAGCTCATCACAGGGGCCATCGACGAAGCTCGTCGCGATGACGTGCTCGCCCTTGTTCTCGCCGACGGTGGCCACGACTACGACGTTGTGCACGCCGGCGCTGAGCCCGGTGGTGTCGACCTCAGCCTCCCAAAGCGCCGTCGAGCCTGGCGCCAGCGTCATCATATTGATCGATCCGTCGCCGATCTTCACCGTCACCGTCGTCGTCGGCTCTTTGGCAAATACCAGCGCGCGCACCGGATTGTCTGGGCGGTCTTTGCAGACTTCGTAGGCGTAGGGATGTGCCTTGTCGTCGTTGCGCAACACGTGGCTGACCGGTGCGGTGATGACGACGAAGGGCCAAGGGTTCTTGAAGTCGGTTGCGTGATAGCTGAAACCGTTGTGATCGATCACACCCACGGCGATGTTGTCGACCTTGCCCTTGCCCAAGGTATCGACCTGGTTGACCACGACGGTGTCGTTGCCAGCGAAATACTCGCTGTGCTGATGCTTGTGGCCGTGCAAGTAGTAGCCAACGTCGTGGACTTTGAGGATGTCGATGAGCTTGTTGCTGTTCTTCGGTCCACTTGGATGGTGATGGGCGAACACGAAGGCCAGCTCCGCTGTGGCGTTGTCTTTCAAGCCGGCTTCGAGTGCATCGAGCTCGTCCGTCGTGAACTCTGGCTGCTCGATGAACGGGCCGCTGCCATTGCCAACGCTGTTGAGACCGAAAAAGTAGTAGTTGCCGACTGGGGTGTTGACCAGCCACGAAGTGAACAGCGCGTTGTTGGCTTGGCCTTGCATCGAGTTGGCCAAATAGAACGTGAGCCCCATGTCGTCGTAGCCGTCGTGGTTGCCAGGAAGATCGAAGTAGTACGAGGGCGTGACGGCCGCGTCGGTATAGATCTGCTTGTACAGATCCCACTCGGCTTGATCTTGGCCAAAAGCAGGAATGTCGAGCTTGGAGCCGTCGACCAAGTCGCCTGAGTTGACGACGAACCATGGCTGAATCACGTCGGATGCTTCGGTCAGCGCAAAGCTCAGGTGATCAGGCGCATCGGCCCCCTCCAGCTTGCTCGCGCCGATGTGCGAGTCGGAGATGTGCATGAACCAAAACACACCAGCGGTGCCTCGTGCGTAATGCGCGCTGCTGGGGCCGCCCGCCCACGCGGTCGCTGGCACGGCGAAGGACAAAGCTAGGGTCATCAGTGAAGCAAGCCGCCGTCTCATGTGGGGCAGGGTAGCATGCAGTGTGCAGCCCGCGCATGCGTCTGCGCAGCGCTACGACCGGTTTTCCTTCCCGAGCAATCGTCTCGTCAGGGCGTGGCGGCAGCCACGGAGGGCGCGTGTGGAGTTGCGAGCAACTGCTCGAGCTTGGCAAGCTTGGCTGTCTTGTGTGCGCTCCGCCATGGCAGGTCCGAAAGCTCCGAGAGCTGCTGTGCGGTCGTTTGGTAGCGGCCTGCAAAAGGCTTCATCATCTGCATGTCGGCGGCGGCGCCCTCGACATAACGGCCGCCACGTAGCTGGCCAATCGACCAAGGGCCTTCCACCCCTGCGTCGCGGATTACTTTGCCGAAGAAGCGTAGCGAAAGCTGGCTATCGTCGCGCTCGAGCCGTCCTTTGAAACGGCTCCACGCTATTGGTTGACCATCAGGGCCATACAAGTTGCAGTCGATCACGAAATGTCCGGCCCGCTCGACAGCGATGCCGACGTCGACGTGCAACGAGCCCTGCACTATCCGGTCATCAAACTCGCCGGTGAACCTCGCGGGCAAACCGGCAGTCGGGCTCACGACGAAACGTAGGGCTGCTGTTTCGCGCCAATGCGCTGTGCCGAAGACGATAGACAGCCGCAGCACGGAGGCCCTGGTGCCGAGATCGAGCTGTGCCAGTCGCAATACATTGGCGTAGCCGTCCACAGCGCGCGTGTATTCGAGGGGCAGTAGGGTGTCGCTACCGAGCTGCGCCCACGCTTCGTGTATCTGTACAGCAAGCGGACGACCTGCTCGTGTTACGCGCAACCACGAACGTAGCGGTTGCTCGCCGACCAACCAGTAGCGGTCGGCGCTGTAGAGCACCTCGATCGATGGGTCGTGGCGGCTCGGCCGCGGTCGCTCATGGCGCCGGTTGTAGTCGATGAGATCGCGGTGGGCGTAACTGAGCGGGCGTGAGCTCGGCGGATAGATGGCATGGGCGAGATAGACCGAAAGCGGATCGGGCGCCGAGGCTGCCGGGACGTCATGAGCCAACTCGTCCACCGTGCGGGCGGGCGGCGGCTGGTGCGTGATCCGAGCGCTGCGGCGCTCTAAAGGTTGCGGCCCGGCCTGGACGGTGCGGATCGGCTCGCTCACGGCAGCGCTGAACAACAACGAAACCACCAACAGCGCCGCTCCGAGCCATGTCGGCGCTCGTGAGCGCAGCAGGGAGCCAAGGTGATGGGTCATCAGCCTCCCAGCTCGAAGATGCCCTGCATTTTCATTTCGTAGTGATCGAGGTCGTAGCCTTGGCAGTTGTAGGCGACTTCGTGCTGGTCGTAGTGCGCGTTGGCCTCGTAGCAGAGCCAAGGATCATCATCAGAGACGAAGTAGGCTTCGCGTAGCCCGCCGCTCGAGTGGTAAGCCACCGCGCCGTCGTTGGCCATTCCGTCGAAGAAGTCGATGGCGCCGCCGGTGTACCACCACTGGTTGCGGCCCCCGAGCTGGTAGAAGGTGTTGCCGGCTGTGTCGTTGTGGTTCCAAGCAGGGCGCAGATCGCTGGGAGCAATCTCGTTGGCAAGAGGACAGCTGAGCCCGAGTAGCTGACTGAGATCCGCCCCTAGCGAGGCGCTCAGCTCGCTGCCGCCCTCGTTGCCAGCGCTGATTGCCACCCAGACGATGTTCCAGCGCTCGGCGTCATAGATGCTGAGCAGCTTCGAGATCACTGCCGCGCCGTTGCTGTAGCCGTACAGATAGCACCAACGCTGCCCATCGCAGCGCTCGTCGAGCAGTTGTCGCAGATCGGCAACAGCCACGGCCATGCTGTCGCGTTGATCGACCGCGGCATTGACGCTGTCGACTTGGGGCCAGCTGCCCAGTGCGCCCTCGCTCTTCTTGCCGCCGCCTGGTTGCACGAAGCGCTGGCTGCAGATCCCACCGACGTGGATGAAGCTGTCGGTCGTAGCTGCCTCGGTCTGTTTGGCCATCGGCACGCTTGCCTGCTCGTCCTCCTCTTGCTCGAAACCGTCGCCGAGATCCGCGCCTGCAGCACACCCCCATGTGCAGCAGGCGACGGCCGCCCAGAAAAAGCCCCGCCTCACCCACTTCATGTTGCACACCTCTCCCGCTCCCACTCCAAGCAAAACCAGTGCCGCAGCGGCCGATTCGTCGCTCGTGCCCGGAATCATTACAAACCGGTCGCCCGACCGAACAACTGCTCCTGGATCGTGTTCCTCCCCAGTGGATCAAGGACAATTCTGCGTTTCTGTGTGCCTTGTCGTTACACCGGCGCAGCCTGTAGGGACCGGCCGGCCGGTTAAAGTGGCGCTCGTTTTGGAACTCCGCTGGCGACGCGTCTTCCCGTTGGCCCTACTCGTTGTCGAGGTAGCGATAATGGATGCGCGGCTCGCAACGGGCGGATTGTTGCTCGACGATCGCGGCCAGGCGTAACAGCTTGTGCTCTTCCCAGGCGCGGCCCATGAGCTGCAGGCCAATGGGCAAGCCTAGATCGTCGTAGCCGACCGGGACGCTCACTGCGGGCAAACCGGTCAGGTTGGCGGCGGCGGCGAAGCGAATGATCTGCCCAACCGTCTCGAGGTTGGATTCGCCAGTCTTCAAGGCGTCGTCTGGCACGATGGGCGCGGTGCGGCCGGTAGCGGGGGTGACGATGGCGTCGACCTTCGACAGCACTTCGGCGAAGTGACTCCACACTCTCGTCCGGTGCCGCTGTGCATGCACGTAGTCGTAGCCCTGCAACCGTCGACCGAGCATCAGGTTGAGGCGTGTGTCGAGACCGTAGTCGCGACGATGCTCGCGGTAGTGTTGCTGGTGAGCGGTGGTCATCTCGGTGATGATGGTGATGAGGTGCGCGAGACGCATGACCTCCAGCTCGGGGATGTCGATCTCGACCAGCTCGGCGCCAGCCTCGGTCATGATTTCGAGAGCGGCTTGGCAGCGGGCCACGATGGCCGGCTCAGCGTCTTCGAACCAAGGCTGGAAGATGCCGAGCTTGACGCCGGCGAGGTCTTGGTCACGGATGCCGTCGAAGCGGGGAGCTGGTTGCATCAAGCTGTTGGCGTCTTTGCTATCGGGACCGGCCATCAAAGCATATGCAAGGGCCAAGTCACGTACGGTCGAAGCGATGGGGCCGACGTGGGCAACGCTCCAGCACAGCTCGGCGGCGCCGTGCTCGCTGATGCGCCCAAAGGTCGCCTTGAGACCAGCTTGACCGCACAGCGCGGCGGGGATGCGAATCGATCCTCCGCCATCGGCACCGACGGCGATGGGGCACAGGCCCATGGCCACTGCGGCGGCTGAGCCGCTCGAGGAGCCGCCGGGCGCTCGGGTCGGATCGTAGGGGTTGCGTACTGCCCCGTGGTGCGGATTGAGCCCTGTCACACCCATACCGATTTCGTGCATGTTGGCTTTGCCGAAGAGCAATGCCCCTTGGCTCCGCAGTCGGGCGACGACCTCAGCATCTTGGTTGGCCGGTTCGCGTCCCAGAAAGCGCGTGCCGACGGTGGTGGGATAACCCGTCTGATCGAGCTCGTCTTTGATGGCAATGGGGACACCATCGAGTGGGCCGAGCGGCTTGCCAGCTGCGTAACGAGCGCTAGACGCGTGGGCTTGCTCCATCAGGTCGTCTCGCTCGTGGGCGATGAGCAAGCGCATCGGCGGGTCGTGTCGCTCGCTGTCGTCGATGATGTCGAGGGTGCGCTCGGCAACTGTGGTCGGGGTACTGCTGCCGTCGCGGTATGCCGCCACGAAATCGGCCGATGATTCGGGTCGAAACCCTCCGGGCGGGCCTGACGTAGGCAGCTGGTCATCGAGCAACTTTGTCAAATTGGGCTCGGAAGCGGCCGTCTCGGCGAGCGGCTCGCCATGATCGAAGACTGGCAAACGGCCGACCAAGGGCAGATTGGCGGCGGGCAAGCGGCGCAGGGCGGTGATCCCGGCGTCGGTCAGTAGCTTGTCGGCAAGGAGGCTACCGGTTGCGGCGTTTTCGACCAGTGCGACGAAAGCCTTCAGCATGGTGCCGGCGGCGCGCGGGGCCTTCATGGGTTTGAGGTCGTAGCTCATAGCGTCGGCAAGGCTATTGTTAACCTCTGGCGAGATCCATGGGTTTGCGATACGACCACCAGACGCAATGGCGATCAGGGGCAGCATGGACGAGACGGTTCAACGTCCTATGGACCGAAGCGTCGATCAGCGGCCGCCGAGTGCACAGCTGCGCGTGATCTTCCCGCGTGAGCGCGCCGACCGTGTTGCGCTCGACGCTGCTGAGCTCGTGATTGGTCGCAAGTCAGGTGCGTGTGACTACAAAATCGACGACCCGACGGTCTCGCGAAGCCACTTTGCCATCAACTGGGATGCGCAAACCCATCGGCACTTCGGTCGTGACCTTGGCAGTCGCAACGGCAGCCGCATCGGGGGTGAGGACCAGCTCGCCGAGGACGCACCGGTTGCGTTGGTAGATCAGAGCTTGATTCGCATTGGCGATGTAGTGCTGGTTTACGAGGTCGGCGGCGCGGTGGATGCGGTCGACTCCACTGAGGTGTCGCTCGAGGCCATTCCGGGCACCGCTGCCACGACGCGCCAGCTGCGGGGCGCAGTCGCTGCAGCCGCTCCTGACCCTTCGCCCATCTTGCTGGTGGGCGAGACTGGTACAGGCAAGGAGTTCATTGCCCGCGAGATTCACCGCCTCAGTCGGCGTAGTGGCCCGATGCTTGCCATAAACTGTGCCGCCCTCAGCCCACAGTTGATCGAGAGCCAGCTGTTCGGTCACGCGCGCGGCGCATTCACCGGTGCGGAAAGTGCACACGAAGGCATGTTTCGGGCAGCCAATGGTGGCACGTTGTTCCTCGACGAAATTGGTGAGCTGCCCCGCGATTTGCAGGCCAAGCTACTGCGTGTGCTGCAAGAGCGCGAAGTACACCCGGTGGGCGAGACGCGTCCAGTGAAGGTCGACGTGCGCGTCATCTCGGCAACGCTCCGTGACTTGACCACCATGACCGAGGAGGACGCCTTCCGGTTGGATCTCTACGCGAGGCTGAGCCCATGGGAGATACGGGTGCCTGCGCTGCGTGAGCGCCGAGTCGATTTGCTCGATTGGATCGAGCTCTTGTACCGTCGCTGGCATGAGCGACGTACCGGTCGGGGGGCCCAGGTCTCAGCTCCGCTATTCGAGGCCAATGGGGTGGAACGGCTGCTGCTCTGCGAGTGGACCGACAATCTTCGAGGCGTCGATCGATTGGTTCACCGCTCTTGCACCGACGCAACGCCGGGGCCGATCGATCTGGTTGCGGTGACCTCGTCTGGTAGCTACTCGGCAGCTCGGCCGAGCGATGCTGGCGTCCCCGTGGCCCGTGAATCGACCCCGATGGCCGTAGCGCCACAGGTCGACGCTGCGCCAGCTATGCCCGTCGCTGCCGTCGAAGGAGCGAAGAGCGAGCCGCCGCCCGAAAAGAAACCCCGGGCGAAGCGCCGCCCCAGGCCGCCCAAGGACGAGCTGATCGCGGTGCTCGAGAAGACCGGCGGGAGCGTTCGCGCGACCGCCAAACACTACGGCCGTGACCGCCGTCAGATCTACCGCTGGATGGCACACTACGGATTGCGCGAGGAAGGTTGACGCGGTGGCGCGCCTGGTCGCAAGCGGACTGTTGGCGGGCGTGATCGCTGCTCTGAGCGCTTGGAGCGGGCCCCTCGCTGCGCAGACGAGCTCGCCCGCGCCACCAGCAGCATCGGCCACGCCTGCGCCCATCCCGTCTGCCTCAGCGCCTCATCACCCGCCGGTCGGGCTGAGGCAGCCGCTGCCCCCCCTGCGTCCACGGGCGCACTGCGATGAGCTGTGGTTTACGCGCGTGTACGGCGCGTCACGTCGGGCCGTCGTCCGCGTGGAGAGCGCTGGGTCGCTGGGCGCGGGTTTTCTCTTTCATTCCAACGAGCACGTGGCCACGGCCTTTCATGTGATCGAGCTGGGTCGCGACGTCACGGTCAAGACCATTGACGAGCGCAGCTTTGCGGCCAGCGTGGTGGCGGTCGATCGCAGCAACGATCTGGCGATACTGAAGCTCGACAAACCGGCGGCTGGCTTCACGCCCCTGCGCGCTGCGAGCGGACCCGCTCCAGCCTTGGGCACACCAGTGTTGGTGATCGGACATCCCCACGCTAAC
>CAZRGL010000076.1:0-13542 GCA_964599485.1 uncultured Polyangiaceae bacterium
GACGACCGAGCCCGCCATCGTTGGCTCATTGGGATTGGGCTCGTTGTGCTCGTGGCCGCCGTCGCGGTCGGACGCGCTCGGCAGGACAGCAGCGGAGGGGCGGCTGGCCAACCAGCTTCGGGGCCATCGGCTTCGGCGTCGCCTGCCCAGTCGACAAGCGCCGCGGCGGCCGTCCCGTCCACCTCCGCCAGCAGCGGCGCGTCCTACGCCGTGTTACCCACATCCGCTCAGCCAGTCACGCCCGGCCCACCAGCGGCACCCTCGTCATCGCGGACCGTTTCCAAGACGAGCGCCCTCGCTAGCGCAAGCACGCGCTCGATCTCAGCGGCCGCCCTCGTCAGTTGCCGCGATTTGCCGGCCTGCAAGCGCTCTGGCCGCTGCTCTGCTGGGCCGCAACCGTTTCACCCCAGCCAAGCTCACCTGCCGCCCGGCCGGCGGAGCCCCTGGTGTGTCGTCAGCTCTGATGCAGATTGCGTGACATCGGGCCTCTGCCAGCGTTCTGGAAAATGCATCAAGCGGGCTGATCGCTGCGCTGCTGCAAACGACCAACATTGCCGCCAGTCCACCGAGTGCAAGACCTCCGGCGCCTGTACCATGAAGAGCTCCGTATGCACGGCGTACGAAGACGCCGATTGCCGCGCTGCAACCATGTGCCGCAGCCATGGCCGCTGCTGGGCAACAGGCAGCGATTGCGTTCCAAAGAGCAACACCGACTGCAAAACCTCCACCCGTTGCACGTCGCACGGCGAGTGCAAACTGGTCGGAAGTCGCTGCGGAACGTAGCGGCGCGAACAAGGCAGCGGTGGATTCGTGCTCAGTGCTCCGAGGTCGTTGGTATGTGCCTGCATGAGGCTGGCTGTCAATTTCGCTGGATTCGATCGATCCGAAACAGCCAAGGCAAGCGCGTGCCGCCGTGTTGCACGCCAGCGGGCACTGAGCAGACCCAAGCCATCGTTTTCACTTTGTGGGCGGGCTGGCGCACGCCGTTGATTTCAATGACACCCGCGCTCAGCTGGGCCTCCTCGAGCTTGCAGCCTATCGTCAGCGTGCTCGGGAACGCTTTGCCAACTCGCTTGTCGGAGGAGCGCTTGCCGCGTTTGATTTCCTCCGATACGCGCTCCCAGCTTGCGGCCTGCAGTTGGAATTGAAGGTTCAGCTCATCGCCATCCATTTCCCAGCGCCCGCCCCAAGCGAAGTTCCACGTCTTGGTCGCAGAACGCTCCATTCGCGGGTTTTCCGAGTGGCTGAACGACGACTCGCTGCCAGCGTCTTTGGCGGTGAGAGAGCCGCTGTCGTGCAATCGCACCGTGACGCTGGCTCTCTTGTCGACGGCGAACATCGCGCTTCTGCGGAGCGTTCTGCGCGATGTCACCAATACCGCGTTGGAATGATGGTCGAACAAATCGAAGGGCTTGTGCGGCTGCGGCGTCGCTTCGGGTGGCTGGGCGAGGTGGGCACCGCCGCCAGCAGGCGCCGAGGTGGCGACGGTTTCGCCCAAGAGCGGTCGTTTTCGTCCAGGATCGCTGGGCACGGGAGGAGTGCGACACGCCGTCAGCATCATTGCGAGGGTGGGTGCAAGTAACAGCAGTGACCGAGTGGTCATATCGAAGCCAGCGAAGCGGTTGTTCCAGCATCGGATTGAGCGGCTTTGGGACCGTCAGGGCACGGCGTTACCTGATGGCGGAGCAGCGGTAGCGACTGTAGGTGCAATGGGGCCTCACCATTTGAGTCGACAACTCATGACTTGTCGCAGCAATTCCGATTCAGATCGCGATTTGGCATGAGGCTGAGAAACAGCGTGCGACAGATTGGCGCAAGCAAGCTCCAAAAGTGAATGGGCAGACCGACCATCAGAATTGGAAGGCAAGCCATCATTGTCGGAGCTGACGTTGTGAAAGCTCCACCCGCCCGCAACGTTGGGACGTAGACATGCGACAGCTCACCATACTCATCCTCGCGATGGTCTGCTGGTTGGCCCCGAGCGTGGCAGGCGCCAGCGCCCTCCCACGACTCGATGGGCTCTGGATGCCCATCGGCGTCAGCTTGGGCGGCGCCATTCGCCAAGAAGGCAGCATTGGCTTCGTGCTCGGTGGTGAGCTCAGCGTGGTCGATCTCAGACCGCACAACAGCGCGAATGTCTGGTGGTTCGGCGGCGTTGCAGACGCGACCTGGGATTTCGCTCACGAGGCCATGCGGCATCGGGTCGGCGCCGAGGTGGGCCTGGCGGTAGCGAATTTCGAGGTTGCCTACCTCGGCGAGCTGCACGAAGGCGCCTACCGTCCAGGCTTCAACTTGCGCGCGGGCTTCAGCCAGGCCTTTGTCAGCATCTATGGTGGCTATGGGCATCTGTTCGGTGACGGAGCGGGCGCGAATTTCGGCGAGCTTGGCTTCCTGGTGAAGTTCCCCATACCGCTGGCAATCGGCGCCAACCGCCCCGGCAACAAGTCGCATTAGCCCGGAGCTGCCAAGTCGCGGTCAATCGCAAGAGGGCGCGTTTCGTTAGGTGTCTGGATCAGTCGCGGGCATGTGTGCTTGCGACAAAAGCGGACACCGCGCCTCGAACTTGTATGAGCAAAGTCCCCACCAATGGGCACGGCGGTCGTTTTCTGTGGCTTACTGTTGGCACCCTTGCCGTGTTGTGCAGTGCAGCCGGCGCAACCATACTGCGACGTGCACAGGCGCGCTCAATCCCTTTGGCCGTTGCCGCAGCGAGTCCCGGCTTCGTTCCCAATCCAAGGCTCTCCATAGCGCAACAGGTTTCGTGGGCGCGGGTTCGATGTCTCGAGGGCCACATGGTGGCGTGTGAGAGTTTGCACAGGGCTTGCAGCGTGGATCAGCTCCACGTCTCAGCATGCCACAACCTGCATCTGCGAAAGGTCCGCGATCTCGAGCAACCGTCAGCACAGACAATGGCGCTTGGGTTGTGGACCCCTCCCTGCCTTCGTGGTGATGTGGCCGCTGCATGTCGTCGCGTCGGTCTAGCCCATATCGAGGGCAACGGCGTTGAAGCCGATCGCATCAACGGCGCGTTCTTCTTGCGCAGAGCATGCGCCCACGGCGATCGTGAAGGATGCGCGCGCCTTACGGCCTTGGGACTGGCGCCTATCGCAGGCTCCCGCCCAGGGCTGAAAGCGTGCTCGCGGGCCAACGTCGAGGAATGCAAGGTTCTCTGTGACCGCGGCCATCGTTACAGCTGCTTCGAGCTCGCCATGGGCTTGGGGTTTGGTCTCCGGCTAGCGGTCTCTCCGGATCCTGCGTTGTTCGCTCTGCATCAAGGGTGCGAGGGTGGTGTTGCCGCAGCCTGCTACCAAGCGGCCCACTTGGTAGACAGGGGGGAGCTCCACTTTCGCTTGTTGAACAAGGCTTGCGATCTTGGGCTGCCCCGCGCTTGCGGCGCGCTTGCGAGCTGGCGCATGAAGCGGCTCGGGTGGGCATATCGAGCCGGTCGGACCGATGAGCTGGCACAGCTCGAGCGGGCCTGTCGAGCCGGTCGGTGTGGAGAGCTGGCGCGCGTCATCGAGACCAAAGAGCCAATCCGAGCCCGTCAGCTGAGGCGGCGCACCTGCTTGTTCAACAGCTATTGTGAGCCCTACGCGCCGAAGCCAGCTGTGCCGCTCGCCGCGCCGAGCTCGTCGCGCCCGCCGACTTGGTAACGGTTGGGCGAGTCAGCAAACACGCGGGCTCGACAGTGCTAACCTGGCGCTTGGATGCGATGTCTCGACGACAACGCCGTAGCTCTGCTTTGGAGCGGCCAGCTGTCGGAGCAAGAGCGCGCTGCGTTCGAAGCCCACATCGACGACTGCTTGGAATGTCGTGAGCTGGTGGTGAACGTAGGTCAGGACATGACCGGGCTGGGATGGAGCGGCGGTTCGAGCAGTCCCGCGCCTGGTGAAACAGAAATTACCCGGCCCGCGGTCGAGGCTGCTGAGGCCCTCGCAGCTCAGGAGCTGCTCCTGCTCGAGACCGGACAGCTCGTTGATCACTTCGAGGTCATGCGCTTGTTGGGCAAGGGCGGCATGGGCGAAGTTCACTTGGCCCGCGACACGAAGCTCGGACGCAAGGTGGCGCTCAAAGTCATTCTGCCCAATCTGCTCGGGTCGGCCGAAGCGCTTGCTCGCTTTCAGCGCGAAGCGCAAGCGATGGCTCGCTTCCAGCACCCCAACATCTTGACCATCTATGCGGTGGGCGAGCACGAGCGGCTTCCCTACGTCGCCCTCGAGTACGTTGAGGGTAGCAATCTACGTGAGCGGATTGGGGGTCAAGCCATGGGCGTCGTCGAGGCGCTCCGCATCGGTGTTGCAGTGGCCCGAGCACTGGTCGAAGCGCATCATGCAGGCGTCCTGCACCGCGATCTGAAGCCCCACAACGTGCTCATAAGCGATGACGGTCGGATCTTGGTGGCGGACTTTGGCTTGGCCAAGTTGACCGACGACGCAGCGGACTCGTCGCGACGCCCCCAGCTGGTGAAGGCCAGTGATGTTGCTGACAGCCAGGTCTTTGGCTCGCCGCGCTACATGGCCCCCGAGCAGTGGCAGCAAGGCGAGCTCGGCCCCAGGACCGACGTTTGGGCACTCGGGGTCATCCTGTTCGAGCTGCTCAGCGGGCGACCGCCCTTCAACGAGCCGACCTGGGCCAAGCAGTGGAAAGAAGTGTGCAGCTCGCGTAGCGCGCCGCGGCTCGACGCGTGCTGCGAGGTGCCCCTAGCGATTGCCGATTTGGTAGCCAGTTGTCTGCAAAAGGAGCCAGCAGAGAGGCCCAATGCAGAGCAGCTGCTGGACAAGTTGATCAGGCTCACCGAGCGGGGGCTTGCAGCCAATGTCGCAATCGAATCGCCATTTCGCGGGCTGTTGCCGTTTCTCGAGCGTCACGCCGCTTGGTTCTTCGGGCGTGACCGGGAAATCGCGGCTTTCGTCGAGCGGCTACGGACCCAACCAATCATGCCGCTGGTGGGCGCTTCCGGCGTCGGCAAGAGCTCATTTGTCGGCGCGGGCGTGGTGGCGCGCTTGCGTGAGCAGGAGCGCTGGCAGGTCGTCAAAGCTGCGGCCAGGGGTCCGGCCGCTCCGCGCCTTGGCATTTTCGCTGCAACGTCAGCACGACGAGATTGCCACCGAGCAGCTGGCCGATCGAATAGGTGGCGGTGGCTCCACGCTCTGCTTGAGTACCTTCGACGGGCGGCTGGAAATCTGGGACAAAGGAAAAGACCAACTGAAGCGGCAGATGGCTGCCGAGCTACTCCATGATCTTCGTGCGCTGCCAGGGAGCTGTTTGGTGAGCACAGGCAAGGCCGCGCGCATCGTGCCGGCGAGCGGCTCAGCAGTCGAGCTCGCCAGCAAGACCAAGGTAGGCGCCGTGGCGCGACTCGAAGACAGCAAGCTGCTGGTGCACAGCGGCACCAACGTCGTTGTCTTCGACGCCGCTGGTAATTCCCTGGCTCGCTACCCCAGCGGTGTCGGTGTGAGCGCTGTTGCGCTGCTCGATGGTCTGCTCATCGTCGGCGATAGGGCTGGGGGGATGGATCTGTTCCCGGCGGCTCGCGCAAAGGTGGCCCAGGCCATCGCGTTTCAAGACGTGCCTACGAGCGCGGCAACCCGCATCATCGTAGGGCCCGCCTGGTACCGTCGTAGTCGGCTTTGCCAATGGCACTGTTGGCCTGTGGAGCTTGGCAGACCGAAAGCGTCTTGCGAAGCGCAAGCTGCACGGGCTGGTCCAGCACCTGTTGCTCGAGGATCGACGGCTCTACGCAGCCACCGATCTGGGCCAGAGCTTCAGCTGGGACTTGTCGTCTTTCTACGAAGACTATTGCACGCTCAAGCGGCCAAGTGGTGGACATCGTTGCGCAAAACAGTAGAGGCCGATCGGCGCGAGGCGAAATCCTGCGACAAGTTTGCTCGGGACGTATCCCATCAACAAGGCGCGAGGTACGGCACGGTCAGATGATGGCAGTCCCCTTTCCCCCGCTCCGCGTAGGGTCGTGTCGCGCCTCGTGTCGATTTTGTCCTTTCTTATTCAGGTCGTCGGTACGGGGGCCCAATTGCGGGCAGCCCGCGCCTGATTGACGGCGGTGATGAGCGCTTCGGCTGCTGCCAAGTGCTGCGGGGTTTCCAGCTCGAGCATGGCCGCGGGACCTGCCGCGATCACGGTGAAGTGCCGCCTGCCGCTTCTCGACTGCGACAGCTTGAGGCATTGGATGTGGTAGATGTGATAGCGGCTCACATCGCCAGTGCCGAACACCTCCAGCACCGTGCCGTCAAAGCCCAGCACCGCGGTGCCGATCCAGTACTCCTGCATGGCGCCACCCTACACGGTGATCACTTTGTCGGCAGCGAGCTGTTTCTGGACGATGTCACGCATGCCGGCGATTTCTCCGACCACCATGGCCTCGCGCAATTCGAAGAACTCCACGCAGGTGACGCAAGCCAGCATTTCTACGCCGGCCTCGTCGAGGGCTTTGACTTCTTCGAGCAGTGGCGAGCCTTCGCCCAGCAAGCGTACGCCGGCGTTGTACAGCACGACGCAATCGACCAAAGGCTCGACGGTGAGCAGCGTGCGCAGAAAACTGCCGAGGATTTTGGTGCCGAGGGCCGCGTCGCCACTTCCCATGCTGTCACTGTTGATGATGACTGTGGTGCTCATGGTGTGCTCTGGCTCAGGAGAATGCTGCGAGGCCCGTGATGTGGCGACCGAGGATCAAGTTGTGGATGTCGTGGGTGCCCTCGTAGGTATAGATCGACTCCAGGTTGCACATATGGCGCATCACCGGGTAGTCGGCGAGGATGCCATTGGCGCCGTGTAGCTCGCGGGCCATCCGCGCGATCTGCAGCGCGATGTCGACGTTGTTCATCTTGGCCAAGGAAATCTGCTCCGGCGTTACCGAACCGGCGTCCTTGAGGCGGCCGGCTTGCAGAGCGAGTAGCTGCCCTTTGGTGATCTCGCGCAGCATCCAAGCGAGCTTGTTCTGCACCAGTTGGAAGGCGGCGATGGGTTTGCCAAACTGCAAGCGGCTCAAGGAATAGTCGACCGAAGCTCGGTAACACGCCATCGCAGCGCCGAGGGCGCCCCAGGCGATTCCGTAACGGGCGTTGTTCAAGCAGCTCAGTGGGCCTCCTAGGCCCTTGGCGCCGGGCAGCAAGCGATCCTTGGGGATGCGGCAATCGTCAAACACGAGCTCCGAGGTCACGCTGGCGCGCAGCGAGTGCTTGCCCTTCATCAACGGGGCCGAAAAACCCGGGTCATCGCGTTCGACGACGAAGCCTCGGATCGTCTCGTCGAGCTTGGCCCAGACGATGGCGACGTCAGCGAAACTGCCGTTGGTGATCCACATCTTGCTGCCGCTCAGCACGTAGTGGCTGCCGTCGTCGACGGCCCGGCTGAGCATGCCCGCCGGATTGGAGCCGTGGTCGGGCTCGGTCAAACCAAAGCAGCCGATCAGCTCAGCAGCGGCCATCTTGGGCAAGTACTTCTTGCGCTGCGCTTCGCAACCGAAGCGGTGCACCGCGAACATGGCCAGGCTGCTGTGCACTGAAACGAAGCTGCGCAGGCCCGAGTCGCCACGTTCGAGCTCTTGGCAGATCAAACCGTAGGCCACGTTGCTCATGTTGGCGCAGCCGTAGCCGTCGAGATTGGCGCCGAGCAGGCCGAGCTGTCCGAGCTGTGGCAACAGCTGTTTGGGAAAGCTGCCCTCGAGATAGTGCTCCTCGATGATCGGAACGATCTCGGTATCGACCCAGCTGCGCACCATGTCGCGGACCATGCGCTCGTCTTCGTTGAGCTGGGGATCGAGGTCGTAAAAGTCCAACCCCTCGAATGTCGTCATTGCTTATTTCCTCGTACCCCCCAACGGCCCCTCTAACGCTGTTCGGCTCTGTGCTCAACTATTCGCGCTCGCGGCAGACCGCGCCAGCTGCGGACTTGACTTATTCGCGGGCTCTGAGCCAGATTGAGGGATGCGAAAACTGGCGACGTTCTTTGTCATCGGGGTCTTTGCCTTGGTGCACGCTTTGGGTTGCAGCACGACCGAGAGCGACCCAGACGCAACCTCGACCGGCTCGACCAATAGCGAGACCAGCACTGCTTCAGGCAGCGGAGGGGGCGGCGCTTTGGTCACGCCCGAGCTTCCGACTGCGCCGGGCGACCACTCGTTGGAAGTGGGCTGGGAAGGTGCGGATCGCACGGTGATCGTACACATTCCAGCGAGCTACGATCCGAAGAGTCCCGCTCCGCTGGTGATAGCGCTGCACGGCGGCAACGGCAGCGCGCCGGGTTTTCGCGAGCAGCGCCAAGGGCTGGTCGACGGGGCCGAAACAGCTGGCGTCGTCGTGGTGTTTCCAGAAGGAGTGACCGACAACGGTACCGCCCACGTGTGGAACTCCTGGGACAAGGCCGAGACCACCGCTGATGACGTCGGTTTCATCGTCGCTCTGCGGGCATGGCTGGTCGACGGCTTGGCGCTGGATGCCAGCAAGGTGTTCTTGTCGGGGTTTTCCAACGGTGCAGCCATGACTCAGCGCGTCGCGGCCGAGCACCCCGAGCTTCTCGCCGGGGCTGCTGCCATCTGCCATTCGACAGGTCTCATCGAGCCCGCCGACGAGCCGCTCTGCGGCGCGTGTACCGAGGTATGTGACCCCAAGTGCACGCAGGTCAATCAGGGTTCTAACTACAGCATCCCCACGCCCAAAGCGCCGATCAACTTGTTGGTGATCCGCGGCGGTAAGGACGACAAGGTGTGTCCCGCCGGAGGCTGCAGTGCCAAAGGCAAGATTGCCGAGTCGGTCGAGACGCAAGCCGATTTTTGGCTCACCGCAAATGGTTGCGACAAGAACATGGTGGACGAGCAGAAGATGGGCAGCGTGACCTTGCGCAAGTACGACAGCTGTTCGGATGGCAAAACGCTGCAGCTCGCAGTCGACACCGAACTGGGTCACAACTGGGCTGCCGGTCTCGATGAGCCCGTGCTGAGCTTCTTCATGGATCTGAAGTAGAAGAGTCAGCTACTGCAAGTGTAGCGCGCCGCGGATGGCCCACAGGTCCGGAAACAAGGGCTTGAACAGTGTTTGCTGCAGATAGGCCACGCCAGCCGAGCCTCCGGTGCCGGGTAGTGAGCCGATGGTGCGCTGGACCATCTTGACGTGGCGGTAGCGCCACTCTTGTAACCCTTCGTCGATGTCGAGCAGGCGTTCGCAGAGCTGGGCGACAGCAGGATCACGGTGATACGCCTCAACCAGCAGTGCTTGAACCTCTGGGTTGGTGTCCGTCTGAAGGGTGACGTCTCGATCGAGGGCGGCGGTCGGGACTGCGTAGCCGCGGCGGGCCAGCAAGGCCACGAAGGAGCGCCAGAGGCTCGGGCGCGCGTGGCGCAGCTCTAGGCGCTGCCGCTCTTCGCTTCCCTCTTTGAAGCGCTCGAGAGCCTCTTGTCGCTTGTAGCCGAGGGCAAACTCCAGCTCGCGAAACTGGCAAGATTGAAAGCCGCTGGCAGTTCGCAGATGACCGCGAAAGGAACGAAACTCCAGCGGAGTGATCGTCTCGAGCACGTCGACCTGGGCTACCTGGATCTTCAAGATGGTCAAGATCCGCTTGAGCGTGCCCATCGGTCGTGCCAGCTCGGCGTCTTTTCCGGCACCTTCCAATGTCGCTTGCAGATGGTCGAGCTCGTGCAAGATCTGCTTGAACCACAGCTCGTAGACCTGGTGAGCCACGATGAACAACATCTCGTCGTGCTCGGGGCCTTTCGAGCAAGGTTGCTGCAGGGCGAGCAGCTCATGAATCTTCAAATAGCTGGCGTAGGTCCGATCCATGGCGAGGCTACCTACTCAAAAGCCGCCCCGAGGGCTAGGGCGTCTTCAAAGTTGCACCTTGCGGGCTACGGCTACGAGGCGCATGGCTGTTGGTCCGTACTCGGCGCCAGAGAGCGAACCGTAGGTTGCGACGTCGGAGAATCCAGCCGAACGCAACAGCTCGGTCAGCTCAGTGGCCGACCAGAGGCGGTGGCCGAAGCTGAGCTCGCGCCGGCCGCCGTCGGGGGCGATGAGGATCCAGCGGTTGTCCATCCACCCCCACGAGCTGCGCGGGATTCGCTCTTCCAGCAGCAGGTGGCCGTCTTTTTCGCTCCAGTCTCGCTCGCGGAAAATGCGCGTGAGCACCTCTTTGCCCATCAGCTCGAACACCACCACGCCGCCTTCGCTGAGGGAAGCGTGGATGTTGCCAAGTACGCGCAGATCGTCGGCTGGATCGTCGAAATACCCCAGGGAGGTAAACAGATTGACCACCAGATCGAACGCCCCGTAGCGGCGAAAAAAACCCAAGTAGCGTTAGCCCAGCACGATTTACAGCATAGCCGTAGTTTCGCCCACCCAAAGCTCATCGAGGTAGCCTTTGGTTCGGTCGACTCCAGTGACGGTGAACCCCCGCTGGGCGAGCTCCAAAGCGTGTCGACCTGGGCCGCAGCACAGATCGAGCACCCGTGCGTCGGGCTGGACCTGGGCGAGCGCGAGGAGGGCTTCGACTTCGCCGGCGGCAGCCTCCCACAGCTCCTTGGTGAACATGACGGCTTGTACTTCTGCCCAAAAAGCGTCGTCATCGAACCATTGCATTGGGCATGAGTAGCCCGCGGTCCAGCGCCTGGCAACGGGCCGAGCGGCGACACTTGGCTGCCACAGCGAAAATCCGGCGCGCCCAGCCCGCAATCCGGGCTACGCTGCCGTCCATGAGAGCTGCACTGCTGTCCTTCGTCGTAGCCACCAGCGTCGCCCTTGGCGGCTGCGCAACCTGTCCAATGCCCGATCCAGTCGAGCCTTGCCCCAGCGCCACCGAACAAGCGCCTACCGAGGAAGCTTGTCGGGGCGTGCTCAAGGAGGAGCTGCTCGCCAAGGCCGAGGTGCCCAAAGAGCCGCCCAAGCCGAAGATCGAACCGGTTACTCCTGAAGAGCAAATCGACTGCTCCTACGGCTGCCGGCTCGGCGTCGTCACCGATCGAGTGAAAGCTCGCGCTGGAGACGATGAAAGACTACGAGAAGCAGCGCATCCGCTTCCGTGACAACGTCACCCCCAAGAAGCTCGAGTCGCTCAAGAAGATCCCGTGGGTGACGGATCTGTATTTGTACGGGCCCAAGCTCACCGACATCAAAGCCCTGTCAGCTTTGAAGAAGCTCAAGAAGCTGCGCATTTACAGCTACAAGGTCAGCTCCCTCGAGCCGCTCGCAGGCATGACCGAGCTCGAAGAGCTCACGATCAGCAGTGGGAAGATTGCCGATCTCGCCCCGTTGATCAAGCTGACCAAGCTCAAGAAGCTCGAGCTGAGCACCTACGCTGCGACCAGTCTCGCGCCGCTGGCGGGCATGACCGAGCTGACCAACCTCGAGGTCAGCGGGACCTTCACCGATCTGACGCCACTGGCGAAGCTGACCAAGCTCAAGACGTTGTCGCTGAGCAGTAAGAATGTGACCAGCCTTGCGGCGCTCGCGGGCCTCGCACAGCTCACATCGCTGTCTTTGCGGTCAACCAAAGCCAGCGACTTGGGCCCGCTTGCGAAATTGCTCAACCTCGATCGCCTCGATTTGGGGGGCAACACCGACGTGCGCGATCTGACTGCGTTGAGCTCATTGACGAAGCTCAGCGATCTGACACTGAGTCGAACCGCGGTGGTGAGCCTCAAACCGCTCGCTAATCTCACCGCGCTCAAGAGGCTCTCAGTCGACAGTACCGATCTCAAAGATCTCGCGCCGATCGCCAAGCTGGTGAAGCTGACCAGCCTGTCGGCGTCGAACACACAGGTCGGAAACCTGCGGCCCTTGAAACGACTGGTCATGCTCGAGTCGCTCAACCTGGCCAACACCAAGATCAAGAACGTGACCCAGATAGCCAGGTTGCCGCGCTTGCGATACCTCCACGTCAGCAAGACCGATGTCGCGAACATTGCAGCGCTGCGCGCAACCAAGTCGCTGCGTATGGTCGACTTACGCGGTACCAAGGTGCGCGATGTGTCCTCGCTTCACAAGCTGACCGATCTGTGGAACGTCACCCTGCCCGAGTTTGTCCCCAAAGGTCGCGTCGATGCGCTCAAGAAAGCGCTGCCCAAGGCGCGCGTCTGGGTGCCCGGACGCTGATTGCCGCCGCTGGACCGGATGGGTTTGCGCCGTCAATCGCCGGCGATGGTCTTCGTATCGGCGAGCTGTTGCCGCAGGCTGCGCAGCTCGTCGGTGAGCAAATCGAGCTTGGCCTCGACACCGCGGTTGTTGTCCATCGTCATCTCGTCGACGAATACGGCGTTGGCGAGCGACAGCCCCAAGATGCCACCAATCAGCACCGCGCCCGAGAAATAGAGTCGTGCGAAGACCACGATGAAAGGCGTGGCGTGCTCGCTTTTCGCGATGGCGGCTGGGATCTCGTGCCAGCCTTCGACCGTGAAGATGCGAAACATCGAGTAGCTCGAGATGGCCGGATTTCCGAAGTGCTCGGGTGCGTGCCGCCCAAACAGCTGGGTGGCGCCGAGCGACAGCACCAAGTTGATGAGCACCAAAGCGAGCAAGACGCCGACCGATGCTTTGAGGGCCCGCTTGACGCCCTGGTAGATGTGCTCGCGGTTGGGGATGAAGCGCATCACCCGAAACAGCCGGAACAGACGGCCGACTCGCAGCACCAAGAGCAAGCTGAGCTGGTCGGCTCCCTCGATGAGGGGGTGCAACAACACCGGCGCGCTGAGCAGCACGATGATGAAATCGAAGCGGTTCCAGCTGCTGGACCAGTACCGGCGGTTGCCCTCGTCGTGCCACTTGAGCGCGACTTCGATCAGAAAGTAGACGACGCAGGCGTAATCGATCCAAAACGCCACCTTGAATGTGGTGCTCTCCTCTGTGATCGCAGCGGCGAGCTCCGGATCGGTGTACGCCATCACGAACAGCGCCACCGTGTTGATGACAATGACGCTGATGACCAGCCGTTCAGAAATCAGAGCATTGATGACTCGTTTCACCATGCATGACCAATGCGCTGGTCGCGCCGCTGCTTCAAGGGGTCAGCTGCGATGAGTGCGCTCGAGCCCCGGCGGAACATGCGCCCCGGCTCGCCGGCTGAGCTGTTCAGCTCGCTCTTTTTGCCGCTCTGGGCTGGCGTGGCCCTCGGTGTGGCCGAGCTCGCCGCGTTGGGTGGTGCGTCCACACAGAAAGGCGTGGCTGTCGCCTGTCTTGCCCTCGGTCTGGCGCTGACTGCTCTGGTCGTCGTGCCCTTGCGCTTGTTGCGGGCTGGGCTAGAAGCGGCGGTACAAGCCCGACGCACAGCGGCCGAGCAACGGCGCCAGCTCTCGGCACTGCTGCTCAGCGCCTCACTCTTCTTGCTTGGCGCTTCTCGAGCGGCCATCGTCCTGCAGGCGGCTCAGCTGCGCCAACAAGTTCTGGGCGGCTGGTTGCTGGCGCTCTTGCTGGTTCCCTGGTTGTTGCTGTGTTGGGGAGCGCATCGGCTCATGGTCCACTGTTTGCGCTGGGCTGGGCGTCGCCACCAGCGGATCCTGCTGGTCGTGCTCTGGTTGCTGCCGCTCATGGTCCTCGCTGCGGC
>CAZRGL010000076.1:13552-26799 GCA_964599485.1 uncultured Polyangiaceae bacterium
GGAGCGCTCGAGCCGGCCTGGGGCGCCCTCGATATTCGCTCGATTCTGCTGCTGCTCGCGTGGTTGGCGCTCTCGCTCGCGGGTGTATTTGCTGCGCGTTTACTGCCCCGCCGCGTCGCCCTGGGGGCTGCGGTATTGCCCGTTTTGGCCTTGGTCGTCACCTTGCCCGTGGCCTTGTCGAGGCTGGCGAGCGCTCCCGCTGCACGTGCTGCTCTCAGCAACACAGACGTGCTGTGGGTCGTTCCACGCGCGATGGTGTCTTTGAGCGACCGTGACGGTGATGGTTACGCCAGTTTGCTCGGTGGTGGCGATTGCGACGACGACGATCCGAAGGTGCATCCCGCAGCGCTGGAGCGCCTAGGAAGCGGCCGGGATGAAAACTGCGATGGCCAAGCGCTCAGCCTCGAGCAAGATCCGACGCGCGGCACGCTCACTGGCAAGCTTCCATCGGCGGCTTGTCGCAGCGAGCACGCCTTGCCGCGAAGAACCAATGTACTGCTCATCGCCGTGGACGCGCTGCGGGCCGATCGCTTGGCCCAAGGCTACCCGCGAAAGGTCGTGCCCAGGCTCGAGCAGCTAGCAACGCAGAGCGTCGTATTTTCGCGCTGCTACTCGCCGCACCCGTCCACCGCGTACGCATTCCCGGCGCTGGTGACCGGAATGCAGACCCGCTGGGCCCGGGATCTGATGCGTTCGCAGCTCGCCAAGATCCCCCATTCTCGGCCCATGCCTCAGCAGCTGCTTGCAAAGCTCGGTTATCGCAGCGCGGCCATTTACGGACACTACCTTGCTGGCAGCAAGCACCGCATTACCGGTGGCATGACCAGCGCCAAGCTCGTCAAAGGCAAAGTCACCGCTGAGAAGGTCACCGATCAGGCGCTGCGCTACATCAAGCGGTTTACCGAAGAGAACAAGCCCTTCTACCTATTTGCTCACTATTACGACCCCCACTGGGTGTATTGGCGCTACCCAGCGAAGCGCGCGCCCTGGGGCAACAAGAGCCGCCTCGACCGTTACGACGCAGAGCTGTACAACGTCGACCGCGCCGTGGGCCGGTTGTTGGACAGTCTTCGCAAAGACGGGCTCTACGACAACACGCTGATTGTGCTCGTGTCCGACCACGGCGAGGAGTTTGGTGAGCATGGCGGCGAATTCCACGGCAAGACCATGTATGAAGAGGTCGTCCGAGTGCCTTGCCTCATTCGTGCACCGGGGGTTGCCCCGCGGACCGTGCAGCAGCCGGTCAGCTTGGTCGACATGCTGCCCACCATGCTCGATCTGCTTGGCGTGAACATGCCCAAACAACAGGGCTATTCGCTCGAGCCGCTCATGCTGGCCAAGCCTGGCTGCACACGGCCTCCTGTGGTGGGCGAGATGCAGCCCTGGCGCAAGAAGCCGCCTTTCAAGCCCTGGCTTTGGTACTTGGTCTCCGATCGCCACAAGCTCATCTATGATGTCGAAAGCAACGCTTACGAGCTCTATGACTTGGCGGTCGATCCCGCCGAGCGCGACAACTTGGTTGAGCGCCACCCCGAGCTTTTTGGTCGCTTGCGCGCCGAGCTGCACGCACAGGTGAGCGCCCATATCGCCTTGCCTCTGGGCTCACAGGCGCGCAAGCACTTGAGCTTTCGTTGAGGAACGACAACATGCCGCTTGCTTTCCAATCATCGAGTCACGGCCGTGTCGCCTTCGGCTTCTTCAACATCGAGACCGACATGCTCTTGCTCGAGCAGCGACTGTTCTTCGCAGACGCGTTCTGCGCTGCGGTCGTCGAGCTCGCGCGAGCGGTTCAGGCTGATTCATCGGCACAGTCCCCCTGCTCAATCGAGGTTGAAGGCTGGACCATCGATTCGCCGCAGCGCCTCGGCAATCTGCATGGCGCTATCGCTGGCGTGGATCTGTCGGGCTTCATCGGGGCGAGCTACGCGCGGTATCCTTTTCCCTCGCGGCCAGAGGACTTCAAGCAATCGCCACGAGGAAACCGAACCCAAGATGTTCTCAGGGAAATGGTGGCGCAGTATGCCGTCGAGCGGCCGATTCGGTTCGAGTCCAGAGTAGCGACGACGACGGTCTCGATTGATGAAATCCTCTTTTCTGAGAGCGTCTTCGCCGAGCTCGTCGCTTACGTGGAGCGCGGGGGCTACCCCCAATACCGCGATGGGCGCCGCCCCTCCTACGTCGATCAAATGAGCGCCGAGCTCGCGGCCCTGGGCCAGGCCGGGCCGCCCACCCCGGGAGCGGCGCGCCCACAGCGTACGCGCGCCCCCCCAAACCCCCAACACCCCCCCACGCTGCGAGCCAGCGAGCGATGCGCAAACCATCCTACACAGTCGAAACAGCTCGCCCAGTATCTCAGATCCAAATAGCGCTGCGTGCCCTCCAGGCGACGCTGTGAACAATTCGGGCTAGGCTTGGGGCTGCAGTGCAGTCGTTTGACGTCAAGCAGGGCCGGACGCGACCGGACGCCCATGGCTACCCCCCGTTCACGCGTTGGGCGCTACTTTTTGGAGGGGTGCTCGCCGCTTTGGTAGGCGTCGCGGCGGGGATCATGCGCGGAGCCGGATCGGGTGTGGGCGCGGCGGTACTCGCGGCAGCGGCGGTCATGGTGCTGCTGTTACCCGTGCTGTTGCCTACGCAACTCGAGCTCGGCGCCGACGGCATGTCGTTCTCTCGTTGGGGCTACAGCTGGTTCGTGCCGTTCGAGGACGTGGTTCGGCTCGAGCGGGGCCTGTTGGCCACCAATTTGGTGCTCAAAGATGGCCGCCGCTTGCGGCTCGTCAATGGGGACCAGCTGGAGCTCGGCGAAGCGATCGGAGACATCGAAGACGCGCTGACGGCGTACCGCGAGCGGCAGGGCGAGGCCCCGCAAGTGGATGTGGGCCGCGGCCAAGACAGCCGGCGCCAATGGCTCGAGCGGCTACGCGCCTTGGCTAGTCCCGAGCATCGTTATCGTGAGGCGCCCCCAAATCGAGCTGAGCTGCTCTCGGCGGCGGCCGATCCGCGAGCGGAGCCCACCGCCCGCGCTGGCGCCGCTGCGCTGCTCCATGCCGACCTCGCTCAAGATGAGCGCGCCCGTCTTCGCATCGCCGCCGACGAGACTGCCTCGCCGCGATTGCGCATCGCGCTCGAAGCTGCTCTCGATCCCGAGGCGGAGCAAGAAGCGGTGGAGCAGGCTGCTGTGCGTGTCAAACCCCGCAAGCACACGAAATGAGCAACCACCTAGAGGATGCGCCCCGAATGAAGGAGTCCGGCGTAAAGTGAAAACAGCAGCAACGTAACTATCATCGCCACAGCGATTCGGCTGCGCAGCTGCGCTGATGGCTGGAAGGGCAAAGGCTGTTTGCGGACCATCATCAGCACCATCGGGATGGGTACGATGAGCTGGAGGCCCGCCGTAGCGATCAGCATGGTGCAGACAGGGTTTGGCATGTGCAGCGCGCCCATCCAGGCCGCCGCGGCTATCGCCAGGTTGGCGGCGACGTTGGTCACGAGTCCCCAGGTTCGCAGCCGGTACAGCCCGACAAAGGCAACAATCATTGCCAGCGCGCTCGACAACAGCAACATCGTACTGCTCAGGTGGCTGTGCCACTTGTGGAGCTTGAGGATGCCAAACAACAACAGAGTTTGTGTGTCGGCCAAGGCCAGGATCATGGCGAGCAACAGAGTCGCCTTGAAACGGACCGGCGCGTAACCTTGTCGCTCGCTCGCTTCAGCGAGTCCCTTGTGTCCCGCAGCGAGCAGACCGATGCCGCAACCGAGCGCCAGCGCAGCGCCGACTTCGCGCTCGCTGCGGCCCCCGCTGCCCGCCAAGAAGACCGCCAAGACGAGGTTCGCCCACCACACCGCCCGAGCGAGCAGCTGGGCTCCGAAGCTGCGCACATGGATCAAGATCCCGGCGCCTGCGAGCGCCAAGGTTGGAAGCAGCAGGGGGCCAGCATCAACGATGAAGGAGCCAATCGCCACGGATGCGACCAGTGCCCCGGCTGTGGCCAACAACAGTCGCCAGCGGGGCACTTGGCTTGGGCTATTGGCGCGCTCGCTCATCGGAAAGGCCCATGCGCCGGGTCAGTGTTGTCGATCAGCAGGATCCCGTTGTCCGGATCGGCTTTCAGGTCTTCGAGGCCATCAGCCCATAGCTCCGTGAGCCCGCACCGAGCACAGATGTAGGCTGCGAAATGACCATGAGAGACCCGCTTCTGCAAAGCGAAGAATCCTTCGGCGCGCGCGGCCTGATGCCACACCACGGGCAGCACTTGGCCATCCAAGGTTTCAGACGGCGCGCGCAACCTGTCGATCATCCACAGCCGGCGGCTATCACACTTGGGGCACGTGAGCGTCTCTTTCACTCCATCATCGTGAACGCTCATCGGGCTTTCGTCCAGCGCCTCTATGCTGCGCCGCACGTGGAGCGACTGTGACGCCCGCTGTCGAGAGGTAACAGCCGGGCCCTAGAAGACCTCTACTTCACCGTTGACGTGAAGCTCGGGCTTCAAAAAGACGGTCTGATTGATTTTGTCGACATGCGTGTGGCAGTAGCCGCAGGCTTTTCCTTCCTCGATGGACGGGTGCCCTCCTTCCTCCTCGTCGTAGGGTGGCGGCATGGCGTGGCAACTGCTGCAGCTGATCTGGCTGCCGTCCACTTTGGTCCAAGTCGGAGCGGTGAGCGAGCCACCCATCGACGAGCCAACGCTGCTCGTTGGATTATGGCAATAGGTGTTGTTGCAGGTATCACCCTCGAAGCTCGGCGCGGCGCCGCGGTTGAGGGCGACGCCACCGAAGGTCAACTCAGCTGGTGACGTGGTGTCGTAATGACCCTTGGCGTTGGCGCTCTGAGGAACTGTATGGCACTCCTCGCATAGCGCCGCGCGACCCAGCTTCCCTTGCCCGAGATGCGCGCGGTGAGCGCCTACTCCGCGCGCCGTTGTTTCTGTGTTGCCCAATGTGTCGGACGGCGGCGCCTCGGTAGTGGCGTCACCATGGCATGACATGGCGCAGGTGGGCTGCTCAATCGCTTCGCCGCCCTTGGAACAGCATCCCGCTACAAAACAAGCCAGCAGGACAGATAGGACTTGCGGCGGGGGTTTCTTCTTCAAAGTGCTCATGGGGTCACCTCATTGCGGGTTGGTTTGCACACAAAAGTGTCAATTCAACCAGATGCAGCGGGTGTGCCGTCACTAGGCGCCATACACTTCGGTCGTTTTGGTGTGAGCCAATCCGGTCAATCGAGGCGCGCTTGCCACGATGAGCGGTGCGACGGCGCCCCGGCGCGTGAGCGTTCAGTGCAAAAGAAGCGATGGTCGTGGCCGTCTTGGCGATTCCGTCGCCCTAGCGCCAAAGCGATACGCGACCGTCGTCGCCCCGTGGCCATCGACGAATTGGGCACGGAAGCGCGTTTGATCTAGCAGTCTTCTTTTTGCATTGCCCTCCGCCGGCGGTCCGATCGAAAGTAGGGCCGTGACCAATCTCAGCAAAGACGAGCTTCGACGCAGCTTCGCTCGCGGGGTGATGCTGCTCGGGGGGGTGTTCATCTCTGTGTTCGCGATCGAGTTCGCGGTCGAGCTCTACCGACTCAAGCCGAACCTGGTGGCCGATTGGAATTGGGACAACGTGGTGAAAGAGCTGAGCTGGGCGAGCCACACCAACGCCAAGCTGGTCGATTCTCTGAGCCCCATCGCGCGCGCGTACAACAACGTGCTGGCGATGCTCATCGCTACGGTTGGTTTGGCCATCCCGTTGACGGCCAACATGCACACCCCGAAGCTGATCGATCTCTTTCTCAAGGATCGACTCAACCGTATCGTGCTGGGGTTCATGGCGCTCGGCGCTGCCAACTCCTTGTTCGTGCTGTACATGATTGGCCCCAACTTCGCTCCGATGTGGGCCTATCGACTGGCCATCATCGGCGCCATGGTGGGCTGGATCGTCGTCCTCCCGTACTTCTTCTACGTTGTGCGCTTCCTCGATCCGTCCACGATTGTGACCCGCTTGCAGCAAGAAGCTTTCGACATGATCGACGCTTCGGCAGAAGGCGGCATCGATTTCGAAGATGCACAAGACGAGATTCAAGAGCGCTTGTTCCAAATTGGCACGCTGGTCATCAAGTCGACCGACAGGGCCGACCGCAGCGTGGCTCGCGAGGGGATTTGGTCGCTCAAGAAGATCCTCGACTATTACGCTGTTCGAAAGCAGGACATGGGCGACGGGTGGTTCAAGGTGGATCGCGCCGACTTCGTCGGATTGAGCGGCGCCGCCATTCGAATGATCAACGAGAAGCGAACCTGGTTCGAGATGCAGGTGCTCAACCAATTGCTGCTCTGCTACCACCACTCTCTGTCAAAAGCGCCGGACGCGGTGAGCGCAATCACCAACATCAATCGCAAGATTGCCGTCAACGCGGCCAAACGCGATGATGACCATGCGGTCTCAGCTTCGATTCGCTTGTTCAACACGTTCCTGCGCGATGCGCTGAACCGGCACGAAGTTCGAGCGGCCTTCGACGTGTTCTATCAGTACCGCCAGCTGGCCGTCGATCTGCGCGACGACGAAGAGTGGCCCTTGCGCATTGGTGGCTTCTTCGTGACTTATGGTGAGCTGGCCGACAAACTAGACTGCGGCTTCGTTTCGAACTTGGCCGGCTACGATCTCGCACACGTGCTCGAGCAGCTCTACGAATACGAGCACGAGCGCGCGGACGACTTGCTCGAGGTGTTTCTGGGCATGTCTCACGGTGATGGGCTCGGGCTCAAGCAGCCGCTGGTGCGCGCCAAGTTGATCGCCGCTGGCTATTTCTCCGAGCAGGGCTTGAAGAAACAACGAAGCAAGGTTCGCAAGAATCTCGCTGATATTTCAACCGAAGCGATTCAGAGCGCGGCTGACGGCCTCGTGACCGTTTCGAACGAGGCGTTTTGGGAAATTACTGATCGCGCCGTCAACATCGATTGGACGCCGCCCTCGCGTCGCAAGCACATCGAGCGATTTGCCAGGAGCCTCACGACGGCCAAGCCTGAGCCCGCCGCCCCGAGTTGAGCCGCGCCAGCAAGGGGCCGACTCGGTCTCAACTTGACAAGACTTGCTCGTTGGCGGAACTTGCCCGTATGCGGGCCTCGGCCAGCACTTACAATCCGACCAAGGCGCAGTTTCGCAATCTCACCACCAAGCCATCATATCCGTCTCAGGCAGCTGGACGGGAAAAAGCCGCTCTCGGGCGATACCCGAAACGCAGCCGGCTCACCAAACCTCGCAGCTCTTCTTCGGCCGCATGGGTGAGCCGACTGGACATTGAAAAGCCTCCCCGAACTCTGGCGTGTTGCGTAACGCGCCGTTGACACGCCAATTGGGCTGCGAATGAGGGTCGGTCTTGGCGCGGAGTCGGGCGAAGGCCTCACGGTACTTGCTGCACCAGACCTGTCCCACAGAGAGAAAGAACTGCTGGTCCTCGTTGTAGCCATCTGCGACCAGGACCTCTTTGGCGTCGCGTCGAATGGCGCGAAAAGCCTGGTAGGCCAGCTTGACACCGCCAGCGTCAGCGATGTTCTCGCCAAGGGTCAGCTTGCCATTGAGCTTGACGCCGGGCAGCACTTCGTAGCTCCCATATTGCTCCTCGATGCACTTGGTGCGTGCATTGAATCGGTTGCGCACCTCGGCTTTCCACCAGCTCTTCAGGTTGCCGTCGCCGTCGAACTGCGAGCCGCTGTCGTCGAAGCCGTGGGTGAGCTCATGGCCCACAACCATCCCCATGGCGCCCAAGTTGACGGCCATGCTGGCTGTGGCGTTGTAGAACGGCGGCTGCAAGATCCCCGCTGGAAAGACCATGTGGTTGAAGTTCGGGTGGTAGTAGGCGTTGACCGTCGGCGGGGTCATGAACCACTCGTGACGATCGACCGGCTTGCCAATCTTGGAGAGCTTGCGGGCGATGTCGAAGCGGGTCGCCCGCAGCATGTTGGCGCCATGATCAAAGCGGCTGACCTCGAAGCCATAGGACTTCCACTTGTCGGGGTAGCCGATGAGGTACGCCATCTTGCCGAGCTTGCTCAACGCGAGCTCGCGGGTGGGCTCGTCCATCCAGCTCAGATCGGCCAAGTTGGCGCTGAAGGCTTTGCTGACCTCGGCCACCATCAGTTTGACGCTCTCTTTGCTGTCGGCTGAGAAGCGTTTCTTGACGAAGGCTTGCGCCAGAAGCTCACCGAGCGCGGCGTCGGTGAACTCGACGCAGCGTTTCCAGCGTGGTTTCTGTTCAGGCTGTCCGCTGACGGCTTTGCGTAGTGTGAAGTCCTCGTCGACTATCGCTTTGTTGAGCGCAGGCGCTGCTGCATGAATGATGTGCCAGATTAGGTATTGCTTCAGAGTTGCCTCAGACGCCCCCGCGAGGACATCGTTGAGCTTCTCGATGAAACGTGGCGAGGTGACGTTGATGTCAATCACCTTCTCGAGCTTGCGAAGGGCCAGGTACTGAGCCCAATCAAAGGACTTCGAATGCTCGACCAGGCCTTTGCGATCGATCTTGTTGTACATCCTCTTGGGGTCGCGTCGCTGCACACGGGTCTTCGAGATTTTGGCGATCTCCGTCTCCAGCGCCATGACTCCTGCGGCGGCTTCTTTGGCTGCTTCGGGAGCGATGGTGGCCAGGGGCAACATGCGCTCTAGATGACCCAAATAGATGCTGCGCAATTGCTCCGACTTTGGGTCGTCGCTGAGATAGTGGTCGCGGTCAGGTAGCCCCAATCCGCGCTCGTCGATTTGGGCGATGACCTTGGTGCTGTTCTTGTCGTCAGGCCCTGCGCTCAGCTTGAACAAGGCACCGATGCCGGCGGCATGAAGCGTGGCGAGAATTTCCTCCAGACCCTTGGCTTCGGTGTCTCCACTCGCCGTGTTGCCGCGGGTCTTTTTGGCTGAGCGCAGTTGCTTGACGAGCCCGATGAGAGCGGCGGCGGCTGAAAGGCCAGCTTTTTCCACAGCGGCTTCGTCCATGCAGGCCGCGTAGAAGTTACCCAGCTTTGCTTCATTCGGATCGTCAGGTTGGCTTGCTGCGAAGGTTTCGAGCAGCTGCTTGAGATCCTGTAGGTTGCGCTTGCGGATCTCGTTGAAGCTACGCGACCAGCGCGGCTGGTCGGCCGGGATTTGAGTGTTCTTCAGCCAGGAGCCGCAGGCGAAGCGGTAAAAGTCCTCACAGGGCTTGGTCGCGGTCTCCATTGCGCTGCTGTCCAAGCCCACGTCAGCGAGCGAGACCTGTTTGATGGCTGGCCCTTTCGGGGGCGGCGGCAGCACCGGTGGGGCAACCGAAGGGCAGCCGAGGCCGAGCAAAGGAGAGAGCAACAGGAGGATGGACCAAAGTCGAGTGTGTTTCATGGTGGGCCAAGCGGTGATGTAGCAGAAGCCCTGCAGCGCATGAACCGCGACCGCTATTCGGTCAGCGTGGCAGCTTGCTGCGCACCTCAGCCGCCATCTTCAACACTTTGTCGCGCTTGTCGGCGATCCGGCCATATATTCCTCGCGCGCCTTGCAGGTTGTCGAGGATCAGCTTGCCAGCGGCGTTGTGGAGCCACCAGCCGGCGCCTTTGGCGAAGAAACGAGCTCCGAGATCGGCAGGTTTGTTGCTCTTTTTGATGGGAGCAAAAAGCTCGTTGAGGCCTGCGAGTGTGGCGCCGCGGTCTAGCAGCGAGCTCTTGCACAGCAGCTTGTGGCTCACGCACCAGTCAGACACGGCTACGTTGGAATCTGGCTTCGAGATCTCTGTGACGGCGCGGCTGAAGAACAAATACTCCCCAATCGACAACAGCTCCAAGCGCAGCCGAGGGGCTTTGACCTCGGCGAGTCGCTCGACCAAGGGGGCCACCGTGGCTGCGTTACTGTAGCGCCCCAACGCGGCGGCCAGATCCATGGCCGCGAGCAGACCGCTCAGCGCCACATGTTGCCCAACGATCGAGTGCGCGCTGCTGGCAAGGTCTAGGTTTTGGCGCAGCAATTGATCGTTGAGCTCCACAGCTTGCGACCAACGCTCGGCGGCGGCCGCTTCGAGCAGGTGATAGCCCAGCAGCTGGTGACAACGGACGATGACCAGCACGTGACAGCGCGCCTCGATTCGTATCGGGCAAGCATCGAAGAAACGCGGCAAAGCGAAAGCAGCGCGGCACTCACGGGTAGCGTTGGTCAGCGTTGCCGCTTCGGCGCGGGCTGGCGCGAGCACCCCTGCCAGCGCGCCATGCGAGGTCGCGGACTTCAGGGTCGTATCCACTGCTTTGCTGGTCTTGTCCCTCATCAGCCCATCAAACAGCTTGGGGTATTGCTGAAGGTGTGCCCAGCCATTGGCCTTGTCCGGCGGTGGCTGTGGCAGATCGGCGATCGTCCAAAGCGGCTTGGGCGACTTCGCGTCGACCATGTTGATCACCATGAGCGCCACCACCGCTAGCAGGAGGCTCGCAAGACCCGCCATCAGCACCCGCCGCACGAGCTTCTTGTTCTGAGCGGCATCGCTGTCTGTTTGCAAGCCTCGCCCGCCTGCGGCACTCGTTCCCGCGGCTGGATCAGAATCGCGCTGAGCCGGATTGGCCATGCTCCCTGCGTACAACACTTGACCAGCGGCGCCACTGCCCGTCCCCCAGCTCTGCCGACGCTCACGCTGAGGCCGACGCGGTCGCCGAGCCCCTTTCGGTGGTCGGATTCTTGCTAAGGGTATGCCCCAGGACCCCACGACGTATGCTAAAGCGCGTGTGACATGGGCTGCCTGGATGAAAACACGGTTGTCGAGCTCGTCGAGGCCCGGTTGTCTGGGACCCGTCGGCGCGGCGCCGAGGATCATCTCGACGACTGCCCCCATTGCAGGCAGCTCGTTGCCCATACCGCCCAAGCGCTACTACCGACCAGCGATGGTCAGCCCGCTACCGCGGTGGATGCAGTAGGCGCACTGCTGCCCGGCGCGGTGGTCGGCCGCTACCGTGTACAACACCTCGTTGGTCGCGGAGCGATGGGCGCGGTGTACGCGGCCGAGCATCTCGAGCTGCGCCGCCAAGTTGCTCTCAAGGTGGTACGCAGCGACTCGCACCGAGGCGGAAATGATGCCCAACTGCGCGCCCGTTTGGTGCGCGAGGCGCGGGCCGCCAGCGCCGTGCGCCACCCCAACGTCGTGACTGTTCACGATGTGCTCGAGCTTGCCGATGGCTCACCAGTGCTGGTGATGGACCTGCTCGAAGGCGAATCGCTGCGCAGCCGCCTCGACCGACAGGAGCGGCTCTCGGTGACCGAAGCCCTTCAGATTGCCGACCAGGTTCTGGCCGCGCTCGAAGCGGCCCACGGCCAAGGTGTGATCCACCGCGACCTGAAACCCGACAACATCTTCTTGTGCCAGCAGTCACAAGGCGAGGTGGTCAAGATCGTCGACTTCGGCATCGCCAAGCTCACCGCCGTGGAGGGTCCGGCTGCTGAGACAGTGGGCTTGACCGAAACGGGAATGCTCGTGGGAACACCTCATTACATGGCGCCGGAGCAGGCGTTCTCGGACGACGAGATTGACCACCGTATCGATCTGTGGGCGGTCGGTGTGATTCTCTACGAGTGCTTGGCCGGCGTGCAGCCGATCGAGGGCGCCAACGTAGCGCAAGTGCTCCGGGCGCTCGCGCAACTTGCCATCGTCCCGCTCGAGCAGCGTGCTCCCCACGTGCCTCTACCCTTGGTGGAGCTGATCACCAGTTTGTTCAACGAGCGACAGCGTCGGCCCGACTCAGCCGCTGCGTTACGCAGCGCGCTGTCAGAGTTGGAGACCGATCCGACCGGCGCGACGGTGGTTCGAGCGAACGATGACGAGGCGGCGGCCGCAAAGGTCGATTCGGGCGCTGTCGGGGATAGCGGAGCAGCCGTGGTGCTCGATGGTGGTCAGACCCCGAGCATGGTCGAGCGGATGAAGCGCTGGGCGGTGGCGCCGTGGGGTGTGATCGCGGTGCTCGTGCTGCTCGGGGCAGGCCTGGTCGGCTGGTATGGGCGCGCCGCCTCGGGGCCAGCCGGCTCCCAAGAGTCAGCAGCTGGGTCGACCGTTCCACTGGAGCCATCTGCACGATCCGGACCTGAGCCACGACCGTCGTCGTCGTCGCGTCCGTCCTCGTCGCCGCGCGCAGTGCTGCCGCCAGAGTCTGCCGCGAGCAGCGCAGTCCGGCCGCGCGCGCCAGCACCCGCTCCGCCGCCGAGTCGCGTGGTGCCCACCACGGCCAAGAGCTTGCCCACTGCGCAGCCGAGCGCCGAGCCCACTGGCCCGGGCAAGCTGATCACCACGCCCCCGTTCTGAGCCGCGCGCGATCGCGCTAAAACCTGACGTTCCGTGACCACACCATCAAAAACAGCCAGGCGCGTGGCCTGCGCCCTCTGCCTTTCGATCGGGTTCTTCACTGCCACCACGCGGGCACAAGACGAAGAGGTCGTGACACGAGCGCGCTCGGCCTTCAGCCAGGGCGCCGGTTTGGCCAAACAGATGCGTTGGGGTGACGCGCTGGCTCGTTTCGAGGCGTCTGCGAAGCTCCGGGCTCACGCGGCCACCAGTTACAACATCGGCATCTGCTTGCGAGCTCTCGGACGCTACACCCAGGCGCGCGTCTGGTTTCGTCGGGGCCTCTCGCAGGACCAAGCTGCTGGCAACAAGGAGCTGTCGGCGAGCACAGTCGCCAACAGCAAGGCATACCTCGCTGAAATCGAGCGCGTTCTGGCGACCCTCGAGGTGAGGCTCGAACCGGTCAGCGCCACCATCACCGTCGACGGTCGCCCCCTCGAGCCGGTCTCAGGCGCCAAGAACAAGACCACCTTGGTCGCGGGAATCGCGCCGGCTGGGCCCGGGCGCGCACCGCCAGTGGCCCGCTTCACTTTGGTGCTCGACCCGGGAGCGCACTTGTTCGTGCTGTCGCGAAAGGGCTTCACGGATGCGGTGGTGCGCAAAACGGTAGCGCCCGCCAGCCGCGGTAAGCTCGAGCTCGTGCTCAAGCGCTTGGCTGCCACGCTGCGCATCGACTCGAACCAGCCCCAAGCGGCGGTGTCGCTCGACGGCCTCGACGTGGGCTTGGTGCCGGTTACCCTGCAGCGTCCGGCGGGGCGCTATCAGGTAGCGGTCCGCAAACGTGGGTTCGCCGGTTACGAGGCTGAGGTGAACTTGAGTCCGGCTCAGAAGATGGACTTGATGGCCCGACTGCAGCCTCGGGCAGTGGGCTTGCACGAGCGTTGGTGGTTTTGGACTGCGATCGGCGCCGCCGTCGCGGGTGGTGTGGTGGTTACCT
>CAZRGL010000077.1:0-26615 GCA_964599485.1 uncultured Polyangiaceae bacterium
GGGGGGGTCCCCCCTTTTCTTGTGCCGGTTTTTTCTCCCCCCGGGAGGGCAACTGGCTCCAGCTCACATCTCGGGCGCGGTCATTTTGGCAAACATCGCGCGGTGGTCGGAGGGGTAGCGGTCCATTTGTCCGTAGACGTGCAGATCCACCACCCAGCGCTCGACCTTCCAGCCAGCTCCGTTGGGGCCCACGAAGATGTGATCGATGCGGTCGGCCAAATCGTAATCCGGAACCGGTTTCTGGTTGCTGTCCACGACCCACTCGTCAGCAAGCGCTTGGCTGTCGTGAAGCTGCAGCGGACCATCATCGCCCGTCAGAATCGCAAAAGCCTTGGTGTCGGGCTCGGTATTGAAATCCCCGAGCAACACCACGGGCATTCGCTCGGCCGCAGGGGCCGTCCGCTCGAGCACCAACGGCGCGCTCTTTTCCTGACTGGGCTCGTTGGGATCAAAATGCGTCGAGGCAAAGTAGAGCAAGCGGCGGCTGTCGAGGTCACGCAGCTCGACCCAGCTGACGAGCCGCGGTAGCTGGTTTTCGGCGAACCCCTTCGAGCTCGGCACGTCTGGGGTGGGACTGAGCCAGTACGTGCCGCGCGCCCGCAACGAGAAGCGGTCGGTGCGATAGAGCACCGTCGCGTCTGGGTAGCTGAAACCACTTTCTTCGCTGGCATAGAAGGTGGCGGCATAGCCAGGCAGCAGTGCCAGCATCTGGTCGACCTCGAAGGCGAACGATAGCTCCTGTAGGCCGATCAGATCGGGGTCATGACGCTCGAAAAGGTCGTCGAAATAGCCCAATCGGTCATCCCAGCTGTCGTACTCACTCGGGTTGCAGAACGAGCACAGCACGTTGAAGCTCAGTACCGAAAAAGACTCGGCGGGCCCAGGCGGCGGCTCGGGCTCTGGGTTGTCTGCACCGCCACAAGCGCACAGCGCGAGGCACATCATCAGCCAGGTCGTGGTCTGCATCGTGTTGAAATCGTACGGAAATCGCCCTTGCCCATATTGACTGGGCGGGAAACATCCTTATCTTATACTTATCAGACACCACCGCTGCAGCTGACGCCCTAACGCGTCGGCTCGAGTGAGGGTGAACAGTTGCCACCGGACACGATCCGGCTGGGCTGGGAAGGGAGGAAACAATGAGGAGAAATCTATGGCTATGTTTCGCGTTGGCGTGTGCAGGACTCGTGATCTCCGCGGCCGTGTGGAGCCAGGTTCCTTCCCCCATGCCCGTGCATTGGGGCGTCAATGGTGAGCCGAATGGCTTCGCGCCCCGCTGGGTCGGACTGTTGATGATGCCGGCGATGACCATCGCAATCCCTGCGCTGGTCGCTCGGATCTCGAAGAGCGCAAAGAAGCTCGTAGAGTCCAAGGCCATGTCAGCGATCTTGCTGTCCACGGCCGGCTTCACCTTCATGATGCACGCACTGATGATTCATGCCGCGCTTCGTCCTGGCATGATGCTCTCGATGGGCGCCTTGTTCGTCGTCATGGGCTTGTTGCTCGTGGTGCTCGGCTTGGTGATGCCCACCCTCACGCAAAATCGTTTCGCTGGCGTCCGCACTCCGTGGACTCTCAGCAACGAGACCAACTGGAAGCTGACTCATCGCTTCGCCGCCGTAACCATGGGCGGCGCAGGAATCGTCTGCATCTTGAGCGGCTTGACGCTCAGCACGCCGGCGCTGTTTTGGGTTGCCTTCACCGCCATCATGGTGGGCTCGCTGCTCCCGGTAGGCTTCTCCTACCTGCTGCATCGCGCACGCAACTGATGAGTGGGTCATGAGCGCGCCAGCATTTGTTGCGGCGCCCTCGCACGCTGCGGCCTCGCCCCCCCGGGCGGGGCCGCTTTTCTTTGTTGGGACGTAATCCTCATGCACCGCTTGTTCTGCACGCGCCCGCTGTCGACGGCGCCGATCGCAACCCGCCTCGTTCTCGCTATTCCTTCAGCTCAGCTGCTGTGGCAGCTTGCGTAGCTGGGTCTTTTTGTTGGCGGGGACTTGCCATGATGCCGGCCGCTGACTGAGGATGTTCAGCCGTGAAGACGCCGCACCCCTTGACGACCGTAGTAATCTGCTCCTGCACCCTGACCGCAGCTTGCGGACCATCACGCCAAGAGCCTGCTGCCCCGGCAGCGACGGCGACTGCGCAAGCGACTGAAACGGCGAGCGCGGTGTTGCCGCCCGCGACAGCAGCCCCAGCAACAGCCGCTGCCTCCGCCTCTACGCCCTCACCACCGCAGCCAAGCATCGTCGAAGTGGCCAGCGGCGGGGCTACGAGCTGCGCCCGTGAGACCAGCGGCGCTGTTTGGTGTTGGGGCGCTGGCGACAAGGGACAGTTGGGCGATGGCGGCAGCAGCGACAGCGCGACGCCCAAGCGTGTGCCGCTCGACTCGATGGGCAAAGTCACCCAGCTCTCGGTCGCCGCCGAGCACGCCTGCGCGCTGCACGAGGGTGGCAAGGTCAGCTGCTGGGGAACGGTGCCGCCGAATACGACAGCGATTGCGCCTGCGGCTGTCAAAGGTCTGGACAACATCGCGCAGATCGCTGCCGGCGACAGCTTCAGCTGCGCACTCAGCGGTCACAAGGGTCGGGTGTTTTGCTGGGGGTACAACAAGAAGCACCAGCTCGCGGACGGCAGCAGCATCAGCCGCGCCGCGCCTGCTGGTATCCCCTCGCTCTACTACGCCAACACCATCAGCGCCGGCCATCGCCACGGCTGCCTCATCTCCAGAGAAATCGTCGAGTGTTTCGGCGCCAACGGCTTCGGCCAGGTCGAACCGCTCATTGTGCCCAGCCCATCGCGCCGAAAGACCGCGCGGGCCCCAAAAGCCACCATGGTGGCCACCGGCAAAGCGCACAGCTGCGCCGCCAAAGGGGGAGCCGTCAGCTGCTGGGGTGACAACACCAAAGGCGCCCTCGGCGTCAGCGACACGGCCGTCCAGAACGTAGTTCAAGCCCGGAACAAGTCGCTCAGCAAAGTGGTCCAGCTGGTCGCCGGCGGACAACACAGCTGCATCCGTGACGAAGCGGGCGCCATCAGCTGCTGGGGTGACAACGCCCGCGGTCAGCTGGGCGTCACGGGAGCCCAAGAGCCCGGCAAGTGGCGTCAGGTAGCCATCAGCGGCGCCAAGCAAATCAGCGCAGGTGACGCTCACAGTTGCGCAATCGACGACGAGAGCCACGTCCGCTGTTGGGGCGACGACACCCACGGACAGCTCGGACAAGGCAAGAACAGCGACGGACCTCAGAGCGAGCCGCTCGTCGTCATGTTCTCCGACTCTAAGTGAGGCCCTGTGGGCGGGGGTAAGAGGTTGTCTCAAAACGCAGAGTGGCGGTAGGGGCGGGTTTATCCGGTTTATCCCCGCCCGCAGCTACGCGAAATTCGGCCGTCGCGGGAGGGGACAAACCCCTCCCCTAAATCGATTTCAGAGTATTGAGACAGCCTCTAAACCCTGCCCCTGCAACGCTTCGCCTATTGGAACGGGCTTGTGTGGGGTCCGGTGCCGGCGTATGTCGGGCGCGGTTCCCAAGAAGAGCGAGCAAGCGATGGCACAGCTAGAGACCAACACCGAAAACGACGAGAAACTGCATTTGATCCGCCACAGCCTCGCCCACGTGCTGGCTCAAGCGGTGCTGCAGCTGCGCCCGGGCGCGACCCTGGGCTTCGGACCGGCAATCGACAACGGCTTCTACTACGACTTCATCCTGCCCGAGCCCATCTCAGAAGAGGACTTCCCGGCGATCGAGAAGGCCATGCGGCACATCATCAAACAGGGCCAGCGCTTCGAGCGCGAGGACTTGACCTGTGAAGCCGCCTTGGCCCGCATCGATGAGATGGGCGAGCCCTACAAGCGCGAGTACGCCGAAGATCTAATCGCCAAGCAGGGCCTGCAGGAGCTGTCGTTCTACAAGAATGGTCCCTTCCTAGACATGTGCGAAGGCCCGCACGTCGAAAGCACGCGCCTGCTGCCGAAGAATGCCTTCAAGCTACGCAGCGTGGCGGGCGCTTACTGGCGTGGCGACTCCGATAACGTGATGATGACGCGCATCTACGCGTGGGCTTATCTCGACAAGGCGGCGCTCGATGCTCAGGTCAAGGCCTACAAGGAGGCCATTGCGCGCGACCACAAGAAGCTCGGGCCCCAGCTCGACATCTATGCGATCGACGACGAGATCGGCCGCGGGCTGCCGCTATGGTTGCCCAACGGAACGGTGCTGCGCGACGAGCTCGAGAAGCTCGCCAAGGAGCTCGAGTTCAAAGCGGGTTACCAGCGCGTGTCGACGCCTCACTTGACCAAGGTCGGGCTGTATTACAAGTCGGGCCACCTGCCCTACTACGCTGAGCACATGTACCCCATCATGGAGCTGCGCGAAGAGCAGACCACCGAAGAGGGCACCACCGAGGTCGTCAAGGAGGCCTACTGCCTCAAGCCGATGAACTGCCCGCACCACCACAAGATCTTCGCAGCCCGCAAACGCTCCTATCGCGACTTGCCGCTGCGGCTGGCGGAATATGGGCAGTGCTATCGCTTCGAGGACTCAGGCGCGCTGAGCGGACTGTTGAGGGTGCGGGGCATGTGCATGAATGACGCCCACATCTACTGCACCGAGGATCAGATTCAGAGCGAGTTTTTGGCCGTGATGGACCTACACAAGGCGGCCTACGACATTCTCGGCCTGGACAACTACTACATGCGTCTTTCGACCTGGGATCCCGACGACCCCAAAGGCAAAGACAAGTACGTCGGCAAGCCAGAAGCTTGGAATCACAGCGAGGACATGGTCCGCCGGGCGATGATCGACAGCGGGCTGCCCTTCACCGAGGTCAAAGGCGAGGCGGCCTTCTACGGCCCGAAGATCGACGTGCAGTTCCGCACCGTGACCGGCCGAGAGGAAACCGCCAGCACCAACCAGCTCGACTTCGCCATCCCCGAGCGCTTCGACTTGGAGTACGTCGGCGCCGACAACGAGCCGCACCGGCCCTACATCATCCATCGCGCGCCCTTCGGCACCCATGAGCGCTTCATCGCCTTCCTGATCGAGCACTTCGGCGGCGCCTTCCCCAACTGGCTGGCGCCCATCCAAGTCCGCGTGCTGTGCGTCACCGACGAGTTCAAGGAGTATGGCCAAAAGATCGTCGACGAGTTGCGCGCCGAGATGGTGCGCGCCGAGCTCGACACCTCCAACGAGCGCATGGGCAAGATGATCCGCACCGGCACCGTGCAGAAAATCCCCAACCTGCTGGTCATCGGCGAGCGCGAAGCGCAAGACGGCACCGTCACCTTGCGACGCTACGGCGTGCGCGAGCAACAGACCATGCCCGTCGCCGAGTTCAAGGCGCGACTGCTCGAGGCCATCCGAGCCCGTAGCTTGGAATTCCCTGAAAGCGCCTAGCGCTGCCCGACGCAAGCTGGTGCGCTGCGCCTAATCGGGGCTAAGCTGTAACTGATGCGCTTCTTTCTTTCCGCGCTCTTGAGTGGGCTCATCTTGGCGACGACGCTCGGGTGCACGCCCGATGCCACCCAAGCCCCTGCGAGCTCTTCCACCACCACTGGATCGGGCGGGAGCACGGGCAGCACGACCTCGGCGTGCGCTGGCCAGGGGCCAGGCGGCGGGGGCTCTGCGCCAGCGGTTGGGCCTTGGAGTCGTAGCTATGGCGGCGAGAACCAAAGCGCGGACACCGCGTACTGCACCGCAGTTGACGAGGATGGCAACATCCTGGTGACAGGTGTGTTCTCCAATGAGATCGACTTCGGCGACGGCAACCACAAGGGGGGCGATACCAGCGACGCTTTTGTGATCAAGCTCGACAGCAGCGGAACGCTTCTGTGGAGCAGAACCTACGTGCAAGCCGAGGGCGGGCTCAATGGGGAAACGGCCCGCGCTTGCGCCTTCCGCAACGACGGCACAGCCGTGGTCGCGGGCAGCTTCAGCGGCAAGGTCGACCTAGGCGACGGAGTTTTCGAGGCTGTCCTCGGCGACGGCTACCTGCTGGTGCTCGACAAGGACGGCAACCACGAGCTGAGCCGACAATTCGGCGGCGACGGCAGCGATGAGGTCAGCGATCTTGCCATCGATGACGACGGCGACATCGTGGTGGTCGGCAGCACCAACTCCAGCTCTGCGTTCGGCGCGCCGGGCGGCGACAGGGACATCTTCGTCACCAAATACAGCAGCGCTGGCGACCACTTGGCGAGCAATCGCTTCGGCGGGACAGGGGACCAGAGCCAAGTGCGGGTCGCGATCGACGGCGACAAGGTCTTCCTGGCAGGCGACTTCGTCGGTGACATCGACCTGGGCCTGCCGGGCAAGCTCTCGGCAACGGGCGATTCGGCTTCGGACCTGTACGTGATCCGACTCGACGCCGACCTCGTGCCGAAAGCCGGGTTGCATTTTGGTGATGAGGAAAAGCAACTCTGCAGCGACATCGCCGTTGGGCCGGACGGAGCGGTATGGCTGACCGGGCGAATGGATGGCACGGTCGACTTTGGCGGCGACCAGCCGCTGACAGTTACAGGCAGTGCGCTTTACATGGCGGCCCTCGAGCAGGATTTGAGTCACCGCCACACCTACGCGTGGACGCTCGACTCTGTGCTTCGCCGCGCATGACCGTGGACGACAGCGGCGGCGGGCTCGCCCTGGGTTACACGGGCACCTGGCTCATCGACGGCAAGAGCCTGACGACCCCCGGCAGCGGCACCTGCTTGGGAGTCGCGCAGTTCGATGGCAAAGGCAAAGCGCTCGACGTTCGACGCTATGGCGACGGCGGTGGTGCTGCCTCACGGGGGCTCGCGCTGTCTTCCAAACGCGTGCTGCTGGCAGGCAGCTTTGGTGGCGGCCTCGACCTGGGTGATGGCAAGCCACTGGTAGCTGGAACAGGCAGTGACATTTGGGTGGCATCGTTGACGCGCTTCGAGTGACACGGAGGCCACACCGCCCCATCAATTTGGGCACGCTGAAGCTGATGCGGGGCGCTCACATGGCTGTTCTTGCAGCCACAGGCTGTTGCGCATCGAAACAGCCACAGAGCCGAACGTTGTCGCATACACCAACGGACCTCGTAACTGGTTGAAACGAGGCCACAAGCAGCGGGCACTGTTCTTGCTCGACAGCGGGGCATGCTTCGCACGACACGCATGGTTTCATCTCTGGGCGCCCTGGCGCTCGCCGCGCTTCTGATTGGCACATCGCTTGGATGCAGCGCAGTCTCACCCAACGAGGCCGCCGACACCGCCGAGACATCGACTGAGACCGGCAGCACCTCGACCGACGGCACCGGCTCACAGAGCGCCAGCAATAGCAACAGCAACAGCAACAGCAGCGGCCCCGGATGCACGGCGGTACTTCCACCAGAGGGCCCGCCGGAAAACCCGTATGACACGGTGGTTGAGCCGTTCGAAATCGTCTCGCCGGCCGGCGACACGATCTACGGCATGATCCGGCGGCCTGATCCGGCCCAATATGACGAGCTGTGTTTTCCCGCGGTGGTGATGGTGCCCGGCGGCATCAATCCCGGCCGAATGGAGGCGACGGGCAAGAACGCCAAGATGCTCTCGGCAGCTGGCATGGTGGTCGTCACGTTCAACGCCGAGGGACGGGTCGACGCGAAGGCCGAGGAGGATCTGCAGTCCGAAGGCGAGGAGGACTACAACGGCTTCGTCAACCAAGCCACGCTCTGCCACATCGTCGAGTCCACCATGTCGCTGCCTTATGTGATCGGCGACAACGTGGGCGTTTCGACTCAGTCATACGGCATCACCATGGGCGCAGGTTGCGCCGGCAGAAACCCCGACATCGCCATCAAGTACCTAGTGGATGGGGAGGGACCGCCGAGCAGCTTCGTGACTTGCCACGAGCCGAACGCCAACTACGGCAGCCCGCCGCTCGATGTCAAATACCAGACCATCGAGGGGATCCTGGGCCACTACAGCCTCGAGCGCGATCCTTCGGCTGCCAACAAGGCCTTTTGGGAGCAGCGCGAGGCCATCCGCTTCATCGGCGGCTTCAAGGGACGCTACCTGCGCTTGCAGGCCCAGTGGGACCACTCCCAACCCCCGAGCAACCAAGGCCAGATCGCGCAGTACCATCACCCGCCCACCTGGTGGCACAACAAGCACACGAACGACATCGTCAACACGGCGGTGGAGGGCGGCGTACCCTGGGTGCGGGTCAACGTCGCCGAGCAGAACAACGCGGTCAATGCCACTTACGACGTGAACAACATGCCGGCCTTCCTTCCTGGCAAGCTGGCCGACAAGCCATGGCACGTCATCGCGGTGCTCGAGATGGCCAGGATGCCGTAGCTAGTCTGGCCCAAACGGCGCTTCGGACTCGCGCGCCCCTGAAGGGGCGAAGGCGCGCGAGTCCTTCGCTGGCGCCTCCTTTTGGCCAGCTAGCGGTTTTCTCGGGGTCTTTGCAAAGACCCCGCCCCATCGCCGTCGGCGCCAGGGCCCCAAGGACCAGGGGGTAGCGCTCTAGCCTAACACCCGCGCGGTGCTAGGAGGGGCTCGTGCAACGTTCGACCCCCTCAATCGTCATCGGGACGGCCCTGCTCTCACTATCACTCGTTGGCTGCAGCGAAGACGACACGACGACAGGTCCGCAGACTCCGGCAGAGGTGCCAGCCATCTACGTGGCCAACAACGGCAATGACGATCTGAGCGGCGATTCGCCCGAGCAAGCCGTCAGAACCATTGCCATCGGCATCGATCGGGCCAAGCAATGCAGCCCCGAGCCCTGTGAAGTGCGCGTCCAACAGGGCGAGTACGAAGAAGCCGTCGAGCTCGTCAGTGGGGTGAGCTTGTTCGGTGGCTACAGCTCGCAATTCGTCCTGCGCGATCCGCAGGTCCACGAAACCATCATCAGCTCGACTGAGGAGCGCACTGTGAGCGCCTTGCTTCTCGACGCACCGGTGCGCGTCGACGGCTTCACGATTCGCGGCGCCGACCGCAGCAAGGTCGAGCCCGCTGACGGCAGCTCGAGCTTCGCGCTGTGGGTAAGTGGCAGTGCAGGCATGATCACCGTAGCGACCAGCATCATCGAGGCGGGCCGAGGCGCAGACGGCACGCCGGGCTATCCAGGCGTCGCGCTCAACTGTGATGCCAAAGGAGGCATCGGCGGCGAAGCAACCGACTGCAGCGCCGCCAAGGGTGGCGTCGGTGACGCGGGAGACGACGAGAGCTCCGGCGGCGACGGCGGCGAAAAGGGCAACAGCAACTGCCCCAGCGCCTGTCCACTGGTGGGCTCGGACGGCGTCTCCGATGGAAAACAAGGCATCAAGGGAGACGACGGTGAAGACGGAACAGCCGGCGTCGCGGCGGACAACGCGCTCGGCTCCTTTTCTCCGGGCGGCGAGTGGACCGGTGCTGAAGCCGAGCCCGCACTGCGCGGCAAGAACGGCACCGGCGGTGGCGGCGGCGGCTCAGGAGGCAGCAAACGGTTTAAAGCCTGTTTTGGCTGCGGCACCTTGCTCGGCGGACACGGTGGCAACGGCGCCAAGGGGGGCTGCGGCGGCGGCCCAGGCGGCGCTGGTTCGCCCGGCGGCGGTGCTTTCGCCGTGTTGGTCAATGGTGGCGACTTGATACTGCAAGACACTGAAGTCCGGGGCGGGCAAGGCGGCAACGGTGGCAAGGGCGGCGACGGCGCCGAAGGCAAAGATGGGGGCACCGACATCGATGACGACCACGAAGGGGCCAAATCGCAAAAGTGTGGCCTCATCAACTACTCGTCTGGAGGCGGCGGACTCGGCGGACTCGGCGGCAAGGGCGGTCATGGCGGCGGAGGCGCGGGCGGCATCGGCGGCCCAGCCTTGAGCATCGTCAGAGTGGGTGACGGCGCGCTCATCGAGGTCGGAGACGTGAGCATCACGGTCGGCAAAGGTGGACAGGGCGGGCTCGGAGGGCTGGGAAGCAGCGCGCCCAAAGGGCTGACCGGCGCCGCGGCACTGACGAGTGCCTTCTGATCGGGAGGGATAAACCGGATAAACCCGGATAAACCCCTCCCCTACACCGATTTCGGATAAACCCGGATAAACCCCTCCCCTACGCTGATCTCGAAGAGGTGTCTTCGCCCAGCCAGAAGTGGATGGTGTGCTTGGCTTGGACGTTTTGGTAGCCCAACCGAGCGTAGAAGCGCTGCGCGGGGTAGTTGATCAGCTGCGTCTCGACGGTCTGCGCCACGATGTCCTTGCTCAGATTCGCCTCGTAACAAGCCACCATGGCCCGGCCCAGTCCTTTGCCCTGATAGGCAGGCAGCATGGCAATGAGGAATATGTCTGAGACGCCATCTGCCTCGAAGACGTTGATCAGACCAGCTGGCTCGGCGCCATGGCGGCAAACGATCGAGTAGCTCGCTCGGCCGGTGCAGCTGTTGTGGATGGAGGTGCGCCACAGTTTGCGCGCCAGCTCGTCATCGATGTTCGGATCGGTGAAGAACCGGCTGTGCTCTAGCGTGTCCACCAACTGGTAGAGCCCGTCGTGCCAGTAGGTTTGCACCTTTTCGACGACAAAGCCGGACGGGACGGCAGCTTGCACGCTCTTGGCCTGCTGCGATTTGTCCTTACGAAAGGTCAGCTCGGTGTCGACCAGCACGCCGCCTGCACGCAGGCAGGCGTTGACGGTCTCGACATCGGCGCACGGCACGCGTGCGGTCAGGAAGCGGACCGCTTGGCTGCCTGCTTCAACAAGCGCTTGGACGAGCAGCGCCTCTTTTTGGGCGGGCTCGACGCTGCCTTCGGGGATCTGCAAGCTAGCGCAGCGAAAACCGAAGATCCCAGAATCCCAGGGCAGCTCTCTCATCTTCAACTCAGCCCTCGCCATACGTATCGCCCGTTTGCGAGGTTACTGAAAATGAGGCGGAGCGCGTAGGCATAAGCGGAGCACCACCGTCCTTTGCCGTGTATTGTCGGTCCTGAAACATGGCGCGCAGCGGACAGCAACTGGCCCTCGATGCCCTCGTCGTGACCGCCTTGTTGCTGACGAGCGGCGAAGGGCTTGCGCAGCCCAGCGGCCAACGCAGCGGCCAACCCAGCGGCCAACCCAGCGCCGCTGGATCGGGCAATCCGCCTGCCGCGCCGCCTGCCGAGCAACCCAAGAGCGACGCACCGATCGACGTGTTCGCCAGCGGCACGCGCAGCGATCGATCCAACAAGTCAGGCGGCAGAGCAGGCTCCAAAGTGGATCGCCGAGAAATCGAAGAGCAGCTGCCTCGTTCGACCCCGGATGCGCTGCGCTACGAGCCGGGCGGCTACTTGCAACAGACCGCCCACGCCCAGGCCTCTCCTTATGTGCGCGGACGCACGGGCCAGCAAACGCTGCTGCTGTTCGATGGCATACGCCTGAACAACAGCACCTTTCGACAAGGGCCCAACCAGTATTTCTTCACCGTCGATGCCCAGACTGTCCACTCCATCGACGTATTGCGTGGTGGCTCTTCGACGCTATATGGCTCCGATGCCATCGGCGGCGTCATCGAGGCCCGCCCCATGGAGCCGCGCATCGCGCTGGGCAAAGGATTACGCTTCTGGCCGCGACTGAGCATGCGGGCCACGACTGCCGATGGCGAGCTGGGCTTCAGGACACAGCTCGACGCGCAAATCAACGACAAGCTACGCATGCGAATCGGCGGCGGCTCACGCAGAGTCGGCCAGCTCGAGAGCGCAGGGGCGGTCCTCAGCCCAGAGACAGGACAGCCCCCTGAGGTGCCCGCGTTCTTACCTGACGGGCGCACGCAGCTCGGCACTGGCTTTCGGGAAATGACGGCTGACGGCCGGCTCGTCTACGGACTCGGCGCGGGCCGCAGGCTGGTCGCAGCGACCTATCTCTACCGCCAGTTCGACGCCCCCCGCACCGACAAGTGCCCGCCGCCCTTTGCGCCCATCAACGAATGCTTGCGCTACGAGGAGCAGTTCCGCACGCTGGCCTACCTCGCCTATCAGGGCGATCTGGGGGCGGCCGCCCGCAAAGCCCATCTCACCCTTTCCTTCCAGCGTCAGCACGAACGCCGTCGCCACGAGCGCCCCGCCGCTTTCGTCGTCAACGGCGGGCGAGACGATGTCGACACCTTCGGGGTCAGCGCCAAGCTCATGCTGCCGGTGCTCAAACTAGGGGGCGTGCTGCCGCTGCAGCTGACCTATGGCGGCGACGCCTACTTCGACCGTATCGACTCGGCAGCCTGGACCCAATTCACTGACGTCGAGGCCACCACGTTGGCCAGCCGCGGACAGTACCTGAGCGGATCGACGTACGTGCAGGGCGGCGCTTTTGTCGACGCCAAGGTCGCTTTGGGCAAGCACCTAGTCGTGCGGGCAGGAGCGCGCGGGGGCGGCGCGCGCGCCGATTCACCAACTGACCCCGAGTCGGCCACTTTGGCAGTGCACCAGAGCTGGCCAGCGCTGGTGGGGCACCTCGGGCTAACGGTTCGACCCATCAAACAGCTCACGCTGCTGCTCAACGCGGACCGTTCTTTCCGCGCACCGACCCTGGACGACCTGAGCTCACGACAGCAGACGGGTCCCGGCTTCCAGTTCGAAAACCCAGCGCTGACACCGGAGACCGCCATCAGCCTCGAGGCCGGCTTGCGCCTCGACACGACCTTCGTCGAAGCGGATCTGTGGGCATATCGTTCGACGGTTCGTGACGCCATCGTGCGCACTTTGCGCGGCCAGGAGGATTGCCCTGCTGCGCTGCCGCAATGCCTCGCTTCCTGGAGCCGCTTTCAACTGGTGAACTTGCCTGCCGACGCGATCATCAGCGGACTCGAGGGCTCGGCCCGGCTGCGCTTGCCGCTGGGTTTTTCGCTGCGCGCCACGGTGGCCTACGCCCATGGCGAAGGCCCCAACCCGGAGCCGCGTCCCGACTCGGCGAGCGATTCGGCCACGCCCTACGAAGAAACAGTGCCCTTGTCGCGCATTCCGCCCCTGAACGGCGCGGTCGAAACACGCTGGCAGAGCCCCCATGGCCCCTATTTGGGCGGCGCGCTGCGCTGGGCCACGCTGCAAGACCGCCTCGCCCCATCGGATCGCAGTGATGCCCGCATTCCGCTCGGGGGCACGCCTGGTTTCGCCGTCGTCGATCTGCGCGCTGGCTACCGCTTCGAGCGCCAACTGCTGCTGAGCCTGGTAGTCGAGAACCTGGCAGACAGCGTCTATCGCTACCACGGCTCGAGTGTCAATGGCCCCGGGCGCGGGATTGTCGTACACCTGGAGGGAGGACTATGAGAACTTACTTTCTTGCTCACAGATTGCCCCTGCTGACCTTTTTGACGGCCACGCTCATCAGCGCTTGCGCCAAAGACGATCCAGATCCGACGCCAAACCTCGACGCCGGAACGGGTGAGCCAGGTTGCGCCGCGGACGAGACGATCACGCCACAGAACGGCGCCTCCTGTATGCCCCATGCGGATGACTACCAGCCGCGGACCAACGGCTCGGCAGACGACAGCTGGCCGGAGTGCATCTCGGACGACAACAGCTATCACGCTTTCGAAACCAACATCAGCACCAACGCCCGTGTGGCCGCCTTCGAGCAGATCGCTACCATGCTCGGTTTCGGCAAGGGCACAGCAGCAAGCCCAGCCGTTTTTCTCGAAGCCCGCACCGCCTACACCCAGCCCGAAGGGCTCGACTCGCGCGTTTCACGCCGCGAGGATGAGCACTATCCGGCAGCACCTGACAAGTGCCGTGATCTGAGCGAAGCGGAGCAAGCCAAGTACCCCGACCGCTGCGTGGGACCGGTTCAGATCCAGCCGCTCCTATCGACCGCATTTGCCGACGGCATCAACGGCCTGGAGCCTGCTCTCAACGCCGCTCGCGTCGAGGCCGCGCTGCTGTGGTTCTTCTATGTGTCGGCCTACAAAGAGGCCACCACCTGCGCCAGCAAGGCCAAGGACTGTGACTCGTCCACCGGCTACTACGCCGGCAACCAGAGCCGCGATCCGAGCTACGGCTTTGGCCGCTACGTGCAAGCGCGAAGCCAGCAAGCCCACGACGCCAGCTGGGACGGCCTGCTCGCGGTGCGCTGCTGGCGCGACCTGGACAATCCGACCGGCGAGGCCATGGACAAGGCGCTTCAGGACAAAGCCCTCGGTCAGCTCGACCGCGCCCTCGATCGCGGCTTGGCGCTCATCTTGCGCCAACGAATCGACGCGCTGCCCTGCGACACGGCTTGGGAGACGATCGAGATCCTCGGTCCCGTTCTAGATCGCGCAGCCACGGCGAAAGATGCCGCGCAGGCCAAAATTGTCCGCGACCAAATCGCCGCCGGCGCCGACAAACTCGACAAGAAGGCCACGCTCGAGGCGCTCGACGCACTGTTCCCCTGCCCCTAGCTCTAATCCAGCGCTAGCATCAGCGGGTGACTCCATTGCTCGCATCGGCCACAGCATTTGCCTTGGCCGCTACCTTGCTGAGCTGCGCGCAAGTTCCCGCTGAGGGCTCACCTCAGCGGCGCCACCCCGTTCCCTCTGCGACCCGCCCATCTGCCGCACGCACGGCGCCGTCACCAACGACGCTCAGCAGCGCGGCGCCCGCGGCCTCGACCTCGAGTCGTGTGGCAGCGCCACCGAGCTTCTGTCCCGCTGACATGGTGTCGATTGCGGGTGACTACTGCACCAAGCTCGAGCAGCGCTGCTTGCGGCGGCGCAAGCCGTGGCAATGCGCCGAGTTCGCCGAGCCGAGCAAGTGTGTCGGCAAGCTGGTGCCCAAGCGCTACTGCATCGATCGCTACGAGTCGCCCAATCTCGCCGGCGCCATCGCTGCGGGGATCACCTGGTGGACCGACGGCAAGACGGCCTGCGCCGCGCTGGGCAAGCGACTCTGCACCGAGTCGGAGTGGACGCTCGCTTGCGAAGGACCGCGCCGACTCGCTTTTCCTTACGGCTACACACGCGACGCAACTGCTTGCCCGATCGACAAGCGCTCGCCGCGGGTCAACGAAGCGCGGCTGTTCTCACGAAGAAGCGCCGCCGCCGAAGTCGCCCGTCTCGATCAGCGCGAGCCCTCGGGCAGACGCAAGCGCTGCGTGAGCGAATACGGCGTCTACGATCTGACCGGCAACGTGGACGAGTGGGTCGTCAACGAACGCGGCCGCCCTTACAAGAGCTCGCTCAAAGGCGGCAACTGGGGCGAATACCGCAACGCCTGCCGGCCCGTCACCCGCGGCCACGACGAGCGCTTCTATTATTACCAGACGGGCTTCCGCTGCTGCCGCGATCCGCTGACTGCATCGCCAACGAAAGAGTCAGATTAGGCCACTCTTCTGCAGCTCTTTGAAGGCGGCCGCGCCGATGATCGCTTTGAAGTTCTTCTTCAGGTCGCTCACGTCCACATCGACCGCGAGAACCTTGAAGTCCGCCGCCGGGGCAAGACAAGCCTGCCAGTCAATGTCGGCTAGCGCTTTGGCCACCGCCAGATAGGTCTTCTTCACGGCGGCATAGTCCTTGGGCGCCCGCAGCCCCAAGGCGATCTCCCGCGCCAGCTCGCCGAGCTCTGCGTCGTCGAGCTCGAGCGCGTCGCTGTCGAAGGTCGAGAAACTGGCCGGATTCCAGAGCTCAGCGGGACTTGCGCCGGACGTGCGCCAGCGCTCGCGGTCGCTCTCGAGCCCAAGCGACACCATGGGAAGCGCCATCTCTTCCCGCGACTCCTGGCTGTAGGAAAGCGCTAGGCAGAACACGGGCCGACTCTCCTTCGCTTCTGCTACTCGTTGGTGCACCGCCGCAGGAAGACGCGCCTGCATTGCCTCGAGCAGAGCCTTCAAGTTGGGCGGCTTCGCAGTGAACACCACTTCGGGCTCAGCGCCCTCGGGCAAGAAGCTCACCTCACTCAACAAGCCAGCCTTGTAGCTGACTTCGTAGGTGTTCTTTGTGCCGTTCTTCGACTCCACGACGATGGTGCGAACCCGACCATTGTGCCAGTCGAACCGCTCCACTGTGTGACCACGCCTTGACTTGACCGCCATGGCCACGAGTTGGTCGTTCTCGTAGACCATTTGCCTGACAACTAGGGGCTTGCTCTTGTTGCCATCCTGGTAGCGCCACACCCATTCCCCATCTCGCGCTTCAACAAAAGTCTCGTGGCAGCCACCTTCAACTTCGGTGTGCTCTCGGATCACGCAGAGTCGGCCAGCCTCATCAAGACCGAACTCATACTTCTTGGACACGTCCTGGGGAGTCCCCTTGCAGAGTCGACCTCGCGACCAACCACCACACTCCGCAGCGAGAGGCTGCAAGGAGTAGAACGGCCCGGTGGCCCAAACCCAACGCGCTACCCGAGCCTCACTCGAGGCCTTTTGCTCGGCATATGTCGTAGCGGGAGCAACCCGAATGGCCTCGAGCGCATCCGCTGAAAGCACCGACGTCACAGGTTTCTCTCCCCGGGTTTGGTGGTTTCCATGATCTCACCCATTGTATCCAACTCGTTTAGTACCTCGGCCTTGCCTCCCCTTGCATCGGCCGCCTCGAGCCGATCGGCCACCCGGGTCATGGCCGCATCGCCATGAATATCCGTCCCACAATGGTATCCCTCACAGCGCTTCTCGTGCCCCGCGTGGTCGCGCTGGGTGCGTGCGGTGCCCCTCAGGTTTGCGCCATTCGACGCGTGGTCGATACTGATATTGTGTTTCTTCAAGCAAGCTCTGGCCCGATCGCCACCCTCCCCACCACCGTTGCGCTGAACGATATGGTGCGCGGTGCTGCCACGTTCAACCTTATTGCCTGCAGCCTCCATTGCGGCCATCAACGCAGCCGTGACGAGTCCGAGTGGATCGACCCATTGGAACGGATTGGGCGCGTATTGATAGTCGTGATGGCCGGCGTCGAGCCCGAGCGGATCTGCCGAGATGAAGGTCCCGGTATCGGGGTCGTAGTAGCGGTGCCGGTTGTAGTGAAGGCCGGTTTCCTCATCGAGGTACTGGCCCTGCATGCGGAAAGGCGAGGCCTCCCCGCTGGCTCCCTCTTCAGACTGGCCCCACGGGGTCCGCGTGCACGCCCAAACCCGCTGCCCCTTGCCATCGAGGAGACAATCGACCGCACCAACTTGGTCGTTCAAATAGTGGACGGTCTTCGCCGACGACGTGGAATCCCGAGGAGCGTTGGTCTGATACAGAGGTTCGAACTGTCCGTCCATGAATCCGAAGGTCCGCTCCTCGACGATCGGGTCGCCCGCCGCACGGGCTGCGACCCGAATGTCGTGAGCAATGTGGTTGCCGTCCCACACGAAGCGAACGGTATCGGTTTCGCGCTGCCCATCGGGCGTGGTAGCAACCACCTTCTTGCCGACGCGGCGTGAGAACGCATCATAGAAGTACTCGACGGCTGTTCCATCCGGCAGATGAGCCTTGGCCAGCTGACCTTCACAGTTCCACTCGAAACGCCAAACAGCCTCTCCTGAGCCGTCTGACGCAGGCTGGCGCTTCTCTACGAGCCTGCCAATAGCGTCCCATCGGTACTGGGTGTGACCTTTGCGAACGACCCGATTGCCCGCCCCGTATTCGCGCGCTTCTGCACCGGGCGTCGTCTCGAAGCGGTTCCCGCGCGTGTCATACTGAAACAACTGCTCTTTGGCCTGCTCAGGTACGCAAGCCAGCAGCTGACCTACCGGGTCGTAACGATACTCGCTGCGGCCGCGATGGCTATCGTCGCGAGCGATGACCTCACCGTCCCAGCCATAGCGAAACTTGAGCTCGTGGGTCTCGTCGATCGCCTGCTTGCCCAACCACTCCGGCTCATCGGTCACGGGCTTGACGGCCACACCAGGTGCGAACGCCGCGCGCCGCGTGAGCCGCGACATCGCGTCGTACTCGTTGACGAGCTCTCACCCATCAAGAAACCGTCGTCGCGGTACTCCGCGGTCATCACGCCCCAGCCAATCGCCGAACGCTCGAGCAGCCCCAAGTCGTTGCCTTGGTAGGAAGTGACGCGCGTGCTGTCATCGACCTGGGTGAAATGGTCGGACATGTAGTCGTAGCGGCAGTGGTGAACTCCCTTGATGGGTGTCTTGCCGTCGGTGAGAAACTTGGGCAAGCCCTCGGCCAGGCTGGCATCTTTTCCGTCGGGATATGCGCCCCAGGACTCGATGCAACGTCCTGCCGCATCGTAGACGAAGTGGAACACGATGCCACACTTGTAACCGTTCTCCAGCATCCGGAATTCGGCGTCGTAACGATAACGATTGCTGAAGTTGTCCGCATCGGTCGCCGACATGAGGCAACCCTTGTTGTCGTAAGCGTAGCGAACGAGCGATATCCACTTTCCGCGGGCAGGCGCATTGCGCACCTGTATGGACGTGATGTGACCGTCCTTGTCGTTGTTGACTCGCAGCTCACGTCCTGCGCTGTCGATGATCTGGGTGAGCAAGCCCTCGGTGTATTGCAGCTGCAGGGTGTTGCCGTTCCGATCGACAATGCGCGTCAAGCGATAGCGCTTGCCGTCGTCGGCTGCATGCTCGAAGTACCGCATCACGCCGTCGTCGGCGTCGAGAACAAAGCCGTTGCCGTGCCGCCGCAGCACCCAGCCCCAGCGGGCTTGCTGCTGGCCACCAACTTCCATGGGGTCGAAGCTGACGTAGGTCCCCCGCGCAGTCCAAACGCGGGTGTGGCGGCGACCCAGGCGAACGTCCCACGAGAAGCTGTGTGTCCAACCTCGCCCCAAACCGTTGTCGTTGCGAATCGCCGCCGAGCTGTGGACTCGAAAGAAGACCATGCCCATCGGCCCCGGTAGGCGAAAGTCCTCTGTGTCGAGCGTGAACGCGCGCCCGGTGACCACATCGACTGGACATGAGCGCGTCCCGCAGTGCGGGAAAGCGAGAGGATCGCCCGTGCCAGCGCCGCGGCCATCAGCCCCGGTCGAGCCAGCGCCGCCTTCTCCGTCAGCGCCTACGCCTCCACCGCCCGAGCCGGCACCTTTGCCACCTTTGCCACCACTGCCAGCGCCGCCAGCGAGGACAGCCAGGCCAGGGCACATGCCAGGAATCGCGGGAATGTTGGGGATCGGTGCCGTTCGCGCCATGTGAGCATGCTAGCAGAATGCGGCTGGGCGGCTGCGACGCCAGCCGATGAATCTGTGCTCTGAGGCAACCAAGCCTGCACAGATGAGCAGCTTCTCGGTCAGAGCCCTTCCTCGCCGCCAAAAGCACCCTCGATCGCTTCAGGGGGGAGCGCGTCGACGAAGCCCTCGGGCGCCACCGTGTCATCGTATCCTTCCGGCGCCGGCGCATCCTCATAGGCTTCTGGTGGCAGCGAATCGTTGTCGCCAAAGAAGGGCGGCTCCGGCGTTGGCGCTTCACTCTCTCGTCGCACGCTGCCACCGGGTGCAGCGCCCTGCTCGGCCGGCGCTTGCGCGGGCTTGACCTCATGCGCATCGAGCCAATGGGCCGTGTCGTCATCATCACGCACTCCGTAGCGCATGCCGGGCCCATATTTCGACCGGCCAGCCCAAAAGACTCGCCCGATCTTTCCGCTGCCGGGGCCCGCAGCGATGGTCACTCTGTCTCCCTTGTCAAAAGTGACCCCAGAATCAGCCGAGGCGGCACCAGGCTTGGGGGCCGGCGGAGGCGGGGCGGCGTCTTCAGCACCAAGGCTTGCTTCGTCGACCCAGTAGGTCTGGCCGTCATCTCCTTTGAGACCATAGCGCATCCCAGGACCGTACTTGTTCTCGCCGATCCAAAAGATCTCGCCACGTACGCCAGCGCCCTTGGCGCCAGCCATGATGGCAGCACGGGCTCCTTTTTCGTACTTGGCCTGGGCAGCGTTCGATTCAGGCTGACTCATGAGCCCAAGCTGAGCACGAGCGCGCCGCCGAGTCGCCCCCAAAAATGACAGCTACTTCACGGCGGGTACGTTGCTCTCACATTGGTAGATGATGTTGAAGCCCTTGAGCTTGGGAGACTCCTCGCCATCTGTGGTCAGCTCGAAGAGCACCTCGATGTGACTGCTGGGATTCGGCGAGAGGCTCGGATCGCCTTTCAGATCCCCTGGCGAAGTGTCGTACTTGGGCGTCCAGGTAGCCGAATCGAGGGTCTGCAAGTCGTGAGACGAGCGGGCGATCATCGTGACGGCAGTGCCAGGCGGCGTCTCGGCGTCCCAGGTCACCTTCAAGAAGTCGGTCTTGCCGATCGGGCAATTGCCCGACAGAACATAGGCGTAATAGCCCTGCGGGTTGGTGAAGTTGCGTAGCCCAAAACCGGTGAAGTCCGAGTAGGTATAGGGCCGGGGCTTGTAGCTGCTCGATATGCTCTTGTTGTCGTCGAGCGAGATGACGTCGGGTCCGCTCACAACGTTGCCGGCAGCGTCGACGCCGTAGTGCACGACCGACGAGTCGGCTTGGTTAACGCCCCAGACATCGAGATCGGCTGCTACACCAGCACCGGTCATACCCAGCTGCGTGCTACCGAACATGTCGTTCGGCCCCATCTTGGTCAGGGCGTTGTCCGGAATGTCGATCGGGATCCGGCCGACATGCCCCTGCCCGCCAGCAGCATAGCCATCGAGGGCCAACCACATGTAGGAGACCGGTGAGCGGTTGTCTGCGCCGAGCCCCCGGCCCTGCCGGATCTCGTAGCCAGAGGTGTTGGGATCCTTGTCGAACACCACCTTGGCCCAGGTGCCTTGCCCCAAGCCCCAGAAGCCTTGGTCACGAATCGGCCGATAGCGGAACGCTCCAGCGCCGGCCCCGCCGCTGTAGTCGCCCATCCAGATCTGCTGGATGATCTTCTTCTCATCCATTTCCTGAACGCTGTAACCATCGATGGCGATGCCGTAGAAACCTCCATCGGGGTAGGTGACCATGCCTTGCTGATCGGGCTGGTTGGTGTCGAAGTAGAACAGGTAGCCCGTGTTGAGATTCGGCGCCCAGAGGATCCCGTAGAAGTCGACCGCCGCGCCGTAAGGATGCGGGCTGATGTTGCCTTGATTGGCGATCTGCACGGTGTCTTCCACCAAGCCGCTCACGCCATCGATGCGGAAGAAGGTTCCGCTGGCATAGAGGCCGGCCCAGGCGTCGGAAGGCCCGGTCGGGCGGGCCGGATCGGGCCCCAAAGCGAGGGGACGCCCAGTTCCGCCCGGAGCGCCGATGTTGACGGTGAACAGAATGCACTCGTCGTCGAGACCGAAGAACTCATGCGACTTACCGTCGGCGCAGACGGTGCTCAAATCGTCGGGCAGGTTGTTGTTGTCGCAGTCGGTCGTGATGATGCCGTCGTTGTTGACGTCGGAAGAGGTGTCGATCTTGTTGTTGCCATTGCGATCGATGCAGTCCTCGATGATGTTGGCGATCTTGGTCACTGAGGCTTGCTTGCCGCCGTTGCCATGGGCGCGGTTGGCAACCCAAACGTCGCCGTTCAAGTCCACCGCTGTGCGCGAAGGCCGGTTGACGAGCAGCTGCACCGCTTTGCCCGCTCCGCCGGCAGCATCACGAGCGCAGCAACCATTCTCGCCGTCGGCGCAGAGCCCACCCGGCGGGTTCTGGCCCAGCACGGCACCTTCCTTCGAGCCCTTGACCGGATCGGAGAAACAAGTCACCGACACGTAGCGCCCAATCTCGCGATAAGTCGGCTCGGTCGGGAAGGGCTTGGTGTGTACCTTGGAGACGAAGCCGACGTTGTAGTTCATGTCGTCGGCGACCCAGAGGTTGTCAGACTGAGCCTTGGTCGCATCGAGCACGATGTAGCCGTCCTTGTCCTTGGTCACGCCGTCGGTTGTCACGTTGTCCGGCGCCGGATCGTCCTCAGGCATCGGGAACTCGACCTTGGGATTGCACAGCGGCCCCAAGCACTCGTCCTCGCAACTGGGGTCGTCGTTGCCGCAGGGATTTAGCTTTTCGCCCCCCGTGCCAGTCATCCCGCCGGTGTTGAGAATCCCACCATTGCCGGTCGTGCCACCTGTGCTGGTGACCATCCCGCCATCGCCCCCGGCCCCGCTCGAGGTCCCTGGCTTTGCAGTGGTCCCTTCGCTACCGCAAGCACCGCTGAGCAAAAGCAGCAAGGCAGCAAAAATGGGCGTAGAGCCGACAAGGATGAAGCGGGTGAGGTTCATGACGTACTCCTAGGACAAACCAAGACCTGTGTCCGGTAGTACGAGAAGAATACCACAAGCGCGGAAAACCGCGTCGAGGCCACCGGAGAGGTCAGCGTCCTGCCGCCAACACATCGCGGTCAAGGCTGAAGCACGCGCACCGGACTCGGAGACAAGCCCTCGCCGTCGCCTAGCTGACCGTAGGCACCATATCCCCAACAGCTGGATGTGCCGCTGCTGTCCACACCGCAACCATGTGCGTCCCCCGCAGAAATGCTCGTCCAAGTGGTGCCGGGCACGAGGGGGGACACGTGCCAGGGCTCGGGGCCAAGGGGCTTGTAGTGGAAAGAGCCTGAAGAACCCCAACAGCTAGCCGTGCCGTCGACCTTGATGGCGCAAGTGGAATCGTAGCCGCAAGCCACGCTGCTCCAGAGGCCGGGCAGCTGCGTGGGAAGCAGTTTTTCGTTGTCTGCCTTGCCGGTGATTTGGCCGTGGTCGTTCCATCCCCAGCACCACAAGCTTGCATCATCGCGCAAGGCGCACGTGTGCTTGGCTCCGGCAGATACTTGGGACCAGCCCGAGTCCACGCCGATTTGAACGGGTATTGCACTATCAGCGATCTTGAGGCCCAGCTGCCCATTGCCGTTGCGGCCCCAACACCAAATCGAGCCATCGACGCGAATAGCACATCCGTGCGCCCAGCCGACGCTCACAGCCTTCCAGCTCGCACCACCCGCGACGGGCTTGGGAGTCGGTTGCAGCAGCTTGTCACTGCCCAGCTGACTAAGCTCACTGTACCCCCAGCACAAGAGGCTGGCGTCAGCCCTCAGACCGCAGCCGTGTGCTGGTACAGAAATCGCCACGCTGACCGCGGTCCAGTCGCCCTCGTCCAAAAGGGTTGGCTCGGCCACGAGCGGATCGTCCCACGACAATCGGCCCCAGCAGTGAAGACCAACAGACTTGATCGCGCAAGCGTAGTGGCGGCCAACACTAACCGCGCTGTAGTCGTAGCCCGGCAGCCTGACGGGCCTCGCTCGGCTAGGCATACGCGGCGGCTTGTGGAGCTCGACGCCCCAACACCAAAGTGCCGACGCCTTGCTGTCGATCGCGCACGTCGTACGCGAACCCGTGCTGATTGTACTGGTGGGCAAGAACAAGCCTGGGACCGGCTCTGATTTGCTGGCTGTCGTGCCAACGCCGAGCCGCCCAGCAACATTGCTACCCCAGCACCAGAGCGAGTCGTCGAGCCGCACGCCGCAACTTCCCGCGTTCTGGTGCGAATAGCCCGTCGCCACGGTGTGCCAATCGCGCTCTGGAGCGACTGGGAGTAGCCCACTGCCACCGAAGTCAGGGGCACCGAGTTGCCCGACGGAATTGCTGCCCCAACATTTGACCGTGCCGTCGGTCTGCACGCCGCAAGTGTTGCTCTCACCTGGGCGGATCCGCTGCCATTCGTTGGACTCGTCCACTCGAACGGGCAGCAATTCAGGATCCTGGAGCCCGGGTAGATGGCCCCAACACCAACCCGACCCATCTTGCCGCACGCCGCAGCCGCTGCCTCGAAGGTCGATCGTGCGCCAGCGATGAGAGTCGACTCGCTTGGGCGTTGCCTGCGTGGCCAGCGGGTCCAATTTGGAGCCGTCACCGAACAACCGGCTTCCCCCCCAACACCATCGCTCGCCGTCATTGCGCAGACCGCAGCTCGTCGAGCCGGACACCGCTACCCAATGCCAGTCCGAAGCGTCGCCAACGCGTCGGGGCATGGTCGAGCAAGGATCGGAATCGCACTGCTCCTCGGTCACCACGCCGAGTTGTTGTGAGTCGTTGCGACCCCAGCACCACATCGAGCCGTCTTGGTCGATGCCGCACGCATGGTGGGTTGATATCGAGAGCATTTTCCAACGGCCGGCGTGCTCGATAGGCGAAGGGCTCGTCTTATCTTGGGCTAGCTCGTCGGTTGGATCGAATCCCCAACACCACGCGTTGCCTGCGCCACGCAATCCGCAAGCGCGGTGACCAGCCGCGGAAACCCACCACCAGTCATCATGGCTACCGACGCGCCGGGGAGAGGTGATGACGCCGCCTTGTGCGCCGGTGCCAAGCTGGCCTGAGTCGTTGCTACCCCAGCACCAGAGCGTTCCGTCTTCCTTGATGTGGCACGCGAAATTGACGCCGATGGCAAGCGTCTCGGCTTCAACACAAGACGACCCGTTGCGCACCGTTCCCGGCGGACACGGATCCGCCACCTCCGAGCCGATGACCGTGACCGTGCTGCCGCACCCGGTAGCGCCCAAGCCCCAAACCACCACGCCAACCGCAGCCCAGCGCAGGGCGCCGCCACACCCGTTCGAGAAGCCCATCACCATACGAGGCGGCAAGCCGCGGCCACAGGGGCCACCGCTCATTCAGAAACAGGCGCGATTATCCGAGCCCGCTAGCGTGCGGCCGGCACCGAGCTCTCACATTGGTAGATGATGTTGAAGGACTTCAGCTTGGGAGACTCTTCGCCGTCGGTGGTCAGCTCGAAGAGGACCTCGATGTGACCGCTGGGATTGGGCGAGAGGCTCAGATCGCCTTTCAGGTTCGCTGGCGAGGTCTCGTACTTGGGCGTCCAGGTGGCCGAGTCGAGGGTGTTGAGGTCGTTGGATGAGCGAGCGATCATGGTGACGGCGGTGCCGGTCGGCGTCTCGGCGTCCCAGGTCACTTTCAAGAAGTCGGTCTTGCCGGCGGGACAGTTGCCGGACAGAACGTAGGCGTAATAGCCCTGCGGATTGGTGAAGTTACGCAGACCGAAGCCCGTGAAGTCCGAGTAGGTGTAGGGGTGGGGCTGGTAGCTACCCGACAGCTTGGGGTTGTCGTTGAGGGGGATGATGTCGGGCCCGCTGACCACGTTGCCAGCAGGATCGACACCGTAGTGAACCACCGATGAGTTGGACTGGTTGACGCCCCAAACGTCGAGATCGGCAGCTACGCCCGCACCCGTCATGCCCTGCTGGGTGCTGGCAAACATCTCGTTGGGGCCGAGCTTGGTCAGCGCGTTGTCGGGAATGTCGATGGGGATCCGACCGACGTGGCCTTCGCCGCCAGCAGCAAGACCGTCGAGCGCCAACCAGACAAAGGAGACCGGCGAGCGGTTGTCAGCGCCGAGCCCGCGGCCCTGGCGGATTTCATAGCCTGAGGTGTTGGGATCCTTGTCGAACACCACCTTGGCCCAAGTGCCTTGGCCGAGGCCCCAGAACCCTTGGTCGCGAATCGGGCGATAGCGGAACGCCCCCGCTCCGGCGCCGCCGCTGTAGTCGCCCATCCAAATCTGCTGAATGAGCTTCTTTTCGTCCATCTCCTGTACGGTGTAGCCGTCGATGGCGATGCCGTAGAAGCCCCCACCAGGATAGGTGACCATGCCTTGTTGGTCAGGCTGATTGGTATCGAAGTAGAACAGATTGCCGGAGTTGACGTTGGGCGCCCAGAGGATGCCGTAGAAGTCGACTGCTGCGCCATAGGGGCGCGAGCTGACGTTGTTCTGCGGGGTGATCTGCACGGTGTTTTCCACCAAACCGCTCACCCCGTCGATGCGAAAGAACTGCCCCGTGTAATAGAGACCGGCCCAGGCGTCGGACGGACCAGTGGGGCGGTTCGGATCGGGCCCGAGCGTGAGCGGGCGACCGACAGCATTGGAGGCGCCGATGTTGACAGTGAACAGAATACACTCGTCGTCGAGACCGAAGAACTCGTGCGATTTGCCCGCAGCGCACACCGTGTTGATGTCGTCGGGCAAGTTGTTGTCGTCGCAGTCGGTGGTGATGATGCCGTCGTTGTTGACATCGGATGATGTGTCGATCTGGTTGTTGCCATTCCGATCGATGCAGTCGTTGATGTCGTTGGCGATCTTGGTGGTCGAGGCCTGACCACCAAAGGCGCGGTTGGCCACCCAGACGTCGCCATTCAGATCCACTGCGGTACGGGAAGGCCGGTTGGAAATCAGCTTGATGGCTTTACCAGCGCCACCGGCAGCGTCACGCGCGCAACAACCATTCTCGCCGTCAGCGCAAAGCCCGCCTGGCGGCGACTGGCCCAGCACTGCGCCTTCCTTGGAGCCCTTGACCGGATCGGAGAAGCAGGTCACCGATACGTAGCGCCCGATCTCGCGATAGGTCGGCGCGTTCGGGAAGGGCTTGGTGTGGACCTTGGAAACGAAGCCGACGTTGTAGTTCATGTCGTCGGCGACCCAGAGGTTGTCAGACTGGGCTTTGGTCGAGTCGAGAACGATGTAGCCGTCTTTGTCCTTGGTCACGCCGTCGGTTGTCACATTGTCAGGCGCCGGATCATCCTCCGGCATCGGAAACTCGACCTTGGGATTGCAGGTCGGCCCGAAGCACTCTTCTTCGCAACTGGGGTCGTCGTTGCCGCAGGGATTTAGCTTTTTGCCCCCTGTCCCAGTCGTGCCACCTGTGTTGAGAATCCCGCCGCTGCCGGTCATCCCGCCGGTGCTCGCTGCCCCGCCGTCACCCCCGCTGCCGCTCGAGCTGCCGGGGTTGTTGGCGGTCGTCCCGTCGCTGCCGCATGCGCCTCCAAACAATAGGAGAAAGGCTGGGAGGATGGGCGCTGAGCCAACCAG
>CAZRGL010000078.1:0-26591 GCA_964599485.1 uncultured Polyangiaceae bacterium
AATGGCGCAGCATGCCTCGCTCGTGGTCGCGGTCGGCTCGGTTTACCGTCTGCTGAAATTCTGGGTGGCCGAGCTCTGCGAAGCCTCGGCTGAGTTAGGTCCAGCACCAGCCACCACTCGCGGCGAAGTGGTGGCTGTGGACTTTGACCTGAATACCCGGCGGGACGAGCTCTACGTCTTGGCAGAACCTTGTCGGCTGGGCTTGGTCGCTCATGTTACGAGTTGCGCTGCGTGAGCGATTATCCCGTCAGCTTGCGATAGAGCGTCATGCACCGCGCTGCGACGCGATCCCAGGTGTAGCGCGCGACCACCTTGTCGTGGGCGTTGTCGCCCAGGCGCTTGCACTCGGCCTCGTCCTTGAGCACGTCGATCAGAGCGTTGGCCAGCTCCTCCTTGTTGGTCGTCTCGACCAAGTAGCCATCCTCGCCGGGCGTCAGCACTTCGCTGGGACCGCCGTTCTTGGTGGCCACGATAGCGAGGCCCGAGGCCATTGCCTCGAGCATCACGATGGGGAAGATGTCGTAGGTGGACGACAGGGCATAAACCGCGGCGGTCCAGAAGAACGCCGGGATGTCGGCGTTGAGCACCGGTGGGTGGTAGATGACGTGATCCTCGATGCCTAGCTCGCGCACGCGGGCTTCGAGTGACTTGGCGAAGTCGGTGTCCACCCAAGCCACGAACAGGATCTTCACGTTCTTGCCCGTGTCGGCTTTGATGCGCCGGATGACTTCGGGCGCTGCCTCGATGAGCTGCCTCTGCCCCTTGCGGGGATCGACCCGGGCGATGAGCAATATGGGCAGGTCGTCCGGCCCCAGGCCCAGCTGCTCACGCAAGGCGGCGACCTTTTCTGGGTCGGGGGGGTAAAAGTCGTCCACTACGACGCCGTTGTTGATCACCTCGACCTTGGCAGGATCGACACCGTATTTGTCGACCATGTACGCGCCCTCCTCGACAGTGAGCGGACAGAGCATGTCAGCTGCGTCGAGGGCGCGTTGCTCATGGGCGATGCGGGTTGTGAACTTGTACTTGGCGTCCAGCTCCTCGGCGCTGCCTTCGTTCATGCGCATCGCATTGTCGCGCTTGCGAATACCGAGGCTGTGGGTCGAGCAGAGATAAGGCGTCTTCCATTTTTGCGCCAGGCCCCACGCCACATGCCAACCGTCCGCGTAGTGCGCGTGTACCAAATCGTACTTGAGGTCGTTCTCGGCGGCGTAATCGACAACCCGATCGATGAACCCGTCGATGGGCTCGCCCCAATACTCTTCTTTGGGCAAATAGCGATCGGTCGGTCCGAGCGGCAAGCGGATCATGCGTACCCGCGGATGAAGGTTCTTGACCTGCTCCTCGCCGTCTTCGTGACGCCCGTAGATGTCGATGTGCAGATCGGGGTAGGCGTCGGCAAGTGCGAGCGTGCCGCGGTACATGACGATCGTTTGACCGCCTTGGCTCTTGTTGCCCAACCCGTCCTCACGCAGGACATAGTCGGGCCAGCAATGGGGGGAGACCCAGATGATTCGCATGTCTTCTCCTACTCAGCAGTTGGTGTGGCGAAGCCGTTGGGGTGATGTTTGTGCCAGCGCCAGGCCGTCTCGACGATGGCTTGGGGGCTGTCGAATTTATTTTTCCAGCAGAGCTAGGACTTGATTCGGGTCGCCGAAGCGATGAGCCGAGCTGTGTCGCCGGCGCGCTTTGGCGCCTCTTCGGCTGGAATGGGGTGGCCGGTGACCTTGCGCGATATGTCGATGATTTCCTGCACCGAGTAGCCGGTCTCGCAACCGAGGTTGTAGATGGCCGACTGGCCACCATCGAGCAAGCGTTGCGCGGCCAAGATGTGCGCGCTCGCCAGATCGTTGACGTGGATGTAATCGCGCAAGCAGGTGCCGTCGGGTGTGTCCCAGTCGGTTCCGAAGATCTTGATGTGATCGCGCTTGCCCTGGGCCACTTGCAGAACCACTGGGATGAGGTGTGTCTCCGGCGAGTGATCCTCGCCGATGTCGCCTGCTGGATCGGCTCCCGCCGCGTTGAAATAGCGTAGCGATACGTACTTGAAGTCGTGGGCGGCGGTGGCGTCAGCGAGCATCCCCTCGATGTAGAGCTTGGAGCGCCCATAGGGGTTGGTCGGTATCGTCGGGTCGTCCTCTTCGATGGGCACCTTGGCCGGCTCGCCGTAGGTGGCGGCCGTTGATGAGAAGATGAAGTTGCGTACGCCGTGCGCTCTCATTGCCAGCAGTAGATTGGCAGTCTTGCCGGTGTTGTTCTGGTAGTAGCTCAGCGGCTCTTGCACCGACTCGCCTACCAAGCTGTAGGCGGCGAAGTGCATCACACAGTCGATCGATTCACGCTCAAAGACCTCACCCAGCAGCTTCTCATCGCCCAAGTCTCCTTCGACCAGCTCGCAGCCGGCTATGGCCTGGCGATGGCCTTTGGAGAAATTGTCGAGGGTGATGGCGCGGTGGCCTTCGGCAGTCAGGGCACGGACCACGTGCGAGCCGATGTAGCCAGCGCCGCCAACGACGAGGTAGGTCTGCATCGCGGCAGCTTCGCACAAATGCCCGCGGGGGACACGCGTCAACAGCGCGGCTAGCGCTACTGGCCGCGATACAGTTTCAGATAGGCGTCGACCACCCCTGGCCAAGCGAAACGCTCGCCGGCTAACTTGTGGAAGCTCAGGGCGCGCGCCGCTGTTTGCGACCAATCGCCAAGGGCAACTTCGAGCCCTGCGGCCACGTGTCCGGTCAAGTTCTTCTCCGGGTCGTCGGTGCGTCGCAGGAGTAGGCCATGATCCGTTGCCCAGCCCCACGGATGCTCGGCGGCGCCCTCGGTGCCCATGATGTAGAGCGGTCCAGGCGAGTCCGTGGTCACTACCGCCAAACCACGGGCGGCCGCTTCGATCACCGTGATGCCGAAGGGCTCACGCAGGGTGGGGAAGAGGTACACGTCGAAGTTGTCGAAGAAGGCGTCGCGCACGGCGGGCTTGTAGATGCCGTCGAGCACCTTGAGCTCGACGCTGAGCTTGGCCGAGGCCGCTTCGACCTCATGCTTCAGAACCGGGATGTACACCTCCTCCTCGGGCACGCCGGCGAGGGTCAAAGCGCAAGGTCGGTCGATCTTGTCGGCCGCCAAGGCTGCGCCGCGCGCGGCGTACTCGAAGCCTTTGACCGGATCGAGACGGGCGAAGGTCAGCATTCGCACCGTGTCGGGCGGCGAGGCTAGCTTCTTTTCTACCTCGTCGCGGGCTCGCACAGATCCTGGATCGATGCCGCTCGACACGAGCCTCAGCTTCGCCTCGGCGGGTTTTGGATCATGGCCCAGCTCGTTGAGCAGCGCGACGAAGTCGACGCGCTGTCCGGGGCTGATGATCACCGGCGAGTCGGCGAAGCGGGCCATTGCTTCCCACTCTTTCATGCGGGCCAGATCGTCGTCTTCGATCTGGTAATGCATCAAGCCACCCTTGGTCGCCGTCACATTGGTCGATTCCAGGTAGTGAAGCGTCGAGACGACTTGCAGCGGCAGATCGCGCAGCTGTGCAGCGATCCAGCCGGGTACCGCGTGGTGACCATGCAGGTGCACCACATCGAAGTCATCAGCCCGCTCGCGAAGCCACGCGGCTGCCAGCTCACTGAAGCGCAAGATGCGGTCGAGCTCGGTGCGCTTGTCACCCACATAGGGATCCTCGATGCCCTCGTCGGTGAGAAAACGGACCACTTCAGGAGGGCCGGCATCGAGGCTCCACACGCCGTCGCTGAGCTCGGGCCCCGAGGCCAGTGTGGGCGCTGTGTGGATCGACAGCACGGTGACCTGGTGGCCGGCTGCTTGCAGGTACTCGACGATCTTCTCGACGTGTACGCCGCCGCCGCCGGTGATGCTGGGACCGTATTGAAGCGATACTTGGGCAATGCGCATCCGCGCATACTAGCTCAAGCCGCCGCGATGCGCAGGGCGGCCATGGTCTCGGCGCTTGGTGGGGTGAGCACGGCCATGGGGTAGGGTTTGTCGAGGCGGTGGTACTTGGCTGCGCCCAGAGCGTGGTAGCTGAGCAGCTCGTGTTTGATCGCCCGTGGAGCGCGTAGCAGTCTTGCGATCGCGGCGATATCTGCTTCGGTGTCGTTGAAACCCGGCACGACGGGCGTGCGCACGACGATGGGCAGCGAAGGGAAGTTGCGGAGCAGCTTTGCGAAGTTCTGCAAGATGAGCTTGTTGCTCACCCCGGTCCAGCGCCGATGGCGCTCGGCGTCGGCCGATTTGATGTCGAAATAGATGGCGTCCAGATGTGCGCACAGCGCTGCCAAGTCTTCGAAGCGGCCGTGGCCGGTAGTCTCGAGGCAGGTGTCGATGCCGCGCTGCTGGGCCTTTTCCAGCAGTCGCTGGACGAAACCTGCTTGCATCAGCGGCTCGCCTCCGCTGACGGTCAGGCCGCCGCCCGAGCGAGCGTAAAAGACGCTGTCGCTTTCGACGATTGTCAGCAGCTCGTCCACGGTCATCAGGCGGCCCGCGGTTTCGAGCGCCGAGGCGGGACATGCCTCGACGCAGCTGCTGCAGCGCTCACAGCAATCTCGATCGATCGCGCGGCGCCCCTGCTCATCTCGGCCCACGCATCGTCGCGGGCAGGCGCTGACGCAATGGCCGCAGTCGTCGTCACCGATGCACTTGCTGCTGCTCACCATGATCTCGGGATGGCGGGCGATGCCTTCGGGGTTGGCGCACCAGCGACAGCGTAGCGGGCAGCCCTTCATGAACACCACCGTGCGGATCCCGCTCCCGTCGTGAAGCGAGAAGCGCTGGATATCGAAAACCAGACCGCGTTGCTCGGCGGCCTGGGGCGCACATGGGTCGAGCGTGCTGTTGGCCGCTGCGGTCACAGGCTGTGCTCGGTTCGCTTGATGATCTCTTCTTGAAGCTTGGGTTGCAGATCGACGAAGTAGGCGCTGAAGCCCGCCACGCGTACCAAGAGGTTGCGGTACTTGTGCGGATCGCGCTGAGCGGCCAGCAAGGTCTCGCGGTTGATGATGTTCAGCTGCAAGTGCCACATCTTCAGATCGCAGGCGGTGCGAATCAGTTGCATGAGCTTTCGCGTACCGCTTCGGCCAGCGACTGTCGCGGGGCTGAGCTTCATGTTCAGCAAGCGGGCGGCGCGGAATTTGGAGCCGCCGCAGCGGGTGCTGGCGACCGAAGCCATGCTGGCGCTCGGGCCGCGGGTGTCGGCGCCTTGGGTCGGGCTGATCCCTTCGGCGAGTGGCTCGGCCGCCAGTCTTCCGTCGGGTGTGGCGCCCACCACGGAGCCGAGCGGCACGTGGGAGGTCACCGAGACGTAACGAATGTCGAGCTGGCCGCCAAAAGCCGTGCGCTGTCGGCTGGCCAGGGTGGTGAAGAGCTGCTCGATGTCGAAGCCTATCGAATCGACAGCGGCGATGCTGTTGCCGTACTTGGGGGCATTGAGACAGAGCTGCCGCGTCGGCTCGCTTCCTTTGAAGTTGCTCTCCAATGCGCTGAGCAGCTCATCCATGCTGAGTTTCTTTTCGTCGAAGACCAAGTGCTTGATGGCGGCCAGTGAGTCGACAGCGGTGCCGAAACCGAGCACGTCGAGCGAACCGAGATAGAGCGCCTCGTCGATGGGACCGGCGTGCATGTCGCTACCGTGGCGCATGCACAGATCGTGGAGCATCGACGACATGGGCGATGCCAGAAATCGCGGCTTGAGGGTGTCGCCTGCATGTTGCTGGATGAACACGTGCTCCACCAAGTGCTCGGCCTGGCGACGAAACGCTTCCCACAGCTCGGCAAAGCAGCCAAAGGACCGCGCGTCGCCGGTGCTCAGCCCGAGCTGCTCGTTGTTGAAGTTGCGTAGCCGACCATCGTTGAGGGTCATTTCGATGACCGCGCCGATGTTGAGCCAAGCGCAACCGGTGGTGAGCGCATCGCGGTTGAGCATCTTGACCTCGGTGCAGCCCGCTCCGCAGTAATCATTAGCCTCGGCGGGCTCTGCTCCTTTGGCGAGCAGCAGCGGGATGATCTCTTCGTCGAAGAGCAGCTTCGGAAACCCAGTTCCCTCCTTGATCGTCTCACAGACGGCGAACAGGAATGGCTCTGGCGTGCGCGAATGAATGCGGGCGGCCAAGTCGGGGTAGTTCAGTGGGAACTCCCGCTTGGAGCGCAGCAGCAAGTAGGACAGCTCGTTGGTGGCGTCCTTGCCGTCTGGCGTTTGACCACCAATGGTGGTGGCTTCCCAATGCGAATAACCCCCAGCGAAGATCATCGCCCCCGCCATGGCGTAGACTTCGACGCTCCGGGCCATGCCTAGCCACATCGATTCGAGCAGGGCCAGGGCGCTGTCGTCATCGAGCAAGCCAGCGTCTTTGTCGCGGCGGTAGTAGGGGTAAAGAGTCTGATCGATGCGACCGTTGCCGACGCCGCCACCAATGCGCTGCTCGAGTCGCGAGACGACCTGAATCAACCATTGCGATTGGACCGCCTCGCGGAAGCTCCGAGCTGGGTTCTCGGGTACCCAGCGCAGCGTTTCGGCAATGCTGAGCAGCTCGTCGCGGCGCGCTTCGGTCTGCGCTGTTGTCGCCAATCGTTCTGCCTGCTCCGCGTGTCGATGAGCGAAGCGGACGATGGCTTCGCAGGTGATGACTACGGCGTCGAAGAACGCGCGCTTGTCCTGTTGCTCGGGCGCGAGCTCGGCGAGCTGTTGCTCAGCCTCGGCCTTGATGCTGCGCAAGCCGCGCTGAAGGACTTTGTCATAGTCGTGGCACCAGGCCAGACCCGAGCGCGCGGTGGCCGTCGGCACGATGAGCCAGTAACCGTCTTGGACCAAGCGCTTGGTCTGCTCGGGCAGCGCATCGAGGTAGGCGGCGTGATAGTCGTTGTGTTGCCAATAGGGAGCGAGCTCTTCTTTGACGATGCTGGCATCTTCCGCGCTCACCTCGAGGGGAGCATCGTCAGCGCTCGGACCGAACCATTCCATGTTGGCAAAAAACCGGCCCTCGACCTCCGGATAGAAGAGTGCATAGCGCTCACCGGGGCCCGCCCGTCCGACGATGAGATCGTCGTCTCCTATGTGCACGTCGATGTGGTTCAAAACGTTGGCGATCGCTTTGGCCCAACGGACCGTGACGGGCTGGTCTTGGGTCTGCTGCAACGAATCGGTGAGCAAGCGTGCGCGCTGCAGGCTCAGCTTGATGGGCTTGTCGCGGAATCCGTCGAGCTGCCGGTGGACTCGACCGCGCAAGCTGCCGGGGGGCGCTTCTACGAGCTGCAGCGCCGCCCCGTTTTCGAGCCGCTCCTCTTGGGGCGAGCGAACGGTGTCATGTCTTGCGGCAGCTTGGCGGCCTGTTTGTTCGTCAGTGAGCGATACGGATTGCAACATCACTTGGCCCTCGTCGTTCCATCGAATCAGTCAAAGAACCATACAACCGTACGGTTAGTGTGTCAACGGACCTTGCGTTGAATTGAGGGCAGCGCCGCCAGATAATCTCTAGATGAAGTCATCCGAAGGCATTTCGAGGTTGTTGATCGCGCTGCTGATCATGTCAGCGGTCGCAGGCTTGTCCGTGGCAATGGCCTCGTGCAGCTCGTCAGAGGACAACCCCGCTGCCGACGCCGGAACGCTGAAGGATGGCGCGACCGATGCGGATGCGGGCGACGGCTACACCGATTTTCCGAGCGAGCCGATCGTAGACAGCGATTTGCCACCTGACTTGCCGAGCTTGTTCGGCGCAGATCAAGACGGCGAGGGTCCCTGTTTGAGCGAGCCTCCTGTTGGCGCCATGTTCCCGAGCAACTGGACGCCGCCGCTGTTCGAGTGGACCGGCGCCTCTGGGCAGAATGTCTTCGAGCTACGCCTCTCGGTCGACAACCAAGCCAGCGACTTGGTCGTCTACACCTCGAAGACCAGTTACACCGTTTCATCCAGCGTTTGGAGTCTGCTGACCAAGCATAGCGCGGGGCATGACATCACGGTTTCGGTGCGTGGCGCCACGCTCGACGGCAAGGTCTTGTCGAGCGGACCTTCGCTCGGCAGCAAGGGCGACATCCACATCGCCCCGGTTCCCGCGCCGGGAAGCGTGGTCTATTGGACGACCTCGAACGCCAGCGCACTGAAGGGTTTTGTCATTGGTGCGACCAAGCTCACCGAGGTCATCAGCCCCGAAATCATCGGGGGCCAAGCAGACTGTATCGGCTGTCACACCTCGTCACCTGACGGCAAGTATGCCTTCTTCTCGCGCTCTGGGCCCGGCGACTACATCGTCGAAGGTCGTACGGTCGACGGTAAGGGCGAGCTGGCTCCTGATTCGGTGGTTTCGCCCTATGCAACGACGTTGTTGAGTCGCACCTGGCAGACCATGCCGGTGTTCTCTGCGGCACATTACTCGGAAAGCGATTCAGTTGTGCTGACCGAGATCCGCAACGCAGACACCAACGACAAATGGGAGATCGCCTGGACTGATCTGCATGCTGTCGCGGATGCCGGAGTAGCCGCCGCCACGGGCATCATCGCGCGCACCGGTGATCCGGGGCAGCCCTCGACGCCGAGCTGGTCAGCCGATGGCAAGTTGATTGCATATACCTCGTCGAACAATGTCGTAGACGGTGCGAACGTCGATACGCCAACAGACATCTACACCGTTCCCTATGCTGACAAAGCCGGAGGCAACGCGACCAAGCTCAGCGGCGCGGCCGATGCCAACTTCAGCGAGTTCTACCCAGAGTTTTCCCCGACCGACGCTTTCATCGTCTTCAACCGGGTGCCGTCCACCGTGGACAACATGTACGACGAGCCCGCTTCGGAGATTTTCATCGTTTCGTCCAACGGCGGTGAGGTGACCCGTCTCGCGGCCAACGACCCAGCCAGCTGCACCGAGGTGACCAGTCCGGGGCTCACCAACTCGTGGGCCAAGTGGGCGCCTGAAGCGACCACCTCGGACGACGACAAATACTACTGGGTGATCTTCTCGTCGAAGCGGCGCTCCGGCGGCAACCAGCAACTCTTCGTGGCGGCCGTCGTCACCACGGTCAGCGGCAGCACCGAGACTATCAAAAAGACCTACCCCGCCATTTACGTGACCACCCAAGCCGCCAAGGAGAACAACCACACGCCGGCATGGGACGTCTTCCAGCTACCGAAGCCGCGCTAGAGCGTTGCTTGCTCGCCATAGCCAAAGTGGTGGCCGCGTCACCCAGGGCATCACAACTACTTGTCAGGCCAAGGCGCGCAGTCCTAGCCAATAGCAGGCGAGGAAGAACGTCAGCGCTGCGCCGAGCTGCACGGTCAACCGGCGCCAGCGCGTGGCGCGGATCTTCCAGAGCAGCAGGGCCGCGAAGGCGAGCACGACCAGTTGTCCTAGCTCCACGCCGACATTGAAGGACAGCAGCGCGCTGACGAGCGCGCCGCCCGACAGCTTCGTGTCGAGGAGCACGCCTGCGAAGCCGAAGCCGTGGATCAGCCCGAAGGCGCAGGTTACGCCGCAGCGAAGAGCCAGAGGGCGCGGCTCATCAGCGGCGCGTTGTGCTTGGTGGCGCGCCCACTCGAGGTAGGCCATCGAAAATAGTGCCAAGCCCAGCAATGCCAGAACAGGGTGGTTGATGACGCCGGCGAGAGCGGCGGCAGGAATCGCCAGCAAGATGGCCGCAGCGATGGTGTGTGCGCGGCGCGAGCCCTGCTCGAGGACGATTAAGCTCTCCAAAGTGAGCACGATGATGGACAGCGCAATGAGCAGCTCCACCGTTGGGCCATTGGGGCGCACCAAGCCCGTGGCGGCCAGTGCTAGCGTCAGCGAGTGACCAACGGTGAAAGCGCTCGCCATCCATGCCAAGTCACGCAGCATGTCGCGCTGGTTGCGGCTTCGTAGCCAGCCGATCAACAGCAGCATCAGCAGAAACACCAAATGGTCGTATCCAACGAGGATGTGCACCACGCCGGTGCGCAAGAAGGTGAGCCAAGAACCCGCCACCGGGGCTGCTTCTCGGGCCCCGCTGAGCACCAGCTCGGGTTGGAGTCGACCTAGCGCCGCCTCCTTCTGCTCTTGCCCGAGGCGCACGACTGCCAGGTGCGTGTGGCTCACACCAAAGTCGGGGAACAGATCGACACTGATCCGCGCTCCCGATTGGGCGACATCTTCGGGGCAGCGGCAGCTTCCGTCGACGATCAACAGGTCGCCAACGATGCGCGCCGGGCCTGGTTCGAGCGACAGCTCGCAGGGCGTACCGCCTTGGCTGACGCCTACGCCGGCGAGCACACGGCTGCGCGCGAAGCGTCGCATGTTGGCAAGCTCACGTGGTCCAATGGCGCCACCCTCGAGCCCGGGTCCCACGATGGTCTCGGCCATCGTCAGCTGTTTGAAGCGCACCTGCAGCTGCGCCGTGGTGCCGCTCCAAGTCCAGCTGGAATGGGACAGCGAGCGGGCGTGGGCTCCGGCCGCGGCCGACAGCAGCAGCAGGCCGACCGTGAGCGTCAACTGGAGCAGTCTGCGGGCGGGCATGAGTCTAGCCAATGACAGCAAGCCCGCTCAGCGCGTGGCCGCGGTGGAATCCTGCCGAGCAGAGGTGGTCGTGGTGCGGAGGCGTGCTAACAAATCAGGCGCCATCCACACGTCGGCTCGCTCGCGCACGCGCTTCAAATAGGTAGCGAGATGATCGCGCGTAGCTTGACGGAGGTAGCGCGAGCGGACCGATTTGCGCGCTTGCTCAAAGCTCAGGGGTGGCCCCGCACGCCGCTGCTCGACTCGCAGCAAGTGATAGCCGTGTCGCGACTTGACGGCGGGACTGACCTTACCGGGACGGGTTGCGCGGGCTGCCCGGCCAAATGCGTCGCCGAGCTTGTTTTCGATGGTGTCGAGCGAATGCCAACCGCGGCTCAGATCGACAACGGGCGGGTCCGAGGCTTCTGTACGAAGCGTTTCGAATGACGCGCCCTCGCTCAGTCGTCGGCGCAGCGCGTCGATCTCCTCAGCGTTGTCGCGGCCCTTGCGCTTGGCCAGGAAGATCTCCGAGATGCGAAGCTGTTCGGGGCCGGCGAACTCGGAGCGATGGTCTGTGTAGTAGCGCCGCAGCATTGCTTGCTCCGGCTCTTTGGCGCGCGCCTCGGCCGTGGCCATGTCGCGTACGATTTGGATGACCCGGCGCCGCAGCAAGCCGTCGCTGCGCGCCAGCCCCATTGCCATACCGTGTTGGTAGACGACTTCTTCGAGCACCAATTTGTCGATTAGCTCGCGCAGCTGCTCATCATCGAGCGCGGAGTTGCGCCGCAGCGCGCTGGTCAACCGAGCGCGCAGATCGTTGCTGTCCAAGGCCACGCCGTTGACCGTAACCAGTGCACCTGCTGGTCGTGCACGTTCGCGTGCTTGCGACAGGCCGACCACGACCAGAGCCAAGCCCACCACCATTGTGGTCGCCAGGGCCCAGCCGGGGACTGGCGATGTTTGCCGCGAGCTCATTGCGCGGTCGGATAGAGGAATATGGGTGACGACCAGGCGCGCTCGTTGGTCATCCCCAAACAATCGTCGCTTTCGTCTTCTTTGCAGGGCTCGCTCTTTACGCAGCGGCCCTCACCATCGTACTCCTTGCAGCGCACCGTGTCGGCGTTGACCGCGAGGGTAGGCTCTTGCAATGCCCGGACGTAATAGCTGACCGGGCCAGCGCCATAGTCTTCATCATCAAAGGTAATGGTGCAGCCCTCTTCACTGGCGGCTTGATCGGCGGGGCAGGTCTTCTCGTCCCATGGATCGGTGATCTTGCCGAGCTGCCCGTTGCTGCTGCCGCGCTCGATGCGGATGATCTGGATCTTCGTGATGGCCCGTCTGTCGTCGGGATCGGGCGAATAGCAGCGGTTGCGGCAGATGGCCTCGGCGAAATCGCTGCCGCGTGCCACCGATACGCTCTTACATTCTTCGAGATCCCGCAACGCGCCGACCGCGCGCACTCTGAATTCCGGCTTGCCCGTGAAGCCTTTGATCGAGGAGCCCATTGGCAGCTCCTTGCCACCGGGGGGGTTGGTCATGAAGAACCACAGCTTGATGCGTGGGCCGCTGGTGGCGAAGATCTCCCGCCGGCGAAATGCTTCGAAGATCCCCACGCGTAATGAGTCTGAAGTGGTCGACGGGACGTGCACGGCGGCCAATCCGCCGGTGAACCAATAACTTCGGTTTTGGGTCGTTGAGGTGAAGTTGCCCGAAGCTTTGGTCGTGAGCATCTTGTAGCCCCCCGCTTCGGAGATCTCGGCAAACTCCCGGTTCTGCTGCACCGAGCCGGGCCGGACGTGATGGGTGTCTGCGGCAGCGATGAAGCCGAGCTCGAAGTAGGTTCGCTCCGGGTCGTCTGGTAGTGCCTTGTCACATTTGCAGCCGGCGTCTTTGCCAGGATCGCAATCGTCGACGTACTTGTCGCACCTCGGCGCCAGCCGAGCGGCCAGCGCGGTCTGCACCGAGCCCGTGCCAACATGAAGCATCGCGGGCTTCCAGCATAGCGGCTCAGGCGCTCCGGCGACCTCGGCTCCGCTGGCCGGGCACTGTCCACACTCGGCCCAGTCGAGCTTCGGCAGCTCTTTGTCGGCCAAGATCAGCGCGTCGCAAATTCCAGCAGTACCGCTGAGCGCTTTTTCCTTCTGCAGCTTGCAGGTGACGGGGTGCTTCTTGCAGTACACGTCCTCGACCCACTGGTAGCAGCGCCAACAGCAGGGCACATGGCGTTCGCCAGATTGTGGCTCGCGGCAGCGGCAACCAGGCGTGGGGTTTTCTTCATCGGGCTCGCAAGCGATGTCGGTCAGCGTGCCTTCGAGGTCGGGGTCACCATTGCCGTCTTGGTAGATGACGAAGGCGGGCGGGGCGACGTAGTGTTGCTCCGAGTTGCCGTGCTTCGAATAGACCTCGATGTACGACTCGTAGCCCTCATCGCTTTCTGGGTCAGTGGGTGAGTAGTGTTTCTGGGTGTACTCCGTCCAGTCGGCGAACGCGCCGATGCCCCAGGCGGTGCCGTGGCCACCGAGGACCACTTTGCGGTTAATCTTGTCGCCCTTGCGCCACTCGTCGAGCATTGTGAACAACGCATGGGGTGAAAGCGCGACCGCTCGGCAGGCGCGTGGATCGGTGTCGGGGCCGCACTCGGGGTAGCTACCCACCTCGACGAACTCGCTCATGGGGTACGCATTGGTGTTGTGCGGGATGCCCTCCTTGGTGAAATAATCGTAGAGGTCGTCGGTCGAGTTGCTGGCATCGAGAGCAGCGATGGGACGCGCCGTGGTGTAGTCGCGCGTCTTCGAATCAGCCGGATCGGCCAGGTTGAGAAAGTGCAAGTTGCGGTGCGAGAAGTGCCGCAGATCCGTCTTGCCGTTGTCCAGGCCTACCTGCGTCCACTCGAAGCCTTGGTAGGCGACGAACTTCTTTTCGGTTGCGTCGATGTCGCCTTGGCACCGCACCATTTGGGCGCGGACCTCGTCCCAAGTGTCATCGGAGAGGTACTCGGCGTGCTCGGTACTGACGAAGAAGTCCAGGCCCACGCAATAGCGGGCGTACTCGCAAGCTTGGTACGGATCGGCGTCGTAGTCGAAGTCGACCAGGTCGTGCATGAGCACCCACGCGTCGAGCGAGAAGCGCGTGTGGGTGTGGTTGTCGCCCCAATAGACGAAGGTCTTCTCGCCGCCGGCGCTGCGATCGTCGGGAGGCGTCAACCCGCCGACCTGCTGCGGCTCGGGGTTGGCGCTGCCCGAGTCACACCCCGGGCTGATGAGTAGGGCCGCAACGGCGACGAGCCCCAAACCCAGTGAGCAAACCTTCAACGATCGAGCGCCCCTCAGTCTCCGACCCCCAACTGCAGCTACCTTCATACATGGCAAAATAACTGCCCATTTCGGTCGGGACAAGCCTGTTAGGAGACTGATTTCGTTTATCTTTTCGCGGGCAAATAAGTCTGGAACCGATGTATACATTGGTGTATACATGGGTCCCGCCAACTGTCCGGCGTGTCGCCTAAGGGAGCGGAACAGCGCTGCCGCTGCCTTCGACGATGAGATAGCGGCCGCCTGCAGCTGCGCCGCTGATGGTCTCGGTCGTTCCACCGATCCAGCGAACTTCGAGTGAGTCGATGGTGGTGGCGTCATTCAACCCGAAGTGGACGAAGCGACTCTGTTGATTGTTCTTGTGGCCGCCGGGGCCTGAAACGTCGCGCATCTGGTTGATTCCCCCCGCGCTGAGGCGTACGCGCGCCCCGACGCCGCCTCGATTGGAGCCGCTGCCCTGCAGCTCGAGCTGCACCCAGTTGCGCTCCTGTCCGATGCGGTTGATGAACAAGTTGACGCGATCGGGCGAAGGGCCTCCGAGGATGAGCAGATCGAGATCGCCGTCACGATCCACATCGGACCATAGCTGGTGGGCGCCATTGACGATGGCCGTGCCCGTCTCGTAGGTCACGTCAGTGAACACGACCACGCCGTCGGCGCCGCCGCCCTCGTTGCGGTACAGCCGCGAGTAGTGTTGCGGGTAAGCGCCACCGCCGACCACGTCGAGGTCACCATCGTTGTCGAAGTCGGCGAAGGAAGCATTGAGATCCCCTTCGTCGTAGATGATCCCAGAGGGCTCGCGCTGATCGACGAATTGAAAATCAGGCGGTCCTTGATTCATGTACAGCATTGAGGTGTCGCTCCAATTGCGAACCCGCGGGTGGGCCAGGTTGGCCATGAAGAAGTCCATGTCGCCGTCGTTGTCGATGTCGCCGAAGTCACCGCCGTAGGTATGGCCGCCCGGGAGACTCACGCTGGGAGGTGGCGGGATGGCGTCGAAGTGAACGCCTACTTTTTCGGACACGTCCACAAAGCTCCCGTTGCCTTGGTTTTGCCACATTTGGTTTGGGTACATGTGGTAGTTTCCAACAAAGATGTCCTGCAAGCCATCGTCGTTGTAATCGTTCCACATCACGCCATAGCACGAGTAAGGGGTCTTGAGGTCGAGCCCCGCTGCTGCAAAAGCATCGTGGAAGCTGCCGTCACCATTGCCCTCGAAGTAGCGGTCTGCAGCCGCCGCATGGTAGGGACTGGTCAACAACCAGTTGCCCCAGAAGATATCCAGGTTGCCGTCGCTGTTGCCGTCTCCAAAGCTCGCAGCATAGCTGTGGTCGAGCACCTCGACACCGGAGCCGGCAAGAATGCTGAACTTGCCTGAGCCGTCGTTCAGTAGGATGCGATTGACGAAGATCTCGTCGGCCCTCCCGTTGCAGTCGTTGTCGAAGCGATCGAGTATTTCGTCGGCGCCTGGGTGGACGTCTTTTCGGGTGTCGTCACAGTCTCCGTCGGCGATGCTGAAGCCGTCGCCGTCCAGATCTTCCGTAGCGCTGCCGTCGTCAGCGATACCGTCACAATCATCATCCCGTTGGTTGGCTACTTCGACCGCGCCTGGGTACACCTCGTCGGCGTCGGGATCATCAGCTGCGGGCAGGTCGTTGCAGTCGCCCTGGAGGCGGCTGTAGCCATCGCCATCCTGGTCCTGGTCGTGACCTGCATCGACTGCGAAAAACGCGTCTTGATCGCCGTCGTTGTCCAAGTCGCCGAATGCCAGAAATACCGGTGTGGGCAGGTCGGGAAACAGGTTGGCGCCGCCGGGGGTGAAATGGCCCTTACCGTCACCGAAGTAGGCAGCCGGGCGGTCGCTGGTGGTGACCAGGTCGTCATGGCCGTCACCATCGAGATCGACGAACACCGCGTGGCCTGCTTCGTCCTTGCTGAAGGGCTGAGGCGAACGCCCGAACCAGTGGTCTTCATCTTGCCACGCGCACACGTTGTCGCCTGTGACCTGCAGAGCATAACCGTTCGGCCCCAAGCCGCAGGCGACATTCTCGATCGGGCGGAAGTACGTCGACATGCCTTCCATGCTTGGTGGGACCGTGAGGAGGGGCAGCCGGAGATTGTCGTCGAGGTGCTCGAACACCAAGAAGTAATGCTGCGTTGGCTCGAGGACGACGCCATAGCTACTTACGTCAATCTCGATCCACACGTTTGGGTCGGGATCGGTAACCGCAAATTCTTGTGGCGGTATGACATCGAGCGACGTGTCGCTGAGATCGGGGCAAGTCCCACCTTCGTAATAAGCGCACGGTCCGGGGTAGCTGCGTCCGTAGGCGGGCCGCAGGCGTAGCCGCGCCGCGCCAGAGGTGCCGGCAAAAGCGACTCTCAGGCTGTGTAGCATGAACGGGTGTTTGGGGATCAGCCGCACGCCCTCGACCGATTCCGTCAGATCGGCGTCATCCAGCACGCACGTTTGCGTCTCGTTGTCGATTTTCAGCGCTTGGTCGATGAACCCGACGTAGTCGCCCTCGCCCTGGCCGAGCACAGCGGGACTGAGCGTTTCCTGCCACGCCCGATCGCCGCAGAATCTGGCGAACGGACCTTGGCCGCCGGCGGCGACGCCACCGAATTGGGCGTCCTCGCTGCACGCGGCGCTGCCCATTGCGCCCCCAGCGCCGACCGCGAGCAGCGCGCTCATAGTGATTGTGCGTAAGAGCGATGAGGGCCATTTGGTCTTGATATCGAGCAACATCCGACTCCGTCTGGTTATGACAAGTGACAACCCACGATCCGGAAGTCGTCCGGATCTTCAATGGCTCCGCAGGGCAATTGGGTAGCTGATGTCGAAGCTGTCGACAGGGATGTCGGGCAGCTCGTGACGACCAAGCGCGCTCTCGATGCAGCGACGAAGGCCCCACAGGGGGCTGTCGGCGTCGATTCCTTCAACGGTGACCGTTTGCCCCCAACCGTTGCCGACGATGCGCAGGACGAAGTCGCCCTCGAGGTTTGGATCTCGCTTGAGCGCCGTGTTCGTACAGCGAAACAGCATCCTCCGGAGCGCCCGCGCGAAGGGCGCTATCCGCGAGACCTTCGCAGGCTTCGGCGGTACAGGTGGCGCGAACTCGGCGATTACGGCGAGCGCTCTTGGCACATCCACATCGATCTCGGAGGCAGGGAGGGGGGGCATGATGAAGGGGTCGCTCGTGGCCACCTTCGGAGCTTCGGCAGCCGCGGCTGACACGGTCATCAGAGGTGACGCTGCAGCAGCGGGCTGGCACGCGCAAGCCAGCAAAGTCATAGCCACCGCGACATCTCCCCGCAGGCCCCATTTCATGTGCATGCCTTCGTCTACGTCCTTGGCAACAGAACGATCTTGGCGGCAACCTCTGCGATGGCGGCGGGGCAATTCGAGAGGCTCGGCGGCCGCTACCGCTGATGACATTCCAGCGGTCAGGGCGCGAGAGCGTTGCTCGCGACAGGTCATGACGGCTCCTCGCCGCTCGGCTCGAGAGCAATCGCCACCGCGGGGGTGATGGCGATGGGAGCCCTATTCGATTGCGCCAATTGCCTCAGCATTGAATCAACATTTGGAGTCCAGCCCTTGAATGGTGGGCACCTCATTGCCGAGCAAGCAACACGCGGGCCAACCACCTGTCGAGGTATGCAAGTGACGGGCACTGCTGCAAGACTCGAGCTTTGCTGATTGATTCCGCACTGCTTGCCTGAGGCGCGCATCGTCGTGGCGAACTTTGGCGTTCGGGGCGTAACCGGTCACGTGCGGTACACCCTGCCGAGGTGTACCGAACACCGCAGATGGCGGGCAGCTCTTCGATCGGTGCTGGAACGATTGGTGCATCGCACCTCGAGATGGCTGTCGACACACTTGTTCTCGCGAGACGCTGTCTGTTGTTGATTGTGCTGGTTGCCGGCTGCGCGGGCTGCGCGAACGCCCATCTCGACCCATCCAGCCCAGTTTTCCTGATGGGAGAGCCGCTCGTCGCGCGTGCTTTCGACTCGGACGCTGAGCTCGCCGCCGTTATCCGTGCTGCCTCAGCTCCCACGCCGCGAAGCTGTGCCTTGGAGTCGATACTCGTGGCAAGGCGCCGGCCGCCACCTGCGCCCATCGAGACGCGGCCGCCACCCAGACGCTGGCAGAGCCAAGTAGGAGATGATGATGATGAACTCGCCAATAGCGCGCCCAGCATGCCCGTGCCCCGCTCGGCGCCCTCTGAGCCAGCACCGTCAAGGCCGCGTCAACCCCGGCCCTATGAGTCCGCCAGCGACTATTCGTCTACCAATGTGCAGGTCAAGGGTATCGACGAGCCTCACATCATCAAGACCGACGGCAAGCACATCTATACGGTCAGCAGAAGAACGCTCTTCATCGTCGATACGAGTCGCGGACAAGGCACTGTGGTGGCCGCGAAAGTACTTCCGGGAAAGGCGAGTGGCCTTTTCGTCCATGCCAATCGTGTGACCGCTGTCGGCACTTTCTCCGAGGGCTCGAACTCTCGTCCGAACGGACCCATCGACGAGCTGACCTATATCTCGGTCTACGACATCGGCGACCGAAACAAGCCCGAGTTGGTAGCGGACCACGTCGTCGAGGGGCATTTCGTGGATGGGCGCTTGCAGGGCGGATTCGCTTACTTCGCCATGATCTCGAAAGCCTACCCGCGGGGGCGGCCTTCACCACTGGTGACCCGAAAGGGCACGCTGACTCACGTGCCCATCGGCCGAACCATTGCCTTCCGTCAGCCGCGACAGAGTCCGTCCTTTGCCACGGTGCACGCTGTCGATCTGTCCAGCCCCGCATCCATCAGCTCCAAGGCGGTCTTGGTCGGGTCGCTGACGGCCATCTACATGTCTGCGGGCAACTTGTATTTGGCCGACACTGGCTCGGTGACGCGGGACGATCTGGTGGTTCGACTTTTGCCCGAGCTGACCAACCGCCATTTGACCAGTCAAGACAACAGCCGGATCTCGCGTCTGGGGGCCATCGACGACGACTTGATGTCACGAACCGAAAAGGACGACCGGATTATGAAAGTAGTCTGCGACCGGCTCGAGTCGATGAAAGCTGGCGAAGCAGACGAGCTGTTGCGCCGCGCCCGAGTGCGGGTTGCCGAAATCGTCACCCGCTTGGGATCACACCAAGCCACGGCCATTCATCGGCTGTCTGTCAGCGGTCGCGACATTTCACCACAGGGCACGGCAGTGGTGGTCGGCAAGCCGCTCAATCAGTGGTCCTTCGACGAGTACGCCGGCAGCCTGCGGGTGGCGGCGACCCGTGCGCAGGACAATGCCGTCTACACCCTCGACCACAATCTCGATGTGATAGGCGAGCTCGGTGAGCTGGGGATGAGCGAGCGGATCTACGCAGTGCGCTTCATGGCTGAGCGCTTGTACCTGGTGACCTTTCGCGAGACCGACCCGTTCTACGTGATCGATACCAGCAACCCGCGCAAACCACGTCTCCTCGGGACGCTCAAGATCCCTGGTGTTTCGCATTACTTGCATCCCTGGGGACCCCACGAGGTGCTCGGGATCGGAAACCCGCGCAATGCTGGCCGTGGCCTCAAGATATCGCTCTTCGATGTCAGCCAAGTTAGCCAACCGTTCGAGAGCGCGCGCTACATCGAGCAGGAGCTGACCCCCACCATCTCGACAGCTCACGGCCATCGCGCCATCATCATCGATCGAGAAAAGCAGCTGCTGGTGTTGCCGGTCCGCAGCCAGCGCAAGCCCGGCGTCGGCGCGCTCGTCCTGCGGGCCACCTCGGCTTCGCTTCAGCGCAGAGGCGAGATCTGGCACGAAGTGGCAGACTGGGCCGAGCTCAGCACACAATCCATCGACGGCACGCTCTATATCGGCGATCGCCTGTTCACGAAGTCGACTGACGTGTTGCGAGCCAGCCAGCTGTCAACTCTAAGAGCAAGCTCGGTCGTCTTTCTCTGGTAGCGCAAGAAGACGCCCATCCCGATTGCTCTTGCTTTTGCTTGCTAGTAGCCGGGCTCATACGCCTTCTTGCTACTCGGTCGGTGTGCGGGCCGATTCATCTTCTTGCCTTTGAGTCGTTGTCGCGCGCGTCTCGCAAAGCGGGGGCGTGGGCTGTTTCGCAGAAGTCGCATGTAGCTGGCGGCGGCATCAACGTATTTGCCCAAACGCTCATACTGATAGCCAAGCGCAAAAAGTACCTCGTCGGGACACCCCTTCTTTTTCGTTCCCCGCCTTCGTACGGCGCAGCTGTTGGGATACTCGCGCAGCAGAGTCTTGTAATGCTCGATGGCCTTCTTGCCGGCGATGCTGGCCAATCTGGCCAGCGACCTGGCCTCCGACTCGTGTCGGCTCGCGCGGGCTGGATCTAGGCCCCGCAGTTGCACGGCCAGGGTGAGCGCTCGAGTACGGTCACGCTCGACATAGCCTTCGAGCTGCACATAGGCTTCGGCGAGACGGTACAAGGCGGGGGCACGATCCCGCTTCCGTTTGGCTCTGAGGCGTCTCTCTCGATTAGCGATTCTGGTTTTGAGGTACCGCGTGTTGAGCACCGCGCCCCGGTCGGGTTGCATGCGAGGAGGAGGGTCGGGCGGGCTTGGTAGTCGAATTGTAACGGCCCGTTTTGGCTTGGTGTTCGCAGCGGGCTGCGTGGGTTGGGCAGAGGCTGCCGGAACAGCGGGGACGTCAGGCCGGCACCCGATTCGCTCGACGAAGTGCATTCCGGAGGGGCAGTCGTAGGCCACAAAAAGAAGACAGGAGTCGCCTTGGAGACGAGCACCTTGTGGGCATCGGAGCTTCGTAATCACGCGCGTGACGTTCACCATCTGGGTCTTGACACACTGGTTGCCATCCGGCTTCGAGCCTCTGGGGCAGACCGCCCGGCTCGATCTTGCTGGACTACTGCTCGTGGCCCGCGGACATGGTGCACGGCGGCTAGCGCAGGCGGTCAGGCTCAGTAGCGCCGCGAAGCACATCGCGGCGGCTTCCAGCTTTCGTCGTCTGGTCTCGGCGATAGTTCGTTTCTCCATGCGCTGAGCGCTTGCAGACTTCATGCCCGCAACAGCGCACGGTTTCGCCTGCCGAGAGGGTGTGCGGTACATGTATTCGCGGTCGGCAAACATGTACCGGTCGCCATGGGACGTAAGCGAATCTCTATCAGAGGGCTTGGAGTGCAATCCTTCGAGTGCAATCAACGTGGAATACAATGTGGTGTCAGCCCGTCCAAACATTCGGTGCGCTGTTTACCCCTCGGGCTCTCGCTCGCTCTCGCGCTGTTGTTGGCTGAGCCGTCTGCGGTCGGCGACGGAGTGCTGAGCTTTCCAGCGATCAATGCCGACGGGTCGCGCATTGCGCTCAGGTACGATCGCCCGACCCAGACCAGTGAAGAGATGCCCTGGGCGATTCAGGTACACGAGACGACACATGGCAAGCTTGCTGCCCGAGGCGTGGTCGTAGACGACGCCGACCACCTCGGGTTGAACCGCAACGACAAGGACGTCGAGCGGGAGGTCGCGGCACGCGAGCAGCGCTTCATGCGACAGCTGCGTCGCGCTGGTTTTCGTACGATGAAGGGCAGCGGGTGGGTCGACGTGTGGGTTGATGTGCAACACGCCGATAGGACGCTCCCCCTGATGTTGCGCGAGAAGCCAAAGGCGCGACCGCGGGCGCTGCGCAGCTGGCGGATCCAGTTGCCGCCTCGTTACGACGTTCGCGTACCTGGACACACCTACAAATGCGCCGCGCGGGGGATCGGCGCGGCTGGTGCGATTTGGGATGCGCGAACCGGCTGGGCAGTGATCGTCGTACGCTTCGAGAACAGCGGCGGTCATCCTTGTGCCTATGCCAGCAGGCAGCTGCTTGCCCGCATTCCACAGCTCCGTCGCCCGACCGAAGAGCTCGAGTAGCCAAAGCTGTCCAGCCTGTCGGTGTCGTTCAGCCAGCGCGCCAAGCGATAGCGCACGACATGGATGTGGGCTGTGTTGGCTCTCCAAGGGCGAGCGCCACGAGGGGCGAGCGGGGAGCGGGGCGATTCGCGCACGCAATCGGTGCGCAGGCTGACGCCACCCCGCGCTTGGTAGACGAGTCGGCAGCCCAAGCCCGCCCAGCCCCGCTCGCTCAATGAGCGCTCATTCCAGATCGGGGACGCACTGGTCGTTGCCGCCGCAATGGGTCTTCGGCGGACACGTCCCGCAAGAGCCCCCGCAACCGTCGTTGCCGCACTGCTTGCCCGAGCAGCTCGGCGCACACACACACAACCCGCCGCTGCACATTTGGTTCTGCCCGCAGTTGCCACAGGAACCGCCACAACCGTCGTCGCCGCATTGCTTTCCGCTGCAGCTCGGCTGACACACGCAGCTTCCATCTTCACACGCATGCGAGGCTGAGCAGTAGCCGCATACCCCGCCACAGCCATCCGCACCACACACCTTGTCCTCGCACGCTGGCACGCAGCTGACTTGGAAGAGCAGAGCGTTGGAGGTGCCCGCCTCAGTGTGTGCGTACACGCTCACCGGACCGGAAGTGCTCGGTACGATCGCAACGATGGTCTCGTCGTCCCAGCTCACGATGCTGGCCTTGGCCCCGCCGAACAACAGCTCGCCGCTGCTTCCGAGATTGGCGCCCGTGAAGGTGACCTCGTCGCCGACGAGGCCGTTTCTTGGCAGGGCGGCCACAAGCGTGGGCCAGAAACCAGTCGTGACCGAGATATTGCTTTTGATATCGAAGGCGAACATCGTTGGCTCGGTGACCAACACGTCCTCGGGTGTAGCGCCAGTGCCCCCTCCGGGATCGGCGGCTTTCATCAAGCACCCTGTGACCTCTCCCGGCATGCGCAAAGAGAACTCGAAGATGGTGTGCGGCACAGCGTTGTTGGGGGAGGCCCTGAAGCCCGTGGCCCCCTGCTGAGCCTGGTTGTAGACCTCGCCGTCGCGCCACACCTCGATGGTGCTGTTGCCGAACACGCGTACTTCCCACTGAACCCCGCCGCAGACGAACTGGAACAGGTTGTACATGTCTGGCTCGGCCGGCGCATCGTCGCGCAGCGACCAATCGTTCAGCACGAAGAGGGTGTCATCGCGGTACTCGAAGTAGAACTTGCCGTAGAGGCCAGCAACGGACACACCTTTCCACTCCTCGCAGCCTCGTTCGAAGTCCGTGAACGCACCGTCCACGACGATGCCTTTGGAGCATTTCGCGACCTGAGGTGTTTGCAAGTACGAGCGACGGCCAAAGTCGTCTTCTCCGCAGCTGGCTATCACGGCCACCACCACAAAACTAACCAACATCACGCTGACATGGCGCAGGCCATGTAGCGAGCCCCTCGTTGCTCGGTCCATTGCTTCTCCCTGTTGGAAAGAGAGCAGCGGTTGCTTTTGTGAAGTCGAGGCGACATTTCGCGGCGGCCGACGACCGCTGACGATGCGGCAGGTCGACTGCTTCGATAATGAGCTCGTCGTCACTGAACCGTCGGTTGAACCTGCGCGTGACAGCACCGCGGTAGATCGGGCGCGTGGCTGAGATTGTTCAACCGCCGGGGCAGGTCAATGTCAGGCCTTCTGTTGCGTTGCCCTTGCACTGGAAGCCACAGGGCTCACTGGCTAAGCACTCGCAGCTCGGTGTTGGCTTGCAGTCCTTGAGCAGCGGCTTGCAGCTGTAGGTGTTGCCCACGCCCACGACGTCCGAGATTTGCACTTCGCAATAGGAATAGGGCAAATCACAGAACCATGGCCCGCAGGAGAACATGGCTTGCGGGGGCGTGCAGCTGCCCCACATGTTGATGTCGACTCCTGCGGAATAAGCGCCACATTCATTGCCATGCACCTGGCCGTCACAGCCGCATACGGGCTGGTAGTTGAGGTCGCAACCTTCGGGCGACGGCTTGCAGATCCCCATGTCATCGTCGCCGCCGCAGCCGTTGGGCTCGAAGTCGCAATAGGCGCCCGCCTCACAGGTCAAGCCTTGCAGGCCGCCGCACGCAGCCGCGGTCGTGTTGCTGGAGGTGGTTGTTCCTGAGCTCGAGCTCGAGCTCGAAGAGGAGGTGGTCGAGCCCGTGCTCGTGGCGCCTCCGGTGCCGTCATCGACGGCGGCGGTGCCCCCGCAACCCACGCTGAGAATCAACAAAGTCGAAGACAAGACAAAAGCGGCTCTCATGACAACTCCTTCGCAGCGCCCGCGTGCAACATCGATGCCGTTGGCCCGGCAGCGCAGAATAACGCCAACCCCGGCTCACAGGCTACGGCAGAAGCCGGAAATGGGGGCCATGGCTGTGTCAGTGTGTGTCACCAGTGGATCACTGGTGCTCGTTGGTCATTGGTGCTCGCCGATGCTGAAATCGAATTCCAGCACTGTGGGCTTACACGCGCGCTGGGGAAGGGGCAGTTTCTGCTTGCCCACCTCTCCGATGCTGCAGCCCCGCAAGCGGTAGCGTCCTGCGGGCGCGTCGGGCTTGGTCTGCCAGCCGATCGGGTGGCCTTGCTTGGTGTTGGAGACGGTTTCCATCGAGGCCACCTTGCGGCCGTCGGGACCGTAGATGCAGAAGCGTAGGCCGTGACGCACGAGCTTGCCTCGGCGGTCCTTCTTGTCGGGGTCGTAGTAGTGCCGCTCGGCGTATTTCAAGAAGAGGTAGATGCCGTCGCCAGGCGAAAATTGGCGGCTCGACTCGTCGTTGTCGCCGTCTGGCACGGGCATGACGAAGGTGTTCTTGAACAACGTCGGGTGTGGATTGGGCTCGTACAGCCTGCGAATGCCGATGTACGGAGCGCGCTTCTTGAGTGGGCGTAGCGGCAGCTCGACCAATTTCTCGGACGCGCAGGGATCGATCGCGGCGATGTCCTTTCGGTACACGATTTGGTTCTCGTAGCCGCGACTGATCAGCGCGTAGACATTCGAGGGCCGCTGGTGGCGAGGGCCGCTCCAGCCGCGTGGGTTCTTCTTGATGTTGCCTTCGTGAAAGGTCAGGACATTGGCTTCGTAGACCGGCCGCCAGTCGATCATGTCCTCGATGATGCGGTGGGTGTGGATCTCGTCGACCAGCAGCGAGACGAAGCCGCCGTCTTCGAAGGACTCCACGCAGTACTCCTCTACCGATCCCCTCCGTTTTCCCAAGCCGAAGCAGCCGCACTCGGCGTATTGGTGGCCACGCCGGTAGGCCGGGTCGCTGCAGGCCTTGTCGTTACCGCGGACAATAGGCGCGTCCACCTTGATGGGTCGCGGTCGGGGTCGTCCTGCGCGCCGCCCGTAGGTGATCCAGGTGCGCTTCTCGCCGAGCGCTTTTCGTGCGGCGTAGGTCCCGCAGTCGCGCTGGTAGCGCTTTGGATCGTCGAGGTTGCGCTGGCTGAGCGGGTCGCAGCTCCTGGGATGTCGACTCTTGAGGTAGTCGCGGTACCAGGGTGTGCGTACGTTGCCGATGTCGATGACCGCGATCTCGCGGCCGCGTTCGAGCACGTGCTGCTGGTACCACATGTTGAACAAATAGCCGTCGCCCATCACCATGAAGATGCTGCCAGTGGGCTGCGTGTCCGTGACCTCCTTGCCGTAGGCTCCGCCGCTCATTTTCTTGGTGCTGATGTGGTGTGCTCGCGCCGCGGTCGCTGGCACCAACAACAGCAGAACGCAGCCAGTCAGCGCCATGGGCAGAGCACGTCGGCCAGGCGCATTGTCGAGCTCGCCGAGCGCGTACAAGCGCGCCCCCCACCCGATGGCGGCGGCCGCAAAGGGGGCGAGCGCCACGGCTACGTAGATCCAACCGCGTACCGACAGAATGGGTGGCAAGCGCCGGCCGTGGGTCGCGTACCAATACACCAGCACCGCACCGGTGCCGATCGTCATGCCAACAGCGATCACGATCGTGCCGCGCCGCAGGATTCGAGGACACTCCATCGCCCAGCGCATGGCCCACCAGAAGCCGATGCCGATGAAGACTGCGCAGCAATACACTGCGGGCAAAAAGTAGTTGAGGTAGTCGCCGACCCGGTAGAAGACGCCGTGGGCAATGTTGGCCAGCAAGTACAACAAGAAGAACAGCCCCACCCGCCAGTAGCGTCGCAATATCGTCGGCACGCCCAAAAACAACAGCACGGCGCCCACTGGTAACATCTGCTGGTCGAACTGATCCGGGATGCGTTTGACCCGCCTGAAATACTCAGCGAACGTGCCGTGCCCCATGAAGCCGTGGTACTGCCGGCCGGTCGCGTGATTGTACAAGTGATCGAAGTTGTCGACGCCGCCCCAAGGTAGCCCCGCCGTGTGCTTGTTGGCCCAGATCAAATAGCCGTAGCTCAACAGCGGCAACAAGCCGAGGACCACTGCGGTCCACAGTAGCAGCGGGCTTGGCCAATGGCGGCGTGGACGCCGCTTGCGCAGCTTGCACCACACCCATTGCAAAGGGCGGCAGAGCCAAGAGATGTAGACTTTGGGTTTGCGGCTCAGCAGCAACACCGCCGCGGGCGGCAGCATGTAGACCATGGTTACGTGGTGGGCCAGTCCACACCCCATGGTCAGCGCAGCCAGCAACGCGTAGCGGTCGAGGCCGCTGATGTCGAAACGCACCCAAGCCCACCCGGCGAGCGCGTCGATCAGGATGTGGAAGGCGTAGACCTCAGCGACGCGAACTTGCACCCAGACCAGTGGACTGACGCCGAGAAAGAAACCGCCTAGCAGCGCGGCGAGCTCGACCTCTCGTTTGTAACCGTAGGTGCGCAAACGGATGGTGTTGGCGGTGTTGCGAATCGCACTGGCCGTCAGCATTGCTCCGCAGAGCACGCATATCGTGTTGAAGAGCTCGACTTTGATGTGTGGCTGGATGGGCAGAATGCACAGACGCTGGAACACA
>CAZRGL010000079.1:0-15311 GCA_964599485.1 uncultured Polyangiaceae bacterium
AGCACGTTCTCGAAGACGTCAACATCATCTCGCAAGATCTACTGCCAACACCACGAGAGCTGCGGCACGACTATCCGGTCAGCGAAGCGGCAGGGGAAACCATCGCTTCGCAGCGCCAGCAGGTGAAGCGGATCCTGACCCGCCAAGACCACCGCGTGCTCGTCGTGGTGGGCCCCTGCTCGATTCACGATGTGGACTGTGCGCTCGATTACGCCCGCCGCTTGCGTGAGCTCGCTGATGAGCTCGATGACACGATGTTGCTGCTCATGCGGGTGTATTTCGAAAAACCGCGCACCAGTATTGGCTGGAAGGGGCTCATCAACGATCCGCGTTTGGATGACTCCTTTCGCATCGATGAGGGGCTACGTACGGCGCGTGAGCTGCTGCTGTCGGTCTCGGAGGTGGGGCTCGGGGTGGGTACCGAAGCGCTCGATCCGATCACACCGCAATACCTCGGTGACCTGGTTTCGTGGGTGGCGATCGGCGCGCGCACCACCGAGTCACAGACTCACCGCGATATGGCCAGCGGCTTGTCGGCGCCGGTCGGTTTCAAGAATGGAACCGACGGCAACATCTCTGTAGCGGTCAATGCGCTCAAAGCGGTCACCCATTCGCAGCACTTCCTCGGTGTGACGGTAGATGGCCAATGCGCGGTCTTTCACACCCGCGGTAACCGTTACGGACACATCGTCCTGCGCGGCGGAGGCGCACGGCCCAACTACGATTCAGTGAGCGTGGCCATGTGTGAGCAAGAGCTCGATCAGGCCGAGCTGTCGGCCAACATCATCATCGATTGCAGCCACGGCAACTCCTTCAAAGATCACACGCTCCAACCACTGGTGCTGCGCAATTGCGTCAACCAAATCCGCGATGGCAACCAATCGTTGGTCGGCTTCATGCTCGAGAGCAATCTCGAGGCAGGTAACCAGAAGATTGGCGCTGACCCCGCCAAACTACGACGTGGGGTGTCGGTGACCGATGCGTGCATCGATTGGACCACCACCGAGGCCGTGCTTCGCGAGGCCCGCGAGCGTCTCGTCGACGTCTTGCCGCAGCGCAAGGTCGAGCTGCGCACCCCGCCGCCCTCCGAAGTGCTGGAGACCGACAGCCAATGAGCGAGCAAGACAAACCGTCATTGGACGTTCTTCGCGGGCAGCTCGATGACATCGATGCCGAGCTGCTCAATCTTCTGAAGCGCCGTCTGGCGGTGGTCGAGGCTGTTCGTGACAGCAAACGCGGCAGCGGCAAGCCGCTATTCGATCGGAACCGCGAGCAGGATGTTTTTCAGCGCGCGGAGCATCGGGCGACCCAGCTGGGCCTCGCTCCCTCGACCGCACGCAAGCTCATGGCGGTCGTCGTGGATGCCTCGCACGGCGTGCAGCAGGATCCGAGTGTGGCCGCCGCCACAGCCCCGGCCCGGCTCCTCATCGTTGGTGGGCGTGGCAAAATGGGGTGTCGTTTTGCCGATGTGTTTCGCGGGCGAGGCCATCACGTCGACGTGCTCGACAAGGATGACCCGCTCGATCCAACTTTGGTCGAAGCGGCGGATCTCACCATGGTGGCAGTCCCAATGACCGTGGCCGAGCAGGTATGCGAGAAGCTCGGCCCGCTCATCCGACCCGACGCGCTACTCTTCGACATCAACAGCCTCAAGACGGGCGTTTGCGAGGTGATGGCGCGCAGCTGTCGAGGCGAGGCGCTCGGCACCCACCCCATGTTTGGTCCCACGGTGCGCTCCATGCGACGGCAAAAGGTCATCCTCTGCCGCGTCAAGCCTGGGCCCCGCTGTGACTGGCTCCAGACTGAGCTCGGCAAGATGGGTGCAGAGCTGGTCGAGACCGATCCGCAGACTCACGACAAGATGATGGCCATCGTTCAGGTGCTCACCCATTTTGGCATCATGGTGATGGGTCGGGCCTTGAGCCGTTCGGGCCACGAGCTGGCCGAGACCCTGCGTTTCATGAGTCCGATCTATCGACTCGAGATAGCCATGGTCGGCAGGTTGTTCTCGCAAAACCCATGGCTCTACCAAGAGATCGTCATGAGCAACCCCTGGGGCGAGGAGCTGCGAGAGGTGTTCGCTCGACAGACCCAGCAGCTGGCTGACATCATTGCCGAGCGCGACAGAGAAGCATTTGTGGCGAGCTTTGAAGAAACGCAGCGCTACTTCAGCGCCTTCTCAGAAGAGGCCCTGGCGCTGAGCGACGAGATCATCGATACGCTGATCTGTCGGCCTTGAGTCATCGTCGCTGTCACTTTATAGATTGCCCGTGGCGGACGAATTGGACGGGCGTTGCGGTAGCTGCGCCGCGTTCACGCGGGTGCGTGAGGATCCCGAGAAGGGAAGAATCGGTGAATGCGCCCTCGAGGTGTATCCACCGCCCTTGTATCCGGGTTCGGCGTGCACGCGCTATCGGCCCAAAGGCGCGCTCGGGGCGGCTCCTCGCCCGCGAGCCGCTGGCGAGCCACGTCGTCGCTATGGTGGCGCGCCGCGAGCGCCATCGGCCCGCAGAAGCTCGCCCGATGCACCGGCCATCGTGCGCCGTCCGCTGCCCAAGGAGATCGACATCGACATGGAGATTCACGAATTCCGACGCGTGTTGCGCCAGGTTCTCGCCGAAGAGCTCGGCGTAGGCGAGGTAGAGCTCGGTCGCCGTTGGCAGGGAGGCGAGCTGGTCATGATGCCGGGCGCGACCGAAACCCAAGAAAAGCGCGTGCCCATCGAGGCGTTCTTTCACAAGATCGTGATGGTTCGCGACAAGCTGCGGGTGCTCGAGCAGAAGATCAACGGTCACAAGGGGCTGAGCGACAGCGAGAAAGTCCAGATGCAGCAGTACATCACTGCATGCTACGGCAGTCTGACCACCTTCAATCTGCTGTTCGCCGACCGCGACGACAGCTTCGCCAAGCGCGGCTGACCGTCGTCACGTCAACGGGCCGCGAGCGCCACGTTGAACACCGAAACACGCTCACGTTTGCCATTTCGCAACATTGCTCGCTTGGCATGGTAGATGGCGTCCATCACGGCGATCATGTCCTTGAAGGGCAAGTCGTTCGGCGTGTGCAGCACGCAGTTGTCTTGCCTTCGATCGGCTGGATCAGTGTGGCCGCCGTGATTGGCCCACTCCTTGGCGATTCGCTTGGCGAGCTCACGGTATTGAGGTTTCTTCCCTGACACGGTCGGACGCGGCAAGCTGGTTTCACTGACGACCGTGCTGCCATGTTTCCAGCTGAGCACGAAGTCCGTCTCGGTGACCCGCACGTGCAGCGTTTTGGTGACGTTGTCGACGTGGGGTCCGCGCTCGGTGCCAGGCACCTGGGCGTTGGCGTTCATGCGTGAGAAGCTCACCCACACAGCGGTGATGAGCAGGAACGCAATCGTCACCATCAACAGATCGATGAAGGGGATCATGTTGATGTTGCGGTTGACGTCTCGGCCTTTGCTCTCACCTGAATCGACACCTGCCATTGTTTGCTCCTTGGATGGGTATTTGGGCGCACCTCGGCATTGCCGCCGGATCGCTGCCGGCGGATCGCTGCCACGTGAGTTCGACGCCAATTGGCGGGCGAAGTTCCAAAAAAGCTTTTAAATTCAAGCGTTTTGCCCCGGCACTGGATCAATTTGCTGAGGCTGCTTGTAAAAAAACACCCCGGAGCGGGGCTGCTCCGGGGTGCCGGCGAGGGCTTGCTTCGGGCCTTCGCCTTGCCGGCGCTGCGGGGAGCGAGCGCCAAGCTTCGCGTGTGTCGCACCAACGCGATGGTGACAATCGGCCTTACAGCACAGCCACCCTCGTGGGCTTGGATGACGCGCCTGGACAAGCCGAGCTTGCAGCTCCGAACAAAAGGAGTATACCTGCGCCGTTGTAGGGAAGCATGCGACCTTGTCGCACGCAAACGAGCCAAGCAATCGGGCAGATTCAGATCAGATCCAAGGAGCCTGTCGTGAGCTGGAACATTGGAAGACAAACCATCATTGCCGCCCTGCTTTTCTGTGGGATAGGCGCTTGTGCAACCGCTGGAACCGACGACTCGGAGCGTCTTGGTCCTGGCGAAGATCAGCGGCCTCGCGCGGGTGAGCTTCAAAAAGGCGAGCCCTTCTACATGGGAACGCGCCCCGACACGCGCAAGTGCATGTGGCCACTCTGCGGCGGCTTCTTCGTCAAGAACGTCAACTCCGCCACCACCACCTGTTTTGGCGGGCCGGCCGAGGCGGACTGCTACGTCGCCGAGCTCGACTTTTCTGCGCTCAACTTAGCCGACGACAGCGCTTTGCGTACCGCTACTCAAGAAGGTCGAGCACTGGTGCGCGGCCACTTCGAGCAGATGCCGAATAGCCAGTTCAAAGTCGCCCGGCTGGTGGTCAGCGAGGCATATCAAGCTCAAGCCAACGCCGTGCCCAACGCCGACGCCGAATATTACGGTGTCGAAAACAGCGGCATCGTCTGCATCACCTATCCTTGCCCGACGTTGGTCGAGCGCAAGCTCAATACGTTGGAGCTGCAACAGCTGGCGGGGCTCGATCTGACAGCAAGTGGTGCCAGCAAGGCTTCCATCGAAGCGGCCGGTGTCGCGCTTCAGACCGGAGCGGTGCTGGTTGCAGGAACCCACGGCACCGTGTCAGGTCCTGGCGGTGAGGGTCTATCGCTCACTGCTACGGAGTTCTACCTGGCCGTCATGGGCAAGCCCGCAGGTGAGCTGTGTGGCCTCAACGTCTGCGGAGCTGGCGAGTACTGCTGCAATCCGAGCTGCGGGATCTGCGCCCCGCTCAACGGTGCTTGCATCGAGATCGCTTGTGCGCCTCTCTGCGATCACGACGTTTGTAGCAAAGGCCCGGCGCTCGAGAAGGGCTGCTCTGTCTGCGTGACCAAGGTCTGCAACCAGGATCCCTACTGCTGCGATAACGAGTGGGATGGCATTTGCGTCGGCGAAGCCAAGACCCTCTGCGGTGAGTGCGCTGAGCCCGAGCCCGAGCCCACTTGCGCGCACAGCGAATGCGAAAAGGGCGCGACCCTCGAAGCCTCGTGCTCGCCGTGTGCCACGGCCGTGTGCAACTACGACGCGTACTGCTGTGCCACCAGCTGGGATGCGCTCTGCGTCAGCGAAGCAGAGCAGCTGTGTAAGGATGTGTGCAAGGCCCCCGAGCAACCTGCTTGTGCACACAGCGAGTGCAAGAAGGGCGCGAAGCTCGTCGACAGCTGTTCGCCCTGTGCTGCAGCCGTGTGCGGTCAGGATCCGTACTGCTGCAACAACGCCTGGGACAAGCTCTGCGTCTCGCAAGCCCAGACGCTCTGTCCCAGTTGCAACTGATTGCCAGAATCATTGTGACAGACCGAAGAAGGCTCGCATTTCGCGGGCCTCTTCCGTTTGTTGGCCGTCCTCACCGCGGATTAGCAGAGTCAAATGTTCGGTGTGGCGGGCCCTGGTGGCATTGGTGAGTGACCACACGCTCAACAGAGGTGCTGTGGCGTCGTTGTGCGGCATGATGTCGCGGCGTCGAAGTGGTCGTAAGCCCGCTCGCTCGGCGCCCTCGACAACGCGCTCAGGTCGTCTGCCATCTGCGCAAACGACCACGAGTCCGTCCCTGCTCAACACCCGGGCGGCAGCTACCAAGTAGTCTTCGACGCCGCCGCGCAGCTCGATTCGTGCTGCGGCGCGCTGTGGATCGGGAGAAGCCAAGGCGGTCCCGACTGGCAAATAGGGCGGGGTGCCCGTCACCAAGTCGCATCGCTGGTCGGGCCAGCTGCCGGACAGCTCTCGCAGGTCGCCCACCGCCACGCTCGCGCGGCCGTCGATTCCGTTGGCTGTGATGCTCCGTCGTGCGAGCTCGGCACTCAGCGCGAGGGCCTCGATGCCAAACACACGTGCTTGCTGCAGCCGCCAGGCGACCATCAAGAGAACCGATCCGATGCCGCAGCCGAGGTCGAGGTAACACTTCGCCTCTGGGCGCCCTCGCGCGGCCTCCCAAGCGGTGGCCAGGTCGTCCAAAGAGAAGCGATGGCCTCGGCGACGCTGAAAAATGCGAAAGTCAGCGGTGATCGCGTCGCTGCTGAGCTCTTCTTGTGGCACGGGGCCAGCCTAACACCGAGCTGCGGGCTCAGCCTGAGGAGTCGGCGGCGCGTTTGGCGCGGTGCATTTGTCGTTGGCGGCGCCGCTTGGTTCTGCAATCCTGCGCAGCCCAGCGGGGCTCCAGAACGATGAAACGGGGCTCACGGGGAGTTGGAAGGCAACACAGCTTGACGGTCCTGGAGCAACTTTGGTTTGGCCCGATGTCGGGCGATCCCGCCGAGCAAGAAGCTGCGCGAAGCCTCGCCGCGACGGTTGCGGAGATCCAAGGGCTGCGACCATTTTCCCCCGCTGTGCAGCGCCTCTTGTCGGCGGTGCAGGACGAGTTCTACACAGTCGCGGAGATCACCAAGATCATCGAGGCCGCCACTTCCCTGACCGCCCGCGTGATGCGCATGGTCAACTCGGCGGCGAGCGGTTTGCGTCAGCGCTGCAAGTCGATCGATCATGCCATCGCTCTGCTCGGGGCCAACACCATCAGCTCCATGGCAGCGGCTATGGCCATTTTGGACATGTTCAGCGGCAAGCGTGGCCCCGCGGCCGTCGTGTCGGAGCATTCGGCTGCCGTCGGAGCAAGCTGTAGGGTTCTTGCGCGCGCCTGCAACATCCGTGAGCAGGACGCGCTGTCCACCGCTGGCATCCTCCATGATGTGGGCAAGCTGCTTCTGTTGCAGGTCAGCGACAGCCTCACCATCGGCGGTGAGACAGATCCGTATCCCGCGCTGGTCGCCAAGCATTCCAGCGGACCCGACGCGCTCCACAAGCGCGAGCGTGAAGTGTTTGGCTTCGATCACGCCGTGCTTGCCGGTCACGTGCTCAGGGCGTGGCAGTTACCTGACCCGGTTCCTCAAATCGTGGCTTGGCATCATCAGCCCGAACGCGCATTCGGCGAGGAAGGCAACATCGCAAGGTTGGTGGCAGCTTTGCGCTTGGCGGATCGCACCGCTTACGAGCTGACGCCCTCGCCCGAGCCGGACCTGGATCTCATCGACGAGCTGACCAAGGACCCGGCAAGCAAGGTCTTGGGCTTGAACGATGAACAATTCGCCTCGCTCTGGGAGGACCTACACGAGGCGAGCAAGACGACAGTTTCAAAGTAAACGCGAGGAGAACGAACACATGGCCGACCAAGAAGCACTCATCAACGCCAAGAAAGCGACCAGCAACAGCCAAGCGGCGCGCGATGAGGCCGAAATCGAAGCAAACGCAGCAACCAAGAAGGCGGAGGCTGCGGACGCAGCTGTCGCGGCAGCCGAGGAAAAGAAGACCGCGGCTGCTGGCGCCCTCAAAGAGGCAGAAGACGGTGAGGCTGCTTCGGTGGTTGCCATCGCGAAAGCCAAAGCAGAGGTGCAGAAAGCCGAGGCCGACAAGGTCGTCGCCGAGGGCATCAAGGAAAACGCCGCCAGCGCGCTGACAGCCGCAACCGAAGCCGTTGCCGCGGCTGCCGAAGCCGCCGTCGCCGCCAACAAGGAGGCGGCCACCAAGCGCTCCGAGCTGACCAACAAGGATATCGATTTGGACGTCGCCAAGGGGCTGGTCGAGAGCATCGAGAAAGAGCTCGCGGCCGCTGCAGCGCCGCCCGCCGAGGAACCTGCCGAGGCGCCTGCTGAAGGCTGAGTCACCGCCAGGCCAGCGATACGAAATGTGAGCTTCTCGCGTCGGATCGGGGCTGCGACCGCAGTCCTAACGCTCTCGCTGTTCGCCACCACTGCGCGCGGTGAGGTCGACGATTCTTCTTGTTGGGTAGGCTCGCTCGTCAGCGGTGCGATTGGTGCTGGGACAGGAGTTGGTGCTTCGCTTCTGTCCAGCGGCATCATCGTCAGCGTGGATGACAGCCGGGACTACCACTTCGCAACGGGCGCACTGGTGGGCTCGGGTGTCACCGTCGGCCTCGCGGCGCTGTTTGCCATCGTCGATGGCAGCAGCGGTTGCACGATGACGCGCGACGGCATCGCTTGGAGCGTGCCTATCGTGACCTTGGTTTTGGGGGGGGCTCTGCCTGTCGCGATTTGGGGCGCGGCCGAAGAGCATGAGCTGAGCGGGACCGCGCAAAGTGGCCTGTCGCCAGCTGCGCTGCAGTGGCGTTGGTGAGACGCGGTTCGATGCGATCTGCTCGTGTTATCGTTGCTCCCTTGTCGCGCTCCGCACGCATTTTGTTCCCGACGCTGGTGCTTGGGCTGTACCTGTTTGCTACCTCGGGTAACGCGCGCGCCCAACAAGCTGCAGAACCTGATCCGCAACCGCCGCCTCGACGCGCCTCGATCAGCTTGGGCGACTCACCCAAGCAGGTGCAGTGGAACGAGCGTTGGAAGCGCTTCGGGTGGACCGACTTGGTCGCCACCACTGTGATGGCGACGACGAGCTTGGCCACATTGGCGATTGCACCCGACGAAGATCGTTGGACTGGGCCCAACGATTTCGACGAAGCCGTGCGAAGGGCCATGCGTCTCGAAGGTTTGGTTGACCGCGATCGGGCGCGCGACGCCAGCGACGTGTTTCTCATGCTCGCCATCAACCAAATGCTGGTCGACACTTTGGTGGTGACCTGGTGGGGCCACGACAGCCAAGACGTGGCCATCCAAATGGTGTTGATGAACATCGAGGCCATCGCCGTCAACAGCGCCCTGAATGGTCTCGTCGCCGGCTTGGTGAGCCGCGAGCGTCCCTACGGTCGTGACTGTGTCGGGGAGCATGCCGAGAGCACGGATTGGACTGGTAACAAGCGCTACCGCAGTTTCTACAGCGGCCATACATCGACCACCTTCACGAGTGCTGCGTTGACGTGCATGCATCACGCTTATTTGCCGCTCTACGGTGGCGGCGCTGCCGACAAGATCGTCTGTGCCACTGGTTTCTTGATGGCTGGCACAACCGGCATGTTGCGCATCATGGGCGACCAGCATTACCTGAGCGATGTGCTCGTGGGGGCGGCGATGGGCACTGCTAGCGGCCTACTGGTGCCCTGGCTGCTTCATTACCGCACCGGCGATCTGCCTGCTCCGAAAGCGCGTTCGGGTGTACGCATGACGCTGCTGCCAACCCCGACGGGCGGCGTTTTGAGTGGGGTCTTCTAGATGGAAGCATTGCTCAACCGCAAGCGTATTGCAGCCGCCTTGATGCTCACCTGGGTGTGGCTCGCCCCCGCCATTTCCAGCGCGCAGGACTTTGCCGATTTACCGCCTTCGCAAGGAGCGGGCATGGCGTCACGCGTCGGTTTGGAGCAACACCGTCCCTTCTGGGCTGGAAGTGGCAAGAACCGCTGGTTTCTTTCGTCTTCGCTCGAGCTCGGGATTCTGCACGTGCGGCCCACCCTGTCGGCTGGCTACGGCAAGCCCCATCACCAATGGGCTGGTGTCGATCTCTACAGCGGCATGGCGCGTTCAGGTGGCTTGAGCTACGTCGGCCTTCGCTTCGAGATGCCGCACGCGCGACTACGGATCGGAGCGCGCTACCAGTATCCGCTGAGCCGGACCTTCTTGCCGGCCAAGGACGAGTACGATCGCGCCGATCTCGACAAGAGACTCCACGGCCGGGCCACCTATGTTGCCGGTGAGATCGAGCTGTCCGGGGCACTGCCGGTGCCCGGCGGCAGCATCTTTGCTGTCGCTGGAGGGTACTACTTGGCCGGCATTCCCGAAGGGTTGGCCGTACTCGAAGAGTCCTTGCGCCTCATCGCCACTCCGCCGGTCATCTGGCGCGCACGGGCAGGCTACCTGTTTCACCTCGGCTGGCGCGGCTCGCTGCGATTTGGTGCGGCCGCCGAGCTGATGAGCGTGCCCACCCGGCACGCCCTCGTAGTCCGCGCCGGCCCTGTGGTGAGCGTTGCCCTCACCCACCACCTCGAGGCGACCGCTGCCGTAATGGTCGTTGCTGCAAGCCCGGACACGTTGGGCATCCAAGGTGCGGACTTGGGCCTTCTCGGCGTCCGTTACCGCTGGGCTACTGGCGACCGCTGGCCCGAGTTTCCCTGACCAGCGCCGGGCACGCTCGTTTGCCTCGACTCCAGCGCTGGAACGGCCTGAGCCTCGGACGAGCATGCTGCTAGAATCCCGGGATCGATGTACCGCTCGGCACGCTCGTTACGATTCTCCCCGACCGCGATTGGCGCGGCGCTCCTGCTCAGCTCGATCGGTTGCAAGCCCGTCGTGGTACCCAAGCTGGGGTTGCTGCCCGAGCGAGCGCCGGCGTCGGCCTATGATCTGTCACCGGTAGGCGATTGCGACACTCGGATCCGACCCGCACGTGAAGCAGCGATTCGGGCGGCAAAAAAGTGGATGGAAGAACGCCGCAAGGTGCACGAGGGCATCTGCGACGGCTCGCTGCCCTGGTCCGAAGCGGAGCCGCGCTTCCCGCTATACGGCCCCCACAAATACTATCGTAGCTACGGTGGTGAAGAAGACGGCTACGGTTACGAGTTTGCTGACGATCCGCTATCGGCGGGGGGCGGCGGCGTAGCGGCGGCAGCGCGTGGGGCGCAAAACCATGCCGTGCGCGGGTTTGGGTCCTTCGCGGCAAACGCCTCCAGAACCAACGTGCAAGTGCGCGGCGTGGACGAAGCGGACATCCTCAAGAACGACAACAAATACGCCTACGTGGTTCACGACAGCGCTCTCAAGATAGTGCAAGCTTGGCCGCCTGAACGGGCGCGCGTGATAGGAACGCTCGCGGTAGACGGTGAGCCGCTCAGTTTGTTCGTCACCCCTTCAAAGGCGGTCGTCTTTTCTACCGTCTCCGGCGAGCACGCTGCCAGAACCCAAGCTGCCATCGTCGATCTCACCGACCGTTCGAATCCGCGACTCGACCGGCTCCTCGATTTGCCGGGTGAGCTCATCGCGGCGCGACGAATCGGCACCGCGATTCATGCCGTGGTGACACAGACTCGCTATCCGGTCCTGGAGCGGATCGGCCGCTGGCGTCTGCCACCCAAGCTCTGCGGCGGGACCTATTTTGAGATGTACGAGGACCGAAGCGATCGCATGGTCGAGCTCATTCGGTCTCAGCCCGACTTGGCGTGGCTTCCTCACGTGAAGCTCTCGCGTGGAGCCAATGGACCCTCGCAGACGCTGGCTGGCTGCAACCAATACGGTCGCGCCTCCGAGGAACGCGACGCGAATACGTCCATCGTGTCCTTCGATCTGCACGGCGGGCCGCCATCGATCGTGAGCATCTTCGATGCGCCCACCGTGGTGTACGCGTCTGCAAAGACAATCTACCTCGCCTCGCTCGATAGGCGGGGGCTACTCGAAGATCTGCGCCAACACCACCCGTCGACCAATGACGAAGTAAACAAGGTGACCGCTATCCATCGATTTCGTCTCGACGGGGCAACCGCCCACTACGCCGGTACTGGCTTGGTTCCTGGTGAGCTCATCAACCAGTTCGCCATGGACGAATACGAAGGCAAGCTGCGCGTTGCGACCCACACGGCCGCTGCGACCAGCATCAGCAGCACAGTTGCGGTGTTGGTCGACAGCGCTGGCTCGATGGTAATTGGCGGATGGGTCGGGGGCATCGCTCCAGGTGAGAGGATGCGCTCAGTGCGTTTCGTCGGTGACCGCGGCTATCTGGTGACGTTTCGACAGGTCGACCCATTGTTCGCTTTCGATCTGCGCCAGGCAAAGCCGATCTTGTTGGGCGAGCTCAAGATCCCCGGATATGCGACGTACATCCACCCGCTCGCTCCTGACCAGCTGCTGACTGTGGGCTTCGGCTCGAGTAACCCAAAACGCCCAGAGCGCAACGACAGCGTTCGCCTCCAGTTGGTAGACGTCAACAATCCGCACCAGCCCAGGCTTGCACACGTGGAGATCATTGGTCCGCGCGGCTCCAAGTCCGAGGCCCAAGAGAGTCATTTGGCGTTCAACTATTTCGCACCCCGCGAGCTGCTCCTGCTTCCTATTGAAGTCACCCGCACAGCTGGGAAACAACCAGGGTTGCACGGCTTCACAGGACTGTTGGCATATACCGCCAGCATGAAGGCTGGCTTCCGCCAGCTCGGTCGGATCGATAGCAGCAAGGTTGGCAAGGTACGACGTACCGCTGTGCTCGACGACTACGTGCTGTCCTTGACCGGGAGCTACCTCAGCCTCCACCGACTCGATGAGCTCGGCAAGTCCGTGGCAGAGGTCTCGCTGGGCAGTGAGAAGCGCGGGAAGAGCAAATGATCTCGGGAAACCGAATGGCCGTAGGGGCGGGGTTTTGAGACAATCTCTTCACGCCCTCCCGCCAAGTCGAGCCAACTCAAAACAACGCCAGGCGTTACCATTGTCCACCTTGGGCAGTTTCACTGTTTGGCCGCGTGGGCAGGTGTTGCACCACTGGAGTTCTTGGCGGTTGCCCTCTAGGTTCTCCGGCGAGGCGAAGTTGCCCAGGCGAAGCTCCTAGCGTGACCCATGTCCAACGAGCAATCATCCCCTAGCGAGCAATCACCAAGGTGGCAACAGCAGGTGCGCAGGGTGGCTCGCGGCGTGCGTCGCCGAGCGGTCGAGCATGTGTTGCGCAATGGTGGTGGGTACCTCAGTCAAGCGTGCTCGTCGGCCGAGCTGCTCGCTACGCTGTACGGCCGGGTGATGCGCCTTGGCCCGAGCGCGGCGCCGATGGTGCCGCCGCCGTTCACGGGCACACCAGGTAAGGGACGCGAGCCGATCAGCGGTAGCGCCTACAACGGCCCGCGGCGCCCTGAGCTCGATCGATTCTTCTTTTCGCCCGTGCATTACTCGTTGGTGCTCTACGCCACCCTCATCGAGTTCGGTCGCTTGGCGCCCGAAGGGCTCGAGGCGTTCAATCGCGACGGCAGCACGGTGGAGATGATCGGTGCGGAGCACTCGCCCGGCATCGAGGTGACGGCCGGCTCCTTGGGGCAGACGCTCAGCCAGGCAGGTGGGGTGGCGCTCGCCCGCAAGCTTCGGGGGGAGCCCGGGCGAACCTGGGTGATGATGTCTGACGGCGAGCTGCAGGAAGGGCAGACCTGGGAGGCGCTGGCGGCGCTGGCGTTTCATGGTCTCGATAGGGTGGGGATCTACATCGATGTCAACGGTCAGCAATGCGACGGCCCGATGACGGAGGTGATGACGATCGAGCCCGCTGTCGAGCGCATCGAGGCCTTCGGTGTCACGGCCCGGAGCGTGGACGGTCATGATGTCGACGCTCTGGCAGCAGCCTGCGACGGCATGCCCGACGGCCGCCCGCGGGTGGTGCTCGCTCGTACCGATCCCTGTCGCGGTTTGCCGGCCTTGCGCGCGCGCAGCCCCAAGCTCCACTACGTGCGATTTGCCAGCGAAGACGAGCGGCAGGTGTTGGTCGAAGCGTTGCGCGACCTACAGTCCGACGACGAGCCCTGCGACGACGAGCAGGAGGCGCCATGATCGAGCTGGTGCGGCGGCCACATCGCGCCAACATGGTCAGCTGGGGGAAGGAGCATCTCGAGGCGCTCGTGCTATCAGCCGACTTGACCGGCTCCTGCGAAGCCGATGGCTTTCGCGAGGCGCTGCCCGAGCGCTTCTTCTCTTTCGGTATGGCCGAGCAGAACATGATGGGCTTCGCTGCGGGACTGGCGCGCGAGGGCTTTGCTCCTTGGGTGCACACCTTCGCGGTGTTCATCTGCCGGCGGCCTTTCGATCAGGTGGCGATGTCGATTGCGTACCCGAATGTGCCGGTGCGGCTGCTCGGTTTCTTGCCGGGGGTCACCACGCCTGGCGGCGTCACCCACCAGGCTGTCGACGACCTCGCCCTCATGCGGGTGCTGCCCAACATGACGGTCCTCGAGTGTGCTGATGCTACCGATGTGCAGTCGGTGCTCGCGGCGGCCCATGAGATCGACGGCCCGGTCTACGTGAGGATGCTTCGTGGCGAGCTTCCGCGACTGTTCGATGCGGCCGAGCCTCTACGTGTCGGCCGGGCCAGGCTCCTGTCTGAGGGCGACGATCTCACAGTGCTGAGCAGTGGGATTTGCACAGCCGAGGCGATGCGACTTGCGCCTTTGTTGCAAGACAAAGGCGTGCGGCTACGGCACCTGTCGGTCTCCACCCTCAAGCCTTTTGACGACCAGGCAGTGCTCGAGGCGCTCGCCTCGAGTCGTCACGGCGTCATCACCCTCGAGAACCACAGCGTGATCGGCGGGCTCGGCTCCGCGGCAGCCGAGGCGATGGCAGAAGCGGGTGTCGGGGCCAAGCTGGTTCGTCTTGGTTTGCAGGACACCTACGCGCACGGCGCCAGCTGTCGTTACCTCATGGATGAGTATGGGATATCGGCCAAAGCGCTGCTTGGCGCAGTCGAGACGCTCGTCGGTGAGCAGCTTGGTATCGACGAGGCAGGGCTAGAGCCGGCCGAGCTGCCGGCGACAAGCGCGGGGCAGGACGCGGCCAAACCAGAGGCTCTATGAGCACCATCGAGCTGAGCGGCGAGCGGCTGACGGCCCGCTACCATTTGCTCGGAGACGAGGCAGAAGCGCGCGCCAAAGCCGAGGCATTGTGCGTCGAGCAGACCGTGGAGTTTCCGGCCGATCTGCTGCCCAAAGGCGACATCCCGGACCACATCGTCGGCCGCCTCGAGGGACTGCGCCAGCTGTCAAAACCAGCCGGCGATGAAGTCGCGGTAGCGACGGGCTCCTGTTTCGAAGCTGAGATCAGTTTCGCAATGGAGATCGCCGGCGGTGAGCTGACGCAGCTGCTCAACGTGCTGTTCGGTAACATCAGTTTGCTCTCAGGCTTCAGACTGATGGGCCTCGAGCTTCCGCCTTCGCTGCTCGGTCGTTTTGGCGGCCCGCGCTTTGGTCCGGCCGGCTTGCGAGCGCTGCTCGATGCGCCGCATCGCCCCCTGCTGTGCACTGCGCTCAAGCCCATGGGTTTGTCGCCTCGCGAGCTGGCCGAGCTGGCTCGCAGCTTCGTGCTGGGCGGAGTCGATTTCATCAAAGACGATCACGGTCTGGCCGATCAGCCTTTCTGTCGCTTCGAGCCGCGCGTCGAGCAGGTCGCCCGCGCCGTGGCGCAAGCCAACGCCGAGTCCGGTGGCCGCTGCCTGTACTTGCCCAACGTGACCGCCCCGAGCGATCGTCTCAGCCAGCGCGTAGCCTTCGCCAAGCAAGCCGGCGCGGGGGGGCTGCTCATCTGCCCCGGGCTCATCGGTCTCGACAGCATGCGTAGCATCGCCGAGGACGACGCCGTGGCGCTGCCCATCATCAGTCACCCCGCGCTTCAGGGCAGCATGGTCGTGTCGGCCGAGCCGGGCCTGGGCCCCCAGGGGGTTGCGGC
>CAZRGL010000079.1:15321-26564 GCA_964599485.1 uncultured Polyangiaceae bacterium
GATCAGGGCATCGGCCACCAGGTGTTCGCGCAGCTGCTCCGACTCGCTGGCGCCGACGCCTGTATCTTCCCCAACCTCGGCGGTCGCTTCTCGTGGTCCGCCGCTGAGTGCCGCGCGCTGGTGCACGGCTGCCAAACTCCCATGGCAGCGCTGCGCCCGAGCTTCCCCGTCCCAGCAGGTGGTATGCGCCTGGACCGAGTAGCAGAAATGGTCGCCTTCTACGGCCGCGAGGTCATCCTGCTCATAGGTGGCAATCTGCACCGTCAACCCGAAGGCCTAATCGAAGCCTGCCGCCGCCTCCGCCGCATCGCAATCGAAGCGGCCAACACAGAATAGTAGCCCTTGCCCGGTGCACCGTTGACCTGGCGAACAGTAGCGACAGTCAGCAAGCGGCTTCGTGCTGCCCACGCCGGACGCTTACCATCAACCTGTCACACTCGAGTACTCTTGCGCGAGGTGCCGGGGGTGAAGCGAGCTCAGTTGAAACAAGTCGGTTGCTTGGTGATCGTGCAACTCCTTTGCATTGGCGGCTGTAACTCAGTCGATTCGCCGAAGGCTGAGCCAGCAGCAAAGCAGCCTGTCGTCCTGACATCGACAATGTCGGCCTCAGCGACTCAGTCAGCCTCGGCGACATCAGCCGCGTCGACCGAGGCGCCCAAGAAGACTCCGGCGAGCGTGATTCGCATCCCCGTTCCCGATGATCACCTTGCCGGCGCAGTGATGGGGCTTGGCGGGGCGCCGCCGCGGATCGTGTTCTTGGCGGGCGTCTGTGCCAACGCCTATGCGTACCTGTATGGGTTCGTCGAGACAGCACGTCGAGCCGGAGGTGTGTTGGCGATCGAGGGCGACCGGCCGTGTCCCAGCCCGGGTTTCCGCACCATCTCCACCAATGCGCAGCTGCAGCACAAACGGATCGAGGCTGCCCTTGCTGCTGTTGGGGCAAAGGTAGATCCGGAAGAAGGTCTCACGCTCATCGGGTATTCACGCGGCGCTACCATTGCCGAGCTGCTCGCACACCAATGGCCAGAGCGCTACACCCGCGTCGTCTTGATTGGCTCACCCGTGGCCGTCAACGCGCACCGGATGAAGCATGTCCGCGCCGCAGCAACGATGTCGTGCAGCCGCGATGTGCCGCGCCGCATGCAGATCGGCGCGAAGCAACTTTCAAAGCTGGGCGTGCCTGCTCGCTACTTCGAAATGCCTGGCTGCGCGCACGGCACCCTCGCAGAGGGCGAACGGGTTTTTGGCGAGCTGTTCACCTGGTTCACCGAACATCAAAGAGCCCCACAGAATAGAGGCACCGCTACACCGCCATAGTTGTGAAGCGTATCGGTCCGATCAGGGTGCTGGCACCCTCTTCTGAGAGTCCCGGAACCTTTTCGCGTTCATCATGTTCATCCGATTGGCGAAATACTCGCGCCGCGACTTTTCGGTGCTTCTCGCACAGCGGAACCCGATCGAGGCAAACGCCCAATTGTGAGAGGAAGCCTTTGCAGTTCGCGCCGTGGCGCGCAGCGCGATGGGCTCGTCCTTCCAGCTGCCGCCGCGCGTGATGTAACAAGTGGAAGACATGCACCGCTGTTTTTGAATCGGCATCAGGTCCCAAGTTCCGTCCGGATCGCGCGACGGCGACGATGCGTAGAATGTCGGGTCGTAGAAGTCCAATACCCATTCTGCGGCGTTGCCAGCCATGTCGTGAAGCCCGTACGGTGAAATCCCTTTGGGATGACTTCCAACCTCACAACGCGCATCCGCCTCCACGCAAGCCAGATTGGCATTGGCTGGCTGGTCGCCCCAGGGGAACAATCTCGCGCCCCGGTCCTTCTTGCTGCTGTCTCCACGTGCAGCGCGCTCCCATTCCGCCTCGGTTGGAAGCCGCTTACCGCGCCACTTGCAGTACGTCGTGGCATCCGCGTAGTCGATACAGACGACCGGACGCTTCCACAGCTCGGCCCGAAACTGGTCGCGGCACAGCTTGGCCGCCCTCGAGCTCGCCCCGTGCAGGCCTTTGAGCTCGGTCACGGGGTACGTGCACGCACCGGCGTCAATGCACCCTTTGTAGTGCCCGACGGTGACTTCGTAGACGTCGATTTCGTAGGGGCTCAGCTGCACCCGATGGGCCGGCTTCTCGTCGTCCTTGCACATGCTCGCCCCCTTCGGGCAACCCATCGTGAACGCGCCGCGACCGATCGTCACCATGGGAACGGGGACCACAGGGGGCGCTGGAACGTCGGGGGTCTTGGCCGCCGCAACCGACGCAGTCGACGACGCAGTCGCCGAGGTTGCAGTTGCCGTCGACGACGTTGCTGCGCTGGATCGCGGTGGCGTCCTAGTGGGCTCTGGTGCCGCCGCGCACCCCGCCACCAAGCCGAGCGCTGCCAAGTACGAAAGAACCACAGGGGGCGCTTCGGTACCTGCTATTGAGGAGCTATTCGTGTTCGCCATCATCAAGGTCCTTTGCTACGCGCGGTCCCGTCTTTGCGACGAGGTTTTGCATAGCGTGAAAGTGGTCGCGGGGGATGTTCTTCGTTGAGCCGACGTGGCGGCTCCACTGGTGGCACCCCGGCGGCAATCGGGATGTTCAGGATGGAAGATGTCTCCCCATGGCCGGAAATCATGGGTCTACAGCGCGACCGGTGTGTGTGTGCGGCGATGTGCTGTCGTCCAGGTACGGTTACTCCACAGCTGGCCTGGCCCGGCGCCGTCGGTCGCATCGTCGGGCTCAGCTGCTAAGGTGCGAGCCGTGGGGCCACTCTCTGGTATCGACAAGCAGGTTGGGCCGAAGTGGAAGCTGGAGCGCCAAGGTCGCGAGCGGTTGCAGCTCAGCCGCGAGCTGCCGCTCGATACCTCGGTGATGGGCGCCTTCGATCCGGGCAAGAAGTACCAGCTGCGCGCGACGATTTCGGTGGTGGCCGAGCCCCGCTGGGACGAGGCCAGGCTCGAGGTGGTGCGCAAGCTCAACAATATTGTGGCGGCTGAGCTCGCTGCCTTGGAGCAGCGTTACCCGGCTGACAAGCGCGGCGGGATGGTGGCGCGCCACAAGTATTGGCAGCGCAAGCAAGCGCTTCTGTCCGAACGACGGACCGAGCCGACAGCGAGCTCGGGCGCCTACAGCATCATCGTATTCGACAACGTGACCGAGCGCGTGGTGACCACCACCAATGCGCTTCGGGACGAAGAAGCGGTGGTGGCCGAGATCAAGCAGATCAAGCAGGCCATCATCGCCTCGTTCAGCCGCTGATTACCCCGGCGGATCGTTGTCGTAGGGGCGCTCTAGGCCGACGACTTTGTAGTTGGCTCCGCCGAGGTGATAGAGGTGCACGCGCGCGGGGGCCTTGCTCTGGCTACCGGTGGTTGCGACCAAGTCGATGATTACGTAGCGCGGTGACTCGGCGCTTGCTCCTTGGACGGCGGGCAATGTCGTGCACACCTTGGCGGCCCAGCCGCGGACCTTGCTGGCCGTGGTTGGTGTTGCGCGCTCACCGACATAGGCGCGGCTCTCATAGCGCCTGAAACGTACCGGTGTGACGCCGGCGCTGATTGCTAGATCTTCCATGCACAGCTCGGCGCCGGTTGCATGGGGCGTAACGACTGGATTGGTCAGCGCCGAGACGCGGCTGAGGTAGCGCGCCAGGATCTTCTTGCGGCGACCGAGCACGACCCGTGTCAGCTCGGCTTCGAGCTTGGGATCTTGGATCTTGCCTGCTTTGATCATCGCTTTGACGTGCGCTGGTGTGATGCGGGCGATGATTCGCGCCATCCACGCGCCGTCCCGTTCGGTCATGCGCAGCATGGCCGGATTGGGGTAGCCGGGACGCCAGGCGTCAGGGACGAAGTCGTCGACTTTGTAGTAGGCGAACACCTTGCCCGATGGGCCGAAGCGATTCTCGTCCCAGGGTCTCTGCATCAGCCCGAGGGTGAGCCAGTCGGCGACCAAGTGGTCCATGGCCAGATAGTGAGAGTGGCCGATGCGGCGGCCCATCATCGGCGGCTCCCACACGCTGCCAAAGCAATCGCCGAAGTCGATGATGTTGTGCTGGATGTAGCCGCCCTTGCCATCCTTGGGGGGGATGAACATGTCTAGGGTGTTCTGCTCACGCGCATCGAAGTGGTTGACCCAACCGCCGAGCACGTAGGTGCCGCGCAAGTCGCGGCGATCGTCATGGGGGATCACATCGTTGGAATCGTCGCTGCGGGTGCTTTGGTAGCGAAACGGGCCGATTGGCTTGCCCGGCAAGAACAAGCTGGCGCTACCTCGGTAGCGGCCGTCGGGGAGGCGTATCGCTTTGCTGAAAATGACGTCGAGATCCTTCTCGGTCATCGGCACTTTCTTGCCGGCAGGCGTCTTGCTCTTGGCCTTCGGCGAGATCTTCAGGATCGAGCGATCGAAAAGGATCACCTCGTTGCAAGGCGTGTCGAAACCTGCCGCGTAGTACATCTTCGAGACGATGACGTCGGCTGCCGTGGCGCGCGGACCTTGGGTAACGCCGTCGAACTTGAGCAAGTAGCGGCGGCCGTCAGCAGCTTTGATGGGGAAGCCCGGGTTGGCGCCGTTCGGCTTGGCACCGGTCACCGTCCAGGGGCCTTTGACATCCAGCAGCGGGCCGCTGCATGGCCCGAGTCGGACCTGCTCGAGGGTCATTTCCGATCGGCCGAGGCGGTTGGTGAACCACGCCGAGTCGGGAACTTCGTCCATCGAGTTGACGTTGACCGCTTCGCCACCGGGATCGACTTTCCAGAACTTGGTGAACGGCCGGAATGCCATTTGATCGGCGCCGTCCCAGAAGAAGGACGAGAAGTACTCGCTTGGCTCGGCGGCGAGCGGCCGCTTGTCGTTGTCGACCCACATGGGATCCTTGAGCGGGAAGGTCCGTAATCCGCCGCCGCAACCGGCGAGCGTGACGGCTCCTGCCACCAAGATGCTTCCGAGTCCGATGCTGCTGACCAGTAGGCTGATGCGTTGATTCATGTGCCTCATCCTCTCCTCAGAACCCAGAGCTGGCGCCTACGACGAAGCGGAAGTTCTCCACGCCGCCGCCTGATTCGAAGGTCTCAGTGCCGAAGGCGAAGAGCATCTCGAAGGCGTGGTCACGCGAGCCGGTGGCCCGCAGGCCGAGACCAAAGGACTGTCGCAGCTTCTCGGGACTGAAGTCCTCGAGGTGCTCGCCAAAGGTGTTGCCGACCGAATAGTGGGCGATGCCGTCGAGGGACACCCACACAGGCCAGCGGTATTCGAGCCGCGCCGCCACAGCGCTGCGGTCGAGCATGCGGTATTGCAAGAATCCCTGCAGCGCCTTGTCTCCGCCGAGCGTGGCCAGCTCGGTGAAAGGGATCTGGCCGCCCTCGCTAAAGGGATCGACGAAGTCGGCGACGACCGATAGCCCGATGACCCGCTGGCTGTAGACATCCAAGAAACCACCAAGGGTTGCGCCGTAGCGGATGTAGCGCAGTAGCTCGGTGTCCCCACCTGCGACTGCTGGGGCCGATTGGCGAAGGCCGCCAGCGATCTCGCCCCGCAAGCCGAGCTTTACGCCAGAGCCAGAGGGTTGCACGAAGTCGGACGCGAGTCCCTTGTCGCGGTTGCGCACCTTGCGGGTGTCGAGGTACAGCTCGGCGCCGACTCGGGCGATGGTGTAGCCGTCGTCAAACAGTGGCGGCAGCGTGAAGTAGCCTTGCTTGACGCCTTCGCCGATGGATGGGTCCTCGCAGCAGGGTTCGTCTCTGAAACGAACGTCTCGCACCCCGGCGAAGGAAAGCAGCTGGCTGCTGCGCCAGAAGCCCAGCTCATACGATAAGGTCCCGTCGATACGCTGGGCCGTGTAGCGCGACTGGTGATCGTCTTGTGAGTCAGGCCCGAGGCCATAGAATTTCCAGTCCGGCCGGTGGCTGAACACGCCGCGCAATTGCACTTGCTGATCGACGCCGTGGTGCTCTTTGCGTGACAGGTATTGCCGATTGGTCAGCGTGGCCCGGTACCAATCGATGCCGCCAAAGGCCAAGTGAGAACGGATGGCGTTGTCTTTGGCGATCAGGTCGTCGCTGAAGAAGTACAGGCCGATACTCGGACGGAACCCGAAATCGATGAGCGCGCTTGGCACCAAGCCGGACTTGTTGCCGGGACCGAAGGTGAACAGCTCCTCGAGCTTGCCGGGGATGTCGTGCTCTTCAACAGCAGTGGTGAGCGCGCCGAGGGGCCAGCGGATCACGTATTCGCTCACCAGATACACCGGGAAGAAGATGGCGCGCGGAATCCAGATGAACACGTCTCCGGCAGTGACCGGATCGTCGCCACGGCCGTCGTAGTCTGGGACAGCCCGGTCCTCGCCGTCCGGGAAGGGTGGCTGGGCCGGCTTCGTTGGTGTGGGCGCGCCATCCGGCTGCTCGGCGGCTGGCTCCTTGGCCGCGGCAGCTGGCTCCTTGGCCGCGGCGGGCGGCTCCTCAGCCGCGGTAGGTGGCGGCTCCTTGGCCGTGGGCGCAGCCTCCGCCGCAGCTTCTGGCTCGGCGGGAGGTGCTTGCGCGCTGGTGGTGATCGAGACGGTGCTGAGCGTGGCACAGAGCAGCGCAGCGCTGCCCGAGCGTAGGGTTTTGACTTGCATCACTTCCTATCGGGTCGCTGGACAGAAAACCCAGGACCTCGACTTATACTGCGGCGGAGCGCCGTCCGCATCAGCCACGTTCAGTCGGCAGGAGTTGTTTTGCTCAGCAGTGCCCGAAGCACGCGCTGCTCGATGCCGCCCCGCTCTCGGGCAGGGGCGGGCAAGCGAAGCTGTAAGCTCAACTTGCCAGCCTCCGGCAGCTGCAAAATGACCCGCGGCTCGAGCGAAGGCGCGGCATGCCCGAGACGCTGAGCAGACTCGACGAGCTGGTCTCGTGCTTCGTCGATGTACGGCTCACAAATCTCGCCTGCCGTGCTGAGCAGGTTCTTCTCCGTAGCTTGCCAGTCCTCGTCGCTCATCAGCGGCACGGTGATGGTGTGCAGCACATAGTCGCCGGTGGCGGTTTCGTTGATCACCGGACCAGTGAGCAAGGCGCTGTTGGGGACCGTCAAGGTGCGCCCGGTCCAGCGATGCCCCGGTCCGACCTCGAGCAAGGTGGTTGCGAACAGTCCAGAGTCGATCACGTCACCGCGACTGGAGCCGATGAGCACGCGATCGCCGATGCCATAGGCCTGCGCGCTGGCGCGGAGTAGCGAGCCCATGGCGCAGAGCAACAGCTCTTTGGTGGCGATGACCAGCGCGGCAGCGAAGGCCACCATCGACAGGGCCATGGTGCGCAACTCGGTGGCCCACAGCAGCACCAAGCCGATACCGATCAACAGCCACGCGCCGCGCCGCAGCTGAGAGGTAATCCGTAGCTGCGTGCGATCCGATGCCCAGCTCTTGTGACGAACCATGCGCAAAGCGGCTGTGCGCAAGAGCAAAACCAGCACGATCCAGCCGAACGAAAGCGCCAGGTCCTGCACGACCCTATCTTGCTGCAGTAGCTCGAGCAGCTTCATTGCGCCATCTGCCTCTGGCTCGCGACGTCAGAGTCGCTCGCGCGGTTTGACCGGTGTGGTGGCAGGATCACCATCGTCGCGCTGTGCGATGGAGCGATCGAGATCCAAGCTCAGCCGCCTTCCGACGCGTTCGAGCAGACCAACGCCCAGCCACGGTCTCGCCTTGATGAGCGCCCAGAACGGCTTGTGCTGCAGGATCAACAAGCGCGCTGACTTGGTGGCCGTGAGTGTCGCTCGGGCTTTGCGCGGAGCCAGCAAGGTGGTCACTCCGGCGTGCTCGCCCGGCTCCAGCTCTCCGTCTTCTTGACCACGGTGTGAGACACAGAAGGCGCCGTCCAAAACGATCATCAACTGACCACAAGGGTCACCTTCTGTGATGGCCACCTGGCCCGGCTCATAGCTCTTCACATCGCAGTGGCTCAGCACGCGCGTGAGCAAGAGCATGCTCAAACCGTCGAACAGGAACACCGCTTCGAGCGCGTCGAAGCGGCCTTGGATTTCGACGCTCATCTCGTCGAGAATCTCGATCTCCGGGTCGTCGGCGTTCATCTGGACGACCACGCAGGTCACGTTGTCGTGCCCGCCCGAGGTGTTGGCGTAGCTGACCAGCTCTTCACTGATTGCCTCGAGGTCTTTGTTGGCCAGCTGCGGTGCCAGCCACTCGTTGTCCTCGATGTATTCAGTGAGCCCGTCTGAGCAGAGCATGAAGCGATCGCCTGGCACTAGGTCCATCACCAAGGTGTCGACCTTCACGCTCGGCTGCGTGCCAACCGCGCGCGTGAGCACATGGGCGTAGTGGTGCGTCTTGATTTCGCTCGGTTCGATGAGCCCGGCGATGGCCAGCTCGTTGGCCATCGTGTGGTCACTGGTCAGCTGGCTCACCTTGGAGTCGCGCTTGAGGTACAAGCGCGTGTCGCCCACATGACCCATCAGCGCCTTCGTGCCGGCCACCATCAACATGGTGAGCGTGCAGCCCATGCCGGCCTGGCCATCGGTCGATGTAGCCAGCTCGTAGACCTTGCCGCAGGCCTCCTCGACGGCCTTGCGAACGATGGTCAACATCCGGTCGTGCTCACCCCGGCCTTGCTTGAGCTCCTTGAGCAAGTCGCGGTGCTTGCGCATGTGCTTGGTGACCGTGGCGATAGCGGTCGCCGAGGCGACTTCTCCTGCAGCGTGGCCGCCCATGCCGTCAGCTACCACATACAGGCCGAGGTCGTCGTCGACGAAGAACGCGTCCTCGTTCTGCTCCCGGACCATGCCAACATCGCTGTGCCCGAATCCAACGGGATGCATGTACCACTGCTACCACGACCGCTGCTCTGCCCCAATCGATGGTTGGGCTGCGGCTCAGCTAGCTGCCAACGATGTGCAGTGCTGCACATCGAGCTCGATATGGCGCGTCGAGCCTGGCGGCGGCGCGCTGTCTTGGATCGGTTCGAGGTCATCGACAGCGAGCTTTCGTTGCAAGTGAATCTGTCGCCGCCGTCCGCCAGCCAAATGCATGGGGTCGAGCGCCACGACGAGCCCCGGCAGCACGCATATGATGGTGCCCACTGAGCCACGATCCACCCAACCATTTGCACAGGGCATCGTGCGTTTGAACCGCACCCGTCGCCCTACCGTCAGCACTGACCGGGGTCGCTGTCCGAGCCAGCCGCTCACGGGGAAACCGCCTCCAAGCGTCGCACTTGGCGCTGAATGGAGAAACTCTGCCGCTGCAAGAAGCCGCGAACGGAATCGAGCAGGGCCCCGCCATCGACGCGTCTTCCTACGCGAAGCGTCAAGGGACTGAGGCGCAGCAACAGCATTTGGCGGAAGGCGCCTTGGGCAGCCAGGCCCTCCAAGTCACGCCCCGCGCAGGCGACGATGCGCGCGGTCATCGGTGTGCTCTCGCAGCTGCCCACCCGCGTCAGCAGCTTCTGATTGATCGCCAGCGAGAGGGCAGCCTGCACGCTTCTGGGCATTCGATCGACCTCGTCGAGCACGACGGTGCCGGCGCGTGCGAGCTCGAATGCGCCAAGCATCTCGGCACCCATGCTGCGGTCACGGCCGAACAGCCTGCTCAGCAGTAGGTCTTCCGGCTCGGTACAATCAACGGTCACGAAAGGCTCGTGGCAACGGGACCCGCGCTCATGAACGTCACGTGCCAAGCTGCGCCGTGTGCGCCGGTCGCCACCTCGAATGAGCACCGGTAGCGACGAAGTGCAGAGCCGATCGGTGGGTTCGATCACATGCATGAAAGCTGGCTCAATAGCATCGAGATTGGTGTAGCGCGGGCTCATCGATCATTCCCCCCCCGGTTTTTGTGCACGCGCCATGCCAGGTCGTATGTGTGCGAAATCACGTCAGCGGTGAGATTCAGCTGCTGAGGCCTTGCGCAAACATGTGCTTGCCGGCCAAATTGACTGAGCAAAAACCTGTTTGCAGCTGTCGAGTCAAAGCGTGAGCAATCCCATCCACGACCCCTACGCCCCAGACGATGAATCGAGCCAAGCGCGTGCGCCGCGGGCTGGCTCCAGCACCGAGTCAGGCCGCTCCAGGTGGACTGCGGCGATGACGCCGGTGTTGCTCGTGCTGATTGCCGTCAACGCCGTGCTGCTGGTGTCGCTGTCGCGTCGCGCGATCGCCGAAGCCTTTGGCGTTCGGCATGAAGCCGTGCCTGTAGCGTCCACCGCTCGCGTCGAGTCAACCGTGGCCCAGTCGGCGTCAGCACCCTCGACGAGCTCTGCGGCGCCGGTGCCAACGCTCACAGCGCCTCTTCCCAGTGAGCTCGCCACTTCAGAGCGGCGCACCATCGATGTCTTTCGCGCTGCTTCGCCCTCGGTCGTGTTCATCACCACCTTGAGCTATCGGCGCGACATGTTGCGTCGCAATGTGATGGCCATTCCGCGTGGAACCGGCTCGGGGTTTATATGGGACGCCGAAGGCCACATCGTGACCAATTACCATGTCATCGCGCGGGGAAATGCGGCCCGCGTCACCTTGTTTGATCAGACAAGCTACGACGCCAAGCTGGTTGGTCACGCCGCGGACAAAGACCTGGCCGTGTTGAAGATTCAGGCTTCAGCTGCCAAGCTCAAGTCCCTCGAGCGCGGCACCTCCGGCTCCCTGGCTGTGGGACAACAAGCCATCGCCATCGGCAACCCCTTCGGCCTGGATCACACGCTGTCGGTTGGCGTTGTCAGCGGTCTCGGTCGCGAGATCAAGTCGATGGACGGTCGGCCCATTCTGGGTGTGATCCAAACCGATGCCGCCATCAACCCCGGCAACTCGGGCGGTCCTCTGCTCGACAGTCGCGGCCGGCTCATCGGTATCAACACGGCTATCTACAGTCCGTCTGGCGCGTCGGCGGGAATCGGTTTCGCAGTGCCCGTCGACACCGTGCGGCGAACCGTGCCGCAGCTCATCGCCCACGGTCGAGTCATCCGGCCCGGCCTCGGCGTTCAAATCGCCGATATGGGTATGGCGCGTCGACTCGGTCTTAAAGGGGTTCTGGTGCTGCGCGTCATGAGTGACTCGCCAGCGGAGGAAGCGGGCATGAAACCGACCTACCGCGACGACAAGACCGGCGACATCATTCTTGGTGACATCATCGTGGCGCTCGACGGCAAACCAATCGCCGAGCCCAACGACCTATTCAAGCTGCTCGACGACAAGCAAGTCGGCCAAACCGTCAAAATCACCGTCAAACGCGCCAGCGAACGAGCCCACCTCGACGTCACCCTCGCGCCCATCAACGAGCCCA
>CAZRGL010000080.1:0-26195 GCA_964599485.1 uncultured Polyangiaceae bacterium
TGCTTCGATGGGTTTTGCTTCGATGGGTTTTGCTTCGATGGGTTTTGCTTCGATGGGTTTTGCTTCGATGAGCTGTGCGGCGAGCATCTTGCGGGCGCGGTGCAGGCGGCTCATGATGGTCCCGACTGGCACATCGAGTCGTTCAGCTGCCTCGCGGTAGCTCAGATCTTGCAGATCGACCAGCTGCACCGCCGAGCGGTAGCTCTCGGGCAGGTTGGCCAGCGCACGTGAAGGCGCGGCCGACAGTTTCTGCATCGTCACTGGCGCGTCGTGTTTGATCCAAGCGCAGGGATCTTGCGTGAGGTTGTCCAAGGCGCGGCGCTCTCGCTTGCGGCGCCGACACTGGGTCAAGAACACGCTCATCAGCACCTGGCCAACCCAAGCGCGAAGGTTTGTTCCGCAGCGGAATTGGTCTTCGAAGCGCAGCGCACGAACCATCGTGTCCTGCACGATGTCCTCGGCCTGACTGGGTGAGCGCGACAGACGCAAAGCGCGGGCATAGAGCTCAGGGCGAAGCTGGGCGATACCGCGGCGAACGTCGCTCACAGCGTGGTTGTGGCGAGGGGTGGGAATCGAGCTGTGGCTGTGGGTCGTTGTACTTGCGTGCATCGTCGGCCTCCTGGGTGTTGACCTGAGCAACAGCGGTGCCAACGCGCCAAGCTCAATGATTGCGCAAGCTTGAGAGCAGCCACCCTGCTAGTCGACAGCAGTGTGTGGGCCATGACACGCGGGTGCGTGTCTGATGTGAGTCGCGCAGGATTCCGACGCTCCAGGCGTAAGGGATGGGCCTTGCGCGCTATTTGGACAGGGGCGCCCGACGGCCTACGTCGACCACATCCATGCGGTAGAGCGTCTCTGAGCCGGCGGTGATCAGCGTGAGCGCATTTGTCCACACCAGCTCGTCAGACTCGCAATCGACCATTTCGGCGTCTCTACCGCCTGCCTTGACGCTGAAGACGCCGCAGCGCGCTGTCGTCGCTTTCCCTGCCACCATCAGCTGGCGGGTTTCTTTGCGCAGCCTCTGGGGTTTGCCTTGGAGCGGCGGGACCACCCACGCATAGAGCCGATAGAGCTCTTTGGGGTCTTCGCTGTTTAGTTTGACGCGATTGCCGTCAACGATCTCGAAGAGCTCGTCGACCTTGTTGGTCTTCTGATTCTTCGGTGTGTCGGTCACCACCTGGATCCAGCGGCGCTCTTTGCCACCACGGCGGGCTACGACCTCGATCTCGAGCTTCAGCCCTTCTCTTGCGATGACCTTCTCGCTCAGCCTGACTTCGCTGTCGAGCGCACTGCCCGTGTACCTGTAGACGATGAAGTCGCCCGCTCTGTAGCGACTGGTCGAGGGCGGTGTTGTTTCGGAGGTTGGTTGCGGGTCGACCTCGGCGCTCGAGGTAGGCCCCGAAGGTCCGCTCGTCACAGGTTGCGATCTCGCAGGCGCACAAGCGCCGACCAGCGACAGGGCGCTTGCGAGCAGCGCGCAAATCGCAATACCCATGACCCCGGTTCGAGCGGAGCAGATCTCGAGCGCATGGCATCGCAAAATCGAATCGCTCACCAAGTCCTCTTGCGTCTGGCGCAGCATCGGGTCCGGCGCACCGTACTCCTCGTCGACCAGCGCAAGCAAATCGAAAGGGGCTGTCGGAGCCAGCGTCACACCCTGGGCTCGGAAGCCGTAGTGCTACCTTGGGCGAATGACAGCGGGCTCGCGAACGGTTCGCGCATTTGGCGCTTTTCCTGGTAACAGTTGGCCGTCCCGGTGGCTCTGAGAACGGAACATGCGTGAGAAAGTCCTCTGGACCCTCGTAGTGGTTGGCGTGCTGATACTGCTGTGGCGCTGGTGGTCCGGCCACCGCAGCCCTGAGCAGCTCGCCGAGGTGCGAAAGATGATCGACGATGGCGCGTCTTTGGTCGACGTGCGGACCGCGGGAGAGTTCAGCTCGGGCCACGTTGCCGGTGCGATCAACATCCCGGTTGATCAGCTGCAGGGCAGACTGAGCGAGCTCGGCGACAAGAACAAGCCGGTCGTCGTGTATTGCCAGAGCGGAATGCGCAGCCGCTCGGCCGCCACGCAGCTGAGGGCTGCCGGTTTCGAGCGGGTGGTTGATCTGGGACCGTACCGTAATGCTGCGGCGCTTCCGTGAGCATCCCGGGGACCGTAGCCCCGTTTGAGCTGTAGCCCGTGGCACAAACGTGCGAGACGAATCGGCATGAGCCAAGGTGAGCCCGGACGGCGGGTGATGGTGCGCGAGCTCGGCGAACGGCCGCTCGAAGCGCTCGACAAGCATCTACAGATCGAAGCGCAAGCCATGCCCGATCCGGCGTCGCTGGGAGCGACGGACGTTGTGGTCGCCATCAAGAGCGCAGCGGTGGGCTGGGTCGATCTGCTGATGATGAGCGGGCAGTACCAACACATGGCCAAGCCGCCCTATTGCCCAGGTTTGGAATACAGCGGCGTGGTCGTGGCCAAGGGCGCCGAGGTCGACAGTCTCGCAGTCGGCGACGAAGTGATCGCGGATGGCTTGCGCACCGGCCCGCGCTCTCTCGGTGCGCACCAGCAGTATGGCGCCTTTGCAAGCTACGCCGTGGCGCCGGTCGAGGCGTTGATTCCGATGCCCGCGACGCTGTCTTTCGACCAAGGCTGCCATCTGCTGTCGAGCTACATCACGGCCTACCACTGCTTGATCCACCGGGGCGCATTGCAGCGCGGCGAGACGGTACTCGTGCACGGGGCGTCCGGAGCGACCGGGCTGGCAGCTGTGCACATCGCCAAGCTGCTTGGGGCAACGGTCATCGCCACAGGCCGGAGCCGCGAAAAGCTCGAGGTCGTGGCCCAGCAAGGAGCCGACCACGTCATCGTCACCACACGCAGGGACGATGGGAAGCTCGTGTCGTTCCGGGATGAGATCAAAACGCTCACCAATCGCAAGGGCGTCGACGTGATCTACGATGCGGTTGGCGGGGACATTTCGGCTGAGAGTCTGCGCTGCGCCGCCTTCGGCGCACGCTTCCTCGTGGTGGGTTGGGCTTCGACACCATTCGTGGCTGATGGAAAAGGCAAACGCGGCGCGCCGCGCGCCAACCAACTGCCAACCAATCTCATCATGATGAAGAGTTTGGATGTCCTAGGCTGCCCCGCCGCCATCTCCGCACATCGCGATCCGAGCATCGAGGCCGAGCGCCGCGCCCGAATCATGCAGTGGGTCGATGACGGCAGCATCACCCCCTACGTTGCAAAAACCTACGGCCTGTCATCCGTCCGCGAGGCCCTGCAGGCAAAATGGCAGAGCCGCCACGTCGGCGCGATAGTGCTCCATCCTGAGGTGTAGCTGCTTCTGGATTTCTAGAGTGCGATGCTGAAATAGCATCGCCTTCAACCGCTCAGTAACTGAGTTTTGCGATGAAGGCGTCGTAGCTGCCTGCTGAGGATAGCGCCGCGCCGCCGAAGTTGACGGTGCTGCTGTGGTAGCCGACCACCACCACGTCGTCGTTGTTATCCACCGTCAGGCCGTGTCCTGTTTCCGCGCCGCCGCTTCCGTAGCGGTAGCTCCACAGATGCTCCCCGGCGCCGGTGAGCTTGGCCACGAAGGCATCTTCTTGTCCGGCGCTGCTCAGCTGGCCCCCGCCAAAGTCAGCGCTGCTTTCGATGAAGCCAGTCAGCAGGATGTTGCCTTTGCTGTCGAACACGACGTCTTGGGGCTGCTGATCTTGTCCTGCCCCGACCAGCTTGCTCCATTGGTGGGTGCCTGCTGAATCGAGCTTCGCTACGAAGATGTCCTCCCCACCGGCCGAGGTCAGCACTCCGCCGCCAAAGTCCACCGCGCCCTCGGTGTACCCCACCACGGCAATGTTGTCCTTGGCGTCTACCGCCAGCGCCCAGGATAGCTGGTTGCCGCTACCTGAATATGCTTGCGACCAGATATGGCTGCCCATCGGATCGAGCTTGGCGACGTATGCGTCACGCTCCGTCACGCTCGTCAGCGGGCCGCCGCCGAGATCGATTGTGCCGAAGTGACGGCCGGTGACCACGATGTTGCCGCCGCTGTCGAAGCTGACTCCGTAGACGCGCTGATCCTCGCTGTCGCCATAGCCCTTGGCGAATTGAACCACGCCGTCCTTGTCGAGCTTGGCCAAGAAGGCGTCCCAATGACCTGCCGAGACCAGGTTGGTCGTGCCGAAGTCCAGCCCACTTTCAAAGAAGCCGCCAATGAGAATGTCGCCATTGGGCGCGACGTCCAAGCTGCGCACCAGTTGCTCGTCGACGCCCCCGAAGCGCTTGCTCCAGATGTGGCCGCCTTGGGGATTGAGCTTGACCAGGAAGATGTCCTGGCCGCCCGCGCTGATCAGAGGGCCGCCGCCAAAGTCGACGTTGCCGTAGAAGTAGCCCGCCAAGATGATGTTGCCCGATGCGTCGATCTCGACTTCCCAGCTGCGCTCGCTCGAGTTGTCGCCAAAGCGCTTGCTCCAGAGGTGGCCGCCTTGGGGATTGAGCTTGGCGACGAAAGCGTCACGCAAATTGCCAGCAGCGCTGAGTGTGGAGCCCCCAAGATTGATGGTTCCTTGGAAGTAGCCGGTCAGCACGATGCTGTTGGCTGAGTCGGTCGCCACATCGAGGGCGAGCTGCCCACTACTGTTGCCGTAGCTGGCACTGAAGACGTGGCTTCCAGTCGCGCAGAGCTGGTTGCTGTCGCACACTCCAGGAGCGCACTCGCCGTCTGGATCCGTCCCTGCTGGCTGAGGCGTGCAGCTGCCCTCGCTAGCCGGCACGCTGCAGCTCTCGCAGGCTCCGTCGCAGAGTGAATCGCAGCAGACTCCGTCGACGCACAGTCCGCTCAAGCAGTCGTCGGGGCCGCCACAGGCCATGCCGTTGCTGAGCACGCAGTTGCCCTCGCCGTCGCACACTGTCGTGCCGTCGTCGGAGCAGAGCGTCCCTTTTGGACTCGGATTGTGGACGCACTTGCCTGCATCACAATGGCTCTCGATACAGGGCGTGTCGACGGCGCACTCCTCGTTCGTCGTGCATTCCGGCATGCCGCCAGCGCCAGCGGTGCCGGTTGCGGTCGAGCCTCCAGTCGACGAGCTCGTGGTCGAGGGGGTGTTGGTGGGCGTGGTGTTGCCGCCCTGGCCCCCTGCTCCCCCACTCGCCTTGTTTCCGTCGAATACCGTTACGTTCGAGCCGCAAGCCGCTGCCAACAACAGCGCGGCGATCGAGCCCGCCACCAAGAAAGGATGCCCGTTTCGCATGTCCACAACATATCGAGCTAACCCGGCGCTGGCTGCCGAAACATGCACGGGGCGGCGCTTTCTCTGCAGCCGTAGTGCAGCCTTGCAGTCTGGGTGAGCCCTTTCCCTCCCAGGCTCAACGACAAGCGCCGAGGACTTTGGGAAGCAGCGCGATCATATCCGTTGCGATCATGCCCCGGTCGGTGCCTTCGTGCTGTTCAGCGAACAAGGCAGCGGTCAGGCCGTGCGCCTGAGTCGCGCCCGTTGCTGCGCTCGCAGCGTCGGGTGCTGTGCACAAAAAAGCAGCAACGATACCCGTGAGCACGTCGCCGGAGCCCGCCGTCGCCAGCAGCGGATTGGCATGCTCCGAGATCTGGCAGTCTCCCTGCGGTGTTGCGACCACCGTGTGAGGGCCTTTGAGAAGCACCACGCAGCCCGTTTCGCGGGCGGCGCGGCAAGCGACCCCCAAGCGGTCGGCCTCGATATCCGCGCTGCTGCAGCCGAGCAGCCGCGCCAGCTCGCCGGTGTGGGGAGTCAGCACACGCGGACCCTTGGCTTCTGAGAGTGCCGAGGCTCGTCCGGCGAAGTGGCTGATGGCATCAGCGTCGACCGCGACAGGGCCCTCCCAGCCGAGCACGATGTGCTCACAGAGCTTGCGGGCGCTGTCGTCGAGGCCTAGGCCAGGCCCGATGCCGACCGCGCCCCGCTTTTGCAGCGCCCGCTCGATCGAAGATTCCAGCCCGGCAGGGTCGATGGGCACGCTCATCACCTCTTGCAGCTGGGGGGCGAGGGCTGCCAGCGCATCGGGCCAGCTGGCGATGGTGGCCATACCGGCTCCGGCTCGCAAGGCCGCCTTGGCGCTCAACAATGCGGCGCCGGTCTTACCCTCACTACCAGCGACGAGCAGCACATTGCCAGCCTGATACTTGTGACAATTGGCAGGACGTTCGCCCAGTGCGAGCGTTACGTGGCGGCTGTCAATCAGCTCAGCCGCGCGACCCACCTCGCCCAGGATCTGCTCATCGCAGATCCCCAACCCAACCACGTGTAGCTCGCCGGTGTGTGCAAGGGCGGCGCCTTGCAGCAGACCTGTCTTGAAGTGTGCGAAGGTGACCGTGTGGGCCGCACGGATAGCGACGCCGAGCACCGAGCCGCAATCGGCGTCGATACCCGAAGGGATATCCAGCGCCACACAAGGACGACCACAGTTGTTGATAGCAGCGATGACGTCTACCCAGCGGCCCTCGATCGGGCGGGTCAGACCAGTGCCGAACATCGCGTCGACCACCAGCTCAGCGCCGGCGAGCGCCTCGCTCAGGGCGGGAAGATCGCCATCGTCGCGGACGCACTGCAGCTCCAGCCCCAGCGCTTGCATGGCGTCCAAGTTGAGCTTCGCGTCGCCGCCCACCCGTCGTGGATCGCCAATCAAGAACACCTGTACGCTGACGCGCCAGGCGGCCAGATGACGGGCAACGACGAAGCCGTCGCCGCCGTTGTTGCCTGTTCCGCAAATGATGACGACCCCGCCGAGAGGATCGCACATCGTCTCTTCGATGATTTCGGCCGCGCCGCGCCCGGCGTTCTCCATGAGCACCACGCCCGGGACTTGGCATTGCTCGATGGCGTAGGCGTCGTAGGCGCGCATCTGCTCACGGGTCAGAACTGGCCTCATGAACGCTGTCCTCCAATCGTGTCGCTCTCGAGAATCACGACCGCTGCCGCGACCCCAGCGTCGTGTGTGATCGAAACGTGGGCCGAGCCCACTCCCATGCGGTCGGCCAGAACGCGTGCCGGTCCTGTCAGGACGAGCTGGGGCGCCCGCTTGCTGCCGCCTTGCACCTCGACGTGATGCCAGCCCACCCCTGGCGCGCCCGCCAGCGCTTTGGCGGTGGCTTCCTTGGCGGCATAGCGTCCCGCCACCGCCGCGGCGCGATCCGCCCGGCCTGCCAAGCTTTCGCGTTCACCTGGCGTCAGGACGCGGCGAATGAAGCGATCCCCCCACCGGTCGATGATGCCCTGCATGCGCGCTACCGAGCAGACATCGATTCCCAGCCCGACAATCATGGCCTGGCAAGATTGCGTCGGCGGATACCGCGGTCAATGGCTGCGCGGAAATCGCTCACAGCGCGCTCGATGCCCACGAACAGGGCATCTGCGATTACGGCGTGGCCGATGTTCAGCTCTTCTATTTGCTCGATGGCAGCAACAGCCACCACATTGTGCCGCGTCAAGCCATGGCCCGCGGCCACCTCCAAGCCGAGCTCGGCGGCGAGCGCCGCACCGCGGGCGAGTCGCTCACATTCGGCCGCGGTCGGTGTGTGGCAGTAGTCGCCGGTGTGCAGCTCGATCTGATCGACACCGAGCTGCGCCGATGCCCGCAGGACCTGCTCATCGGCGGCAACGAACAAGCTCGTCTTGATGTTGGTAGCCTTCGCCATCGTGAGGGCTTTTTCGATGGCCAGACGTTGGCCGATCACGTCCAGGCCCCCCTCGGTGGTGCGCTCCTCGCGGCGTTCGGGCACCAAAGTGATGATCGCCGGCTTGACGCGTGCGGCGATGGCGATCATCTCCTCGGTCGCTGCCATCTCGAGGTTGAGCGGGGTGTTGATGCTAGCGGCTAGCTTGTCGATGTCTGCATCACGGATGTGTCGGCGGTCTTCCCGTAGGTGTGCAGTGATGCCATCGGCTCCAGCTTGCTCACAGAGTTGTGCGGCAAGTACCGGATCGGGATAGGCGCTGCCTCGTGCGTTGCGCACAGTGGCGACGTGGTCGATGTTGATGTGCAAGCGGATCGGCACGCAGTCCTCCACTCAGTCTTCCACTTCTACAGCTTGGCCACTCACCTCGACGAGCAGCTGTTGCATGCGCTCGGCAAGCTCAACGGGGTTTTCGACTACGCCTTCGCTGAGCAGCGCTTGGTCGTAGAGCATTTCGCTGTAGAGCTTCAAGCGGCTCGATTCCGGATCCTGCGCAACGAGCTTGGCGATGTTGCGCACGAAGGCGTGCTTTGGGTTGACCTCGAGGATGCGTTTCTTGGTGGCGGCGCTGTCGTCGAGCATTTTCATCAAACGCTCGAGGTTCGCGCCCGGATCGCCCTCTTTGGACACCAAGCATGCAGCGGTTTGAGTGAGCCGTTTGGAGGCCCGCACGGCGCCCACCTTGTCGGCAAGCACCTTGGCAATCGCTTCGACCGCGCCATCGAGCGACTCCTCAACGTCCTTTTCTTCTTCGGACTTGCTCTTCGCTTCCTCGTCGCCGTCGCCGTCCTCGTCCTCGTCCTCGTTGCTCAGATCGATCTCGCCGTGAACCACGCTGGTGAGCTTGCAGCCGTCATATTCAGCCAGCGCCGTGACCACCCATTCGTCGATGGGGTCGGTCAAGAGCAGAACGTCCACGTCCTTGTCCCGGAACATCTCGAGGTGGGGACTGCGCCGCACCTGCTCGAGGTCGGTACCGGTGATGTAGAAGATCTTGTCCTGGGCGGCGGGCTTGGTGTCGACGTACTGCTTCAGACTGACGAGCTTGTCGTCGTTTCTCATGGTTCGGAATCGGCACAGATCGGCGATCTTGTCCTTGTTCTTGAAGTCGACGGACACGCCCTCTTTGAGCACGGCGCCGAATTGCTCCCAGAATCCTGCGTACTTGTCTGGGTCTTCCTCCGCCAGATTGGCGAGGCCCTTGAGTGTGCGGCTGGTGAGCTGTTGCTCGATCTGCTTGACGGTGCGGTTGTCCTGCAGGGTCTCGCGGGAGACGTTCAGCTGTAGATCTTCCGAATCGACCACCCCGCGCAGGAACCGAAGGTAAACCGGCGTGAGGCTCTCGCAATTCTCTTGGATGAGCACGCGCTTGGCGTACAGCCGCAAGCCCGGGCGCTCCTTCTGAAAGTGGAAGATGTCCGGCGGGGCTTGCTGCGGAACGTAGAGCAAGGCCGCGAACTGCACAGGAGCATCCACCGCGTAATGCCGGGTCATCACGGGGCTGGCGCCAAAACGACTCTGAGTGATGTGCTTGAAGAACTCGGCGTGTTGCTCTTCAGTGACCTGCGACTTGGGCGTGCGCCACAGCGCCGACGACTTGTTGGCGACCGCTCCGTCCACCTCGATGGGGAACATGACGAAGTCGGAGTACTTTTCGATCACGCGCTGCACGCGCCAGCTCTGGGCGAACTCGGCGGCGTCTTGTTTGAGATGAAGCACAACCCGCGTTCCAGCTGTGTCGCGATCGTCTGACAGCACGTTGAAGCTGCCCTCACCGCTCGAACGCCACAGTACCGGCTCGGCGCCCTGTTTCATCGACAAGGTGTGGACGTCGACTCGACTGGCCACCATGAAGACCGCGTAGAAGCCCACGCCGAATTGACCGATCAACTCGATGGCGCGCTCTTTGTCTTCTTCTTTGGTCAGCTCGGCAAACTGGCTGATGAAGTCGCTGGTGCCGGAGCGCGCGATGGTCCCGAGGTTCTCGATGACCTCTTGTCGGGTCATGCCGACGCCGTTGTCCTCGATGGTCAAGGTGTTGTTGTCGCTGTCGAGGCTGATCTTGATGGCCGGCTCGCCCTCTTGCTCCCGCGCTTCCTTGTCGGTGAGCTGCAGGAAGCGGGCTTTGTCGAGGGCGTCCGACGCGTTGGAAATCAGCTCGCGCAGGAACACCTCGGAGTTGGTGTACAGCGAGTTGATCACCAGCGACAGAACCCGCTGGACTTGGGCCTTGAACTCGAACTCGGTGCTGGCGGAATCGCCGTTGCCGTTCTTGCTGTCTTCGTTGTGGTTGCTGTCGTTGCTCATGGTTCTGTGGTCAGGGGTAGCCGTCACCAACGCGGCCGCCTACGTGTCCTGGAAAAGCCACTCCTAGGCAAGTCAGGCCGAAGGAACAAGGGATTAGCGCTCCGGCTCCCCGAGGACGAACAGGACCTGAGTCCTCAGCTGCTACCAGTCGGCGGCGGCACGGGGGACTGGTCGAAATCCGCCAGGGCTTGCTCTGCCTTCTTACGCATCAAGCGCAGAACCTCGTTGCTCAGGTTCAAGCTCTCTCGCGCTGCCTGCGCCTGCAGCGGGTTGATCTCGTCTTCGAAGCCAAAACCGAGCTGGCTCGCAATGAAGTCGGAGGTGCTGATTACCGCTGCCAGTGGGTGAAAGCGCCCTCCAATGACCGCGCTGTGGTGATTGCCGAGCACCATCTGAACGTCGGCGGGCAACATCCAAAGCTCTGCCAGTTTCTCGGACGCGCGCTCATGCGCGGCACGTACTGCGGGCCACACCTTCTCGAAGGGTGGGGGTGGATTGGCGCGATCGCGGCCCTCGCACAGGGCGATCATACTTGCGGCGATGCCAACATCATGCAGCAGGCCACAGAGAAACGCGTACTCGTCTGACAAGGCGGTGAACCGGCACACCACGCGCGCCACATAGGCGGTTGCCGTTGAGTGTTTGCGCAGCCGTTCCATGGGCTCTTGGTACCCCGGCGCGCGGAACACCCGCATTCGGGTCACCGCTTCGAAGAATACGTCGCGCAGGGTCGAGAGGCCCAGTCGGACCAGGGCCTGATGCAGAGAGTTGATGGTTGTCCCAGCGCTGTACACAGGGGACTGGGCGATCTTCAGCAAGCGACCGGCGACCATGGCGTCTTGCTCGAGCAGTTTCAGCACGGCGTCGAACTGAACATCCGGATCGCGGGTCAGCTGTAGCAGCTGCACGCCCACTGTTGGCAACGTCGGCGGCTGATAGTCCGGATTCTCAAACAGCTGCACCAGTCGTTTTTCGAGCGCCGAAGCATCATCAAAACCTGCGTCGCTGACGTTGACGATGTAGGTCTTGTTGGTCTTACGCTTGTATCCAGGTGCTCTTCGCATGGGTGGGCGCAATCTAGCAGCTCTGGCCATCGCGCGAGTCGCCACCGGCCAAGAAAGCAGTCTTTGGTGCGTCGATGTGTGTGCCCCGACGACACAAGCTAGTTACGGGCCGAAAAGACCTCGTCGTGCGCCTCGCCCCTAAAGGGGCACAAGCTAGTCCAGCGTTCGTCGATGTATGCGGCCCGAGGACACCGGCTCTGGTTTCGGTTGGGGATTGGGGGGCGCTGTGGGTTGTGCCGTGAGCTTGGCTGTTGGTTCGACGCTGGCCGGCTGTTTGGGCACTTTCTCTGGTTGAGGAGCGACCCGCGGACCGGCTTTCGCTTTGGCCGACTTGGCTGCACTGGGGTTACTCGTCGAGCTGCTTGCAGCTGCCGCTGACGAAGAACCCGCCCCTCTGGGCTCTGCTGCTCGGGAAGTGGGCTGGCGTGTCTCGATGGGCTCCGCCTTGGGGGCGCTGAGTCCGGCAGTGTTGCTGCCCGCGGCAGTGCCGGTCTCGTTGCCGCCTAAGCCGTAGACCACAGCGGCTGTCATCCCGATGAGTAGCGTAGCGATCGCGATGCCCAGCGTCGTTCGGGACCGCTTGGGCGTTGCGGCCAGGTTTGCGCCCGGTGGCAATGGCGTGTTGACCGCATCGAGCGTACCCGGTTGGGGAGTTGGCAAGCGGGGCTTGTCCAGACTGACCCCGCGTGCCGCAAGCCAATCGAGCAGGGCGGCCTGAAACTGCTGGGCGGTCTGGTAGCGGGCATCCGTTTTTCGCTCCAGCGCCTTCTTCACGATGGCGACAACCAGCGGATCGACGTCGGAAACCAGAGTCTCGATAGATGGCGCGTCCTCGAGCACCACCTTGAACATCAGCTGGTTGAAGGACTCGGCAGTGAACGGGACTCGTCCGGTGAGGCCTTTGTAGAGGATGACGCCGACCGCAAATAGATCGGTGCGATGATCGATGTCGCGGGACCCCTGCGCTTGCTCGGGCGACATGTAATAGGGCGTACCAACCACCGCGCCTGTGCGGGTCATCTCGACGCTCTCAGGGCCGATGGGGCGGAACTTGGATACGCCGAAGTCGACGATCTTGACGAAGTCGGCCATGCCTTTCTTCTCGCGCAGCAAGAAGACGTTGTCTGGTTTCAAGTCGCGGTGAACGATGCCTGCTTGGTGGGCATGACCGAGCCCCTCGAGCAGCTCGGCGACGATGGGAAACAGGGCCTCGGCTTGCATCGGCCCGCAGCGCTGGAAACGTTCAGCCAGGTTTTCGCCGTCGAGGAACTCCATGACCATGTAGAAGTCGCCGCCGTCCAGCTCGCCCAAGTCGAGCACCTCGACGATGTGATCGGAGCCGATGCGGCCCGCCGCCTGGGCTTCGCGCTCGAAGCGCTGCACGTTGATGGTCTTGTCGGCCGTCTTGGCGTGCAGGACCTTGATGGCGACCCTTCTTCGAATCCGGACGTTCTCGCCTTCGTACACGCTGCCCATGCCGCCTTTGCCGAGCAGCCCGACAATTCGGTACTTGCCGTCGATTACATGGCCAACGTCCAGATCCATGGAGGTTTTGACATTGTAGCCTGCCCACCGCCGAAGCGAGCACTCCAGCAACGCTTCAACGAGTTACACCCTGAACCAAGGGCAACAAACCGACGCTATACGTCCATCGCGAACGTGGTACGGTCCCTGTCTTTCTGGTTGGATCGATGGCCGAGTTCAGCAACGCTGCCAAAGTGGGCGTGATGACCATCGCGCTCGGGGCGGCGTTGTACGGAGGCTATCGATTTATCGCCCGTGACACGGGTACTTCAGGTGGCTACACAGTGTGGGCCCATCTCCCGGATGTTACAGGGGTGGCGCCTCGCTCGCGGGTGATGATCTCGGGTGTACAGGTGGGGGTCGTCGACGACATCTCCCTGTTCAATGGCCGGGCGCGCGTTGATATCCGGATGAAGCCGAAGTACATCCTCTATGAGGACGCAGCGGTGGGCCGGCGGGCCACGAGCCTGATCGGCGAGTACTACGTCGTGCTCGCGCCCGGGACCAAAGGCAAGCCACGCATTCCCCACAAGGGGCAAATCAAGCACCTGATGCCGGATGCTTCCATCGAGACCATCCAGGTGCAGATCAAGGACATTCTGACCGACGTCAAGGGCGTCACCGAGGCGCTTCGAAAGACGGTGGGAAGCGATCGGGGTCAAGAGCGCATTGCCGCGATCCTCAAGAACCTCGCCGAGGTGACCGAGCAGCTCAACAACACGGTCAAAGAGAACCGCAAGACCGTCCGCGATACGCTGTTCAACATCAACAAGATCACCTCGGATACTCGGCCCGAGCTTGCCACGATCCTCAAGAACATTCGGGAGATCACCAAGGATATCAAGTTGCTGACCGGCAAAGGCACCCAGCCGGGCGAAAAGCCCGGTGAGCTACGCAGCACGGCCGAGCGCGTCAACCGGGCGGCGGCCAGCCTCGAGTCCTTGCTCAAGCACGCCGACAACGTTGCTGCTCGTATCGATCGCGGCAAAGGGACGGTCGGGCGGCTTACCAAAGACGAAACGCTCATCGACGAGGTGGAAGAGGTCGTCCAAGGAGTGGGCGATCTGGTTGGAGGGCTGGGGCGCATCCAGACGGTGGTGGGCCTGCGCACTGACTACAACTTCTTGGCCAACACCATCAAGAGCTACGTCTCGCTCCGGTTGCAGCCGGCCGAAGACAAGTACTACCTGATCGAGGTGGTCAACGATCCACGCGGTTTGACGACGTTCGAGCAGATCGACGTGGACACGACCAACCCCAACGATCCGCCCCATTATCGGGAGATTCGCACGACCACCACCAATGCGTTCCGCTTCACGTTCCAGTTTGCCAAGCGGCTGGGGCCGTTCACAGGGCGCTTTGGCATTCGCGAATCGACCGGCGGCATCGGCGTCGACTTGCACTTGCTCAATGATCGGCTCGAGCTGCGCCAAGACTTCTTCGGTTTTGGCGAGCAGATTACACCGCGCTGGCGTGTGGGCTTGTCCTACGAGTTCATTCGCAAATTGTGGTTGCTTGGCGGCGTGGACAACATCCTCAGCGACGATCGTCGCGACTACTTTTTCGGACTGCAGCTGCGGTTCAACGACGACGACCTCAAGTCCGTGTTGCCCTTCGCACCCTCGATTGGTGGCGGGAAATAGGCTCGATCGGTGCCGCAATACGGGCTGACTTGACGCGCTGCGGCTGACGCGCTGCGGCACACAAGTGCTGAAAATCTGGTCAATCTGTGACAATTCGGCGGGGCCGCTTCCCCCATACTACGCGGCGCCTGCTGTTCCGGGTGACCGGTCGCGCGCGCGCGTCGTGACCTTGGCGCGTGGCACTTCCTCATGAGCTTCACAAACACATTTTCAGCCTTGGGGGCCTGGACCTCCCAGTCCGTTCGCGCGCCGGCTTTCGGCGGCGAAGAGCTGCTGCGGCTCGTGGAGCAAGTACGTCAGCCAGCCTACTTGCTGTGGGACGAGCGGCAGAACCGCATGGGCGCAGCAATCGGTGGCGATGTGCTCAGCGCCGACGAGACCAACGGGCAGCAGACCTGGCCGGTGGTGGCAGCACTGCCAGCGGTCTTTCCCGAATGGCTCGGCGATCGCACTTTTTGCGAAGCACACAGCTTGCGCTTTCCCTATGTCGCGGGCGCGATGGCCAACGGAATCGCCAGCGTGGAGCTGGTTACAGAGATGGCCAAGGCCGGCATGTTGGGCTTTTTCGGCGCAGCAGGCCTTTCCCATGCGCGCATCGAGCAAGCTGTTACGACTTTGCGCCGGGTGCTCGATCCCGGCGGCGCGAGCTGGGGCTCGAATCTCATTCACAGCCCCGATGAGCCGCTGCACGAGGCTGGAACCGTTGAGCTCTATCTCAGCCACGGCGTCCGTCGCGTTTCGGCTGCTGCCTACTTGTCGTTGGCTCCGCCGGTAGTGCGCTACGCCTGTACGGGTTTGCGCAAGGACCTGAGTGGTCGAATTCGTCGCAGCAACTACGTCTTCGCCAAAGTCTCGCGCTCCGAAGTTGCTCGCGCGTTCATGTCGCCAGCGCCCCAATCGATGTTGGATGGATTGGTTCGGGCAGGCGAGCTGACCGCCGAAGAGGCCGCCCTCGCGCGCCAAGTCCCTTTGGCTGAAGACGTCATCGTCGAGGCCGATTCTGGTGGGCACACTGACAATCGTCCCCTCACGGTGCTGCTCCCAGTGGTGTTGCAATTGCGCGATGAGCTTTGCAGGGCGCACGGCTATGAGCGTGACATTCGCGTTGGGGCGGCGGGCGGTTTGGGGACACCGTGCTCAGTCGCGGCAGCTTTTTCGATGGGCGCAGCCTTCGTTCTCACCGGCTCGGTCAATCAAGCTGCGGTGGAGTCAGGGCTGAGTGAAGCCGGTCGCGAGCTCCTTGCCTCGGCAGGATTCGCCGATGTGGCCATGGCTGCCGCCGCCGACATGTTCGAGTTGGGCGTGAAACTGCAGGTGCTGCGCCGCGGCACCATGTTCGCTGTGCGGGCCAACCGGCTCTACGACCTCTACAACCGCTATGACGGGCTCGAGCAGTTGCCAGATGCCGAGCGGGCGCGCCTCGAAAAAGAGCTGTTCCACATGCCCTGCGAGAATGTGTGGGAAGAGACGCGTCGTTTCTGGTCAAAGCGCGAGCCGCGCGAGGTGGAGCGCGCCGAACGGGAGCCCAAGCACAAGATGGCGCTGTGCTTTCGTTGGTATTTGGGTCTTGCGAGCCGCTGGGCCATCAGCGGCGAGCCCGCCCGGAGGGTCGACTACCAAATCTGGTGTGGTCCCGCGATGGGCGCGTTCAACGACTGGGTCGCGGGGTCCTTCCTCGAGCCCGTCGAGAATCGCTCTGCGGTTCAGATCGCCCGCAATTTGTTGGAGGGCGCTGCGGTCGTAACCCGCGCCCAGCAGCTACGAAGCTACGGCGTTGCGGTTCCGCCTGCGGCGTTTCGCTTTCGTCCCCGTCACCTCGAGGCACCCAGCCCATGAACGACAATGACACTTCGTCCCAGTCCCTCGGAGCAACATCCCACATGCCCATCGCGGTCGTGGGGGTCAGCGCCTTGTTCGCCGGGTCAGCTGATGCGACGAGCTTCTGGCAGAACATTCTGGCTGGGCGTGACCTGATTGGCGATGTGCCGACCAGCCACTGGCTGATCGATGACTACTACGACGCCGATCCCAAGGCGGCGGACAAGACCTACTGCAAGCGGGGCTCCTTCCTCGATCCGGTTGACTTCGATCCGCTTTTGCATGGCGTGCCGCCGTCGGTGATGCCAGCAACCGATACTTCGCAGCTGCTGGCCCTCATCGTGGCCAGGCAGGTCCTGAAAGATGCTGCCCAGGGTCAATTCAGCGAGATGGACCGCAGCAGGATGAGCGTCATCCTGGGTGTGACCTCGGGCCAAGAGCTGCTGAGCACCATGGCCAGTCGGTTGCAGCGACCGGTGTGGGTCAAAGCCTTGCGCGACGCAGGGATCGCCGAGAACAAGCTCGAAGAGATCTGCGACCGAATTGCGGGACATTACCAGCCTTGGCAAGAGAGCTCCTTTCCTGGGCTGCTCGGAAATGTCGTCGCCGGCCGGATCGCCAATCGCTTGGATCTCGGCGGTACCAACTGCGTCGTGGATGCAGCCTGCGCAAGCACCTTCTCGGCCTTGGCGATGGCGGTCAACGAGCTGCAGCTGGGCAAGTCGGATGTCGTGATCAGCGGCGGTGTCGACACGCTCAACGACATCTTCATGTTCATGTGCTTCAGCAAAACCCCAGCACTATCGCACAGCGGCGACTGCCGGCCCTTTTCGGACCAAGCGGACGGCACCTTGCTCGGCGAAGGGCTCTGTATGGTGGCGCTCAAGCGTCTGGCGGATGCGGAGCGTGACGGCGATCGCATCTACGCGGTGATTCGCGGGCTAGGCGCCTCATCGGATGGTCGCGCCAAGAGCGTCTACGCTCCGTTGCCACGTGGACAGGCCAAAGCGCTGAGGAGGGCGTACGAGGCCGCGGGCTTTGGCCCCGAAAGCATCGATCTGATCGAAGCACATGGCACGGCAACCGTCGCGGGCGATGCGGCCGAGCTCGAGGGCTTGCGATTGGCCTTTGAGGGCAGCAATCGGAGCGACAAGCAGTGGTGTGCGCTGGGCAGCGTGAAGTCACAGATCGGCCACACCAAAGCGGCGTCGGGTGCAGCTGGGTTGTTCAAGGCCGTCATGGCCCTTCACCACCAGATATTGCCGCCCACAATCAAGGTCGATCGGCCCAATCCAGCGCTCGAGCTGGATCAGAGCCCTTTTTACGTCAACACCCGCGCCCGGCCTTGGGTCAGCCCGCCCGAAAGACCACGACGCGCTGGCGTCAGCTCCATCGGCTTCGGGGGTAGCAACTTTCACGTGGCCCTCGAAGAATATCGGGGTGCCAGCCCACCCGCGTGGCGCTTGCGCACGGCGCCCACCGAGCTGGTGTTGTTCGCGGCCGAGTCACCTCAGCAATTGGCCGACCTGTTACGCCAAACCGAGATCGGCAGCATCAGCCTGGCGCGCCTCGCCCGCGATTCTCAGCAGTGCCCGCCGGAGAACGCTCTCGCACGATTGGCCATCGTGGCCAGTGATAACGACGACCTTCGTGCAAAGATCGCCTTGGCCGCCGGGCAGATAGAAAAAGCCGGCAAAACGGGCTTCACAACGCCCAGTGACGCTCGCGGCGGAGCGGTTCATTACGGATTTGACCAGCGCCCTGGTCAGGTAGCCTTTTTGTTTCCAGGGCAAGGCAGCCAATACCTACACATGGGTGCGGACTTGGCCATGGGCACTGCCTTGGCGCGCTCAGCTTGGGATAGCGCTGCCAGGTTGGATCTCGGCGATGATCCCCCGCTGCACGACGTGGTCTTCGCAAAGCCCGTCTTCTCAGATGAAGACCGCGAAGCCCAACAGGCCAAGTTGGTTCGTACCGAGTGGGCGCAGCCAGCCATTGGCGCCGTGTCGCTGGCCCAGCTCGCCGTGCTCGAGGCCCTTGGCATCGAGCCCGACTGCGTCGGCGGTCACAGCTACGGCGAGGTGACCGCGTTGTGCGCAGCAGGCGTGATGGACGCCCAGACCATGCTGCAGGTGGCGCGTAAACGCGGCGAGCTGATGGCCGAGGCCGCTGCGACCACATCGGGAGCCATGACGGCAGTCGTTGCACCTGTCGAGGAGGTCCGGCCCATTGCTGAAGCGGTCAGCCCAGAGCTCGTCATTGCCAACCACAACAGCCCCCGGCAGGTGGTCTTGTCAGGGCCGACCGAGGCGATTGAGCGGGCGGAGCAACGGCTACGGGACGAGGGGCTGAGCTTCAAACGCTTGGCGGTCGCCACAGCGTTTCATTCTGGCCTGGTCAGCGCGTCGAGCCAGCCCTTTGCGGCCTTGCTCGAGACGCTTGCCCTGCGCAGTCCGCAGATCCCCGTCTACGCCAACACGACGGCCGCAGCCTACCCAGCAGATGTTGCTGCTGTGCGGCGCACCCTCAGCGAGCAGATCGCCTTCCCCGTGCGTTTCGTCGAGCAAATCGAAGCCATGTACGACGCTGGGGTCCGCACCTTCGTCGAAGTCGGTCCCGCACGCGTGCTCAGTCAGCTCGTCGGCCGCATTCTCGATGGCCGCGCCCATCGTGCGGTTGCCATCGACGACAAGAACAAGCACGGGATCAGCGCACTGCAGCACGCTTTGGGACGGCTGGTCGTCGCGGGCGTTGCGGTCGATTTGTCGCCCTTGTGGGCGCCCTACGCACCGCTGCAAGACAAGGCCGCCGAGCCGCCGCCGAAGCCGTCGCTTCAGTTGGCAATAAGCGGCAGCAACTACGGAAAGCGCTACCCGCCCGCCGAGTCAGAGGGTGGCTCGAGCGAGCAACCCACTCTCGACGGCGCCCCCGAGCGACCGACTCCCAACACCGTCTCTGAGGTCATCGTGAAAGAAACAAGCAAGCAGGTCAGCGCCGCGAGTTCCGGCAATGGTATCGACAATGGCAAGAGCGGCAACGGCGCCGCTCACAGCCCCACCGCGTTCATCGCTGCGCCTCCCGTGCAGGTTCCAAGCGCACAGCAGATGGCGCCTGCACCAAGTGGATTGGGCCAAGTGGCGAGCCCGGCAACCCCATTGGCCGTGCAGCCCGGTTGGGCGAGCGTGCTGCAGGAAGCTCAGCGCCAGACCTGCGCGGCTCATTGCGCCTTCCAGAATGCCATGGCGCAAGCCCACATGTCCTATTTGCAGGCCTCCGAACGGACCCACAACGCGCTGGTGACGATGCTCAGCGGCGGAGTCGTGCAAGCGCCAGTGATGGCTGCTTCGCCCGCTGTCTCTGCGAGCTTTGTGCCCCAGCCGATGCCTCTGCCCACGCCGGCTGTCCCCCTGGTGGTTGCCCCCGCACCGGCGGCAGCGGCTCCCATCTACGTGCCAGCGGCCCATCAGCCGCAGACGCCCGTTCACGCTCCTGCTCCCGTAGTCGCCCAGGCTCCCGCCCCGCAGCCGGCCGCGACGCCGCCACCAGTGACGCCGCAACCCGCGGCGCCGCCACCAGCTACGCCGCCACCAGCCTCGACCCCGCAGGAGCCCGCGCCGGCCGCCCCCGTTGCTGCCCTCGACATGAAGGCGCTGTTGCTAGCCGTCGTTGCTGACAAGACGGGCTACCCCGCTGAGATGCTCAGCTTGGATATGGCGCTCGAAGCCGATCTCGGCATCGACTCCATCAAGCGGGTGGAGATCCTCTCGGGCATGCGCGAGCAAGCCCCCGACTTGCCTGAGGTTGACACCCAGCAGATGGCTCGACTCGGCACACTCGGTGAGATCGTCGCCTACATGGACGCGAGCCTCGGCGATGCGGGTTCCGTCGGCGCGCCTGCGGAGGAACCCCCTCGCCCAAAAGCGAGCTCGGCCGTTTCGGTTTGACGCTCGTCGAGCTGCCGCTTGCCGGGCTGGCGATGCCTGGCCTGGACCGCGGCGGCAAGATCGCGGTCGTCCCCGACGATCGCGGCGTGGCCGAAGCGCTGGTGGCGGCTCTTCGGGAGCGTGGCTTCGAGGCTGATCGTTGCGAAGCCACCGAGCTCGCCGCCGACGTGGCTGGCGTCGTGTATCTCGGCGGCTTGCGCCAAGTCGACGACGTCGATGCGGCGCTGGCGATCTGCACCGAGGGCTTCGTCGTTGCCAAGGCCTTTGCCAAGCGCGCCACCGAGCAGGGTGGTGTTTGGCTCAGCGTGCAAGATACCGGCGGCGACTTCGGGCTGTCGGGCAGCGAGCGTGCCTGGTTGGGAGGGCTTGCCGGTCTGGCCAAGACGGCGGCGAGAGAATGGCCACGAGCATCGGTCAAGGCGATCGATTTGCAATGTGCTGACCGCGCTGCCGAGCAGCTCGCAGAGGTTCTACGCGATGAATTGCTCAGCGGAGGCGTCGACTTGGAGGTGGCGCTGCGCGCCGACGGAAAACGGATGGGGTTGCAGAGCGCTGCGTCCGCCATCAGCGGCGACCGGGCACCCGTCGTCGATTCTTCCTCGGTGATTGTCGCCTCCGGCGGCGCTCGCGGAGTGACGGCTACGACGCTGATTGCCCTCGCCCGCGACTGCCAGCCCCGTTTCGCCTTGTTGGGCCGCACTCCGCTACAAGATGAACCCCAGTCTTGTCGCGGCGTCAGCGGAGATGCAGCGCTCAAGAAGGCGTTGCTCGTCGCCGCCAAGGCCGAGGGCCGCTTGCCCAAGCCGGCCGAGCTCGGCGCCAAGGTGCGGCGCATCTTGGCCGCGCGGGAAGTTCGCGCGACCTTGGCGGCTCTGCAGCACGCCGGATCGGAAGCGCAGTACTACGCAGCCGCCATTCAAGACGAAAGCAGCGTGGCCGCGGCCCTAGAGCAAGTGCGCGCCAACTGGGGACCCATCACCGGCGTGGTTCACGGCGCTGGGGTGCTCGCCGACAAGCGCATCGCCGACAAGACCATCGACCAGCTCGAGTTGGTGATGTCGACCAAGGTTGGTGGGCTGCGCAGCCTGCTTGCAGCCACGGCCGTCGATCCGCTCGCTTTCATCTGCTTGTTCTCGTCGGTGGCTGCTCGCACGGGCAACGCAGGGCAATGCGACTACGCCATGGCCAACGAGATCCTCAACAAGGTAGCTGCCCTCGAGCAGCGCCGGCGCGGTGGGGCATGCTTGGTCAAGTCGATGAACTGGGGGCCATGGGAAGGTGGCATGGTCACGCCAGCGCTGGAGCGACACTTTCGCGCTGCTGGCGTGCCGCTGATCGGGCTCGATCGCGGGGCCGAGATGCTCGTGCAAGAGCTGCAGCGCAGTGAGCCAGCTCAGATCGAGGTGGTGCTAGGCGGCCCGCCCGAGGGCTGGTTGAACGCTGAAGGTGCTGGTGAAGCCGTTAGCTTTGGTGTCCGCTGGGGCCTCGACACCCACCCCTACCTCGATGGCCACCGTGTCAAAGGTGGCGTGGTGGTGCCGGTGGTCGTGGTGCTCGAGTGGTTCTGCCGAGCAGCGCGCGCGCTATGCCCGCAGCTCGAGCTCGTTGCTTGCAGCAAGCTCAAGGTATTGCGCGGCATCCGTTTTGATGACCCGAGCGGTAGCGAGCTGACGATCCGCTGCAAGCCGCTGTCGGACCACAGATTCGAGCTGGAGCTAGCGAGCCCGTCCGGGATCGCCCACTACCGGGCGGAAGCGCTTTTCCAGCCCGCGACAGCTGTTCGTTCGGACAGCGTGCCCGCGGACAGCGTGCCCGCGTTTCCGCCGCTGAAGCCGCTGGATCCACCCACCATCTACGACGGCGAAGTGCTCTTTCATCGTGGGGCCTTCCAGGTCATCCGCGAGGTCGTCGGCGTGTGCGAGCAAGGCATCGTCGGCCAGCTCGGTGGCATCGTCGCGCAAGATTGGCCAAGCGACGATTGGCAGACCGATGTTGCGATGTTGGATGGGGGTTTGCAGCTCGCTGTCCTGTGGTCGGGCCGCACGCTCGGCGGGCCGGTGCTGCCCACAGCGCTCGGGGCCTACCGGCACAATGGACTGCCCGTCGAGGGGCTCGTCCGCTGCGAAGTCCGCAGTCGGGTGGTGGGCTCGAGCAAGACAGAGAGCGATCTGCGCTTCTTGTCCGAGGACAACCATTTGATCGCCCAGATCGAAGGCCTTCAGATTCATCGGAGACCATGAGCTTCGAGCCGATCGCCATCGTTGGTCAGGCCTGCTTGTTGCCTGGTGCCAACAGCCCAGCCGAGCTCTTGCAAGCGGTGTGCGCGGGCCGTGATCTGCTCAGCCGTGCGCCCACCGATCGCTGGCGCTTGGCGTCCCGCCACGCCTTGGGTGGTCGTGCCGAGGCCGAACGAGCCTGCTCTGACCGGGGGGGATACGTTGGCGGCTTCGCCGAGATCTTCGATCCCGAGGGCTACGGGATGCCGGCCGAGTTGCTGCTCGGGGTCGATCCGCTTTTTAAGTGGACGGTCCATTTGGGTCGCGAGGCGTTGCGTGACGCAGGTGTCGAAGACACCGAACGCACGGGCGCGATCTTCGGCAATTTGTCCTTCCCCACGGCGAGCATGGCGGCCTTTGCGGAGCGCGTCTGGCTCGGCAAGACCCTGGCTGACGCCGCGGCCATCGATCCCACCCAAGCGCGCAACCGCTTCATGTCGGGTCTGCCCGCCCATGTAATGGCTCGCGCGCTGTCTCTCGGTGAGGTCGTCTACACCCTCGATGCCGCGTGTGCTTCCTCGCTGTACGCCATCAAGCTGGCCTGCGACCGACTTGCCGATGGCCGCGCAGACACCATGCTGGCTGGTGCAGTCTGCTGCGCCGACGACCTGTTTATCCATATTGGCTTCAACGCGCTGCAAGCGATGAGTGAGCAAGGCTCGAGCCGCCCCTTCGATCAGCGCGCGGACGGCTTGGTACCTGCCGAGGGCGCGGGCTTCGTGGTGCTCGAAAGGCTCGCGGATGCACAAGCCAAGGGCCGCAAGATTCTTGGCGTGATTCGCGGCGTGGGCCTCTCCAACGATGGGCGAGCCGGCGGCTTCTTGGCGCCCTCGGTGCAAGGCCAAGTGCGCGCCATGCAGCGTGCCTACGCGAGCGCACACCTGAGCCCATCGGCGGTGTCGCTGCTGGAATGCCACGCCACTGGGACGCCGATTGGAGACGCTACCGAGATTCGCAGCATGACGAAGGTGTTCGCGGGCGTGGCGGATTTGCCGATCGGGTCGCTCAAGTCCAACCTCGGGCACTTGATTACTGCTGCCGGTGTTGCTGGGCTCATCAAAGTTCTCGGCGCGCTTGATAGCGGCACGCGCCCGCCCATGATTCATGACGGCGAGCCCCTCGCTGAATTGGCTGCGACGCCATTTCGCTTGCTGCGAGAGCCGGAGCCTTGGCCCGACGAGCAACCGCGGCGCGCCGGGGTCAGCGCGTTCGGTTTCGGCGGCAACAACGCCCATCTGATCGTCGAACAATACGTTCCGCCAGTCAGTGGGGGGGCGGTGGGACTCGATCTGTCGGCTTCGGACCGCACAGCTGTCGATCAGCCCGCGCTGGCCGTCGTGGGGCTCGGCGCAGTTGTCGCCGCAGGCCGTGATTGCGACGACTTGGCGACGCTGTTGTTTGCCCCAGAGCCACCTGCTTCGCCTAGCGGCGCGGAGCAGATAGTCGTCGATGCCGCCGCGTTGCGTTTCCCGCCCCGGGATCTCGACCAGACGTTGGCTCAGCAACTGATGGTGCTCGAGGCGAGCCAGGAGGCCCTCGCGGCGCATGATGCGACGCACCGCCACGAGCGCACCTCGGTGCTCGTCGGCATGGGCTGCGATCCCAACGTCGCGCGCTATGGCGCTCGCTGGCGGGCAGCGCAATGGTGTGAAGCCTGGGGAGTCGAAGAGCCGGCCTGGCAAGAGCAGCTACGTGAGGAGTTCACCCCAACGCTGCAGGCAGCAGGGGTGCTCGGCACCATGCCGAACATCGTGGCCAACCGTCTCAACAGTCAGCACGACCTCACAGACAGCAGTTTTGTGGTTTGCGCCGAGGAGCTGTCCGGTTTGCGTGCGCTCGAGCTCGCCGCCCGCGCCCTGCGCCACGACGAAATCGATTTGGCCTTGGTGGCGGCGGTCGATCTCAGCTGCGAGCCGGTGCACCGAACAGCCCTCGCCGCGCTCGGTATCGATCGACCTGCAGGAGACGCGGCGGTGATGATGCTCGTCGAGCGGCTCGATGACGCGCGTCGCGCCGGGCACCCGATTCTGGCGATCATCGACGAAGCGGAAGCAGGTCCTGGTGACACCGTCGATAGCGCTGCCATTTCAGCCCGATGCGGCTCGCCGCATGCCGCTGCAGGCTTGTTGCAGGTCGTCTCTGCGGTGTTGATGCTCCAACACGACAAGGCGATTGGAGGTGCCCCACTGGGCCGCGACCGCCTGAGGATCGAACAACACGCCCTCGAAGGACAGCGCGCCGAGCTCGTCATCGGCGCCGGGCAGCCAGATGCGTTGTCGCGGCTAGCTCGACCGGCCGGCTCACAACACGTGTTGCGCTGGCCAGCCCATCAGAAGTTGCCGCAGCAGCCAGCGCTTCCATCGCCCAAACCTACCGAAGCAGTGGCCGCGCTCGAGCCCGATCCGGGCCGTCGCTACGCCATGGCACCTGCGCCGCCACTGGCGCCCTTGCTAGCAGAAACCGTGCTGCCCAAGGCGGTGCTGCCGGAGGCGGTACTGGTTGACCGCGGCGAGCAGCTGCGTGCGGTCGAGTCCTTGTCTGCCGGTGGTGGGGCGAGCCCCGTGCCTTCGAGCGCCGCCGCCCCTGCACATGTGGGCCAAGCGAGCCCGGCCGCCATAGCGGGCGTAGCTGTTCAAAGGAGCACGACAGCGCAAATGGGAACGACAGCTCAACCCGCAGCTCAAACAGCGGAGGCCACGGTAATGGAAACGACGGGGCCCACATTGCTGGGCGTTCTCACTGAGCAGCGAACGCAGCAGACCGAGCTTCACCTGCGCTTCTTGGCCCAGCAGGCCGAGCTTCATCAGCGCTTTCTGCAGGTGAACGAGCGAACCCAACAGGCGCTGTTGCAGGCTTCCCAGAGCCAGCCCGTGCAAGCACCGATCGCGCTTGCGGTCGGTCTGCCGAGCCTGTCGCAGATCGCCGAAGCCCCGGCCCCGCCAGCTCCAAACCTTCCGGCGGAGCCAGCCCCGAGCACGCCGGCGGAGCAACTTGACTCGTCGTCGCAGCCTGCCGTCGCGCAGCCCAGGCCACAGCCTACCGGTCTGGTTCTCGATCGCGCGCAGCTCGAGGTCTTTGCTAGCGGCCGGATCTCTGAGGTCTACGGCCCGCTCTTCGAGCAGCAAGACGGTTTCGAGCGACAAGTTCGCATGCCAGAGCCGCCCTTGCTGCTTGCCGACCGAGTCGTGGGCTTGGACGCGGTGGCCGGCTCGATGGGCGTAGGCACCATTTGGACCGAGACCGACGTGTGTGCTGATTCTTGGTATCTGCACGCGGGTCGCATGCCAGCAGGTTTGATGATCGAGTCTGGCCAGGCGGACTTGATGCTCATCTCGTACTTGGGCGTCGACTGGCTCAACCGCGGCGAGCGTGTGTACCGACTACTGGGCTGCGAGCTCACCTACCACGCAGCGTTGCCCGTCGTTGGCGAGACTCTTCGCTATGAGATTCACGTCGATGGCCACGCCCGTCACGACCAGGTGCGGTTGTTCTTCTTCCACTACGAGTGCACCGTCGACGGCGAGCCGCGCTTGTCGGTTCGTCATGGCCAAGCGGGCTTCTTCACCGACGAGGAGCTGGCCGCCTCGGACGGAGTGCTGTGGGATCCCGAGACGGCAGAGCGGTGCGAAGAGCCCCAACTGGACGCTCCCGTAAAACTGGCCGACGCGAGCAGCTTCGACCGCGGGCGGCTTGAGGCTTTTGCGGAAGGCCGCCTGCAGGCCTGCTTTGGGTCTGGTTTCGAGCAAGCGCACACGCATACCCGTACGCCCACCATTGCCGCGGGGCAGATGTTGCTGCTCGAGGAAGTGAGTCATCTTGATCCCAAGGGGGGACCTTGGGGTCGGGGCTACCTGCGCGCGGTCGACCGCATCCGCCCCCACGACTGGTTTTTCGAAGGACACATCAAGAACGACCCCAGCAT
>CAZRGL010000081.1:0-16974 GCA_964599485.1 uncultured Polyangiaceae bacterium
CGCATCGAGATCGTCGATCGCGATCACTCTGGTCAGGTCGCTACCAGGTGGGCGATCGAGGAGCAGCAGATTGGTCAGTGTGCGTGATTCGAGCAGACAATGGTCGAGCTCGCGCAGCAGCGACATGGCTTGTCGTCGTGGTTCGGAGGTGCCGACCCCTGCGTGATAGGACACCAGCAGCGCTTCGAGCTGGGCTACCCGTGCGGAGGCGGTTTGCAGTGCTTTGCGGGCCAGGGCGTGGGCCTCGCGGGTCCCTGTCTCGCCAAACGCATCCAAGGCGCTATGCACCGCTTGACTCAGCTCCCCAGACTCGCCCGTCCCCTCGAGGTCATCGAGAATCGATCGGGCCAAGGCGCTGAGCCCGTCATCGAGCTCGGGCCGGGCCAGACTGTTGCGCAAGGCGTTGGCGCAGACCTCGGCAGCGCGATCGCCGAAGCCATTCACCTGGGCGCGCAACTCCACCACGCTGTCTGCGATCGAGATGGGCGACATTCCCGCCAGGGCTTCGAGCAGCTCTTCGCCCGCCTCGGGCTCGACTTCGGCCACGGGCGTCAAACCCCACACCATCGCCATGGCGATACCTGGATCCCGTCGCAGCAGCTGTCCATCGAGCATATCCATCGCATCGGCGAGGCCGCGCTCCCGATCGACTGCGACGCGAGCTACCAATGACGTCGCGCCGCGTCGCCATTCAGTGGGACTGAGATCTGGGGAAAGCAGTGCTTTGGTTTGATCGACGAACTGAGGAAGCACGCGGCACAGCAGTCCACGAGCCACAGCCACATGACGCCACACGAGCGTCTCACGATCCGCGAGCAGCGAATGCCAAGCTGAGCCGATCACATCGAAGCTCTGCCGTGGGGGCGTGACGTAGCGCGCAGGAGTGACGATGGACTGGAAGATCCGCAGCGGATGACTGTCGCCACCTTCGGCGCGGCTGGCGGCCTCGCGGGCGGCGCGCTCGAGCAAGCGGCCAGCAAACCTGCGGTCTGGTAGCGATCCCGTGGCAGCTCGGTTGACCCAGTTGGTTGCCAGCTCGCGGCGCGTAACGATGGCCAGGGCGAGGCGGTCGATCGCGGCGTCGGCCGTCTTGCGCAAGCACAAGCTCAGCGCCAAGCGCGCGCGAATTCCAGCTCCGATGAGTGGTCGCGTCGAGCCCATCGCCATGCGAGAGGCCAGTGAGGCGAAGGCCTCGGCGTTGCCCTTGTACAAGTATGTCAGGACCTTGCGGCCGATGGCGCGGCGCTCGGCGCCCAAGGGCAGGGCCCCGGCGATTTGGTACAGCGCAACTGCGGCGGCAGCAGGCGTGATGAAGTCCAGGTTGTCCAGCGACCCGTCCGCCCACACCATTTGGATGCTGCGCGCGAGGGCCTTCGGATCGACGCCTGCAAGAGCCATCGGACCGCCCGCTGCGTCGCCGAGCCCAAGCGCAGCGATGGTTTGGCGGAAAATCCCGCGCCGCACCTCCTTGTCCTCAATACGAGGCAACTCGAGCAAGCGCGCGAGAAAATGTTCGCGGGATGCCATAGAAAATGTCGCTAGTCGGCAAGGATAGCTCGGTTTTTCCCGATACGGGAATCTTTAGCCAACCTACGGTCGATGGCCGTGTTGGCCTCTGCCTTTCCCTGGGCTACACCCGGGGCGTGCAAGCCAGCTCGTCGCTTCGCCCATTCACGAAAACGCCAGTCCTGCTGCATGGTCGTGCGCGCCTGTTGTTGCTGCTGCTCTGCCTGGCAATAGCAGGCTGCGAAGGCTGCTCAAACGATGATCCGGTGAGCAGCCCTTCGAGCCCGAGCGCCACGGTCAGTGGGTCGAGCGGCACATCATCAGAAGGGGTGGAGGACCAGCGTGCGGAATCCGTTCCGGATTGGCCGACGACCAGCAAAGCGCTCAGCGAAACGTTGGCCAACGAGCTGGTGCGAGATGGTGAGCAGCGCGTCGGGCTAGAGAGCCTTGGCGCAGAGCCTCGCGAACGACTCATTTATGCGCCCAAGGTGGGACAGGAGGCTACCAGAGAGTTGGTCGTCGAGCTCAACGTGATGGTGGGCTTTGCAGGCGCGGTTCAGCCGCATGTGGAAGCCGTGCCTCGCTTGCGGCTGCGGCTAGCGACCAAACTGCTCGATCCTGATCCCAAAGATGATCTCAAGGCGCTCGAGGTCCGGGTCACAGCGGTGGGCGCAGAGCCAGAGGGGGAGGCTGAAAAAGCGATCGCGCGCAAAATGCAGGGCACCCTCGATCAGCTGGCTTCGATAAGCACGGTGCTACATTTTGATGACCGCGGCCGCGTGAGAGATGCAGCTGGCCCGTCCGCGAAAACAGCTCCCGAGGTGCTGCAACTGTACGGATCAGTGATGGAGGCACTCGGCGAGACGATCATCGTGATGCCGCGTCAAGCTGTGGGTAAGGGCGCCCGCTGGAACGTTCTTCGGCGTCTTCGCCGCGCCGGGGTCACCATGATCCGTCTGAGCAGCTACGAGCTGAAGCAGCGGACCGACAAGGCCATGACCATCACCGCCACCACTCGTGAATTGCCGGTGGACAGTGGCAAAAAGGACCCGGCGCTGGCCGATCAGGTCATCTTGAAGCTGTCCGCTGGAACCTCGGGCGGCAGTCAGACACTCCAGCGGCTGGTTGGTGCAGTCGTGCCCAGCCAAAGCGACAGTAAGCTCATCAGCCGGGTCGCCATGAAGGTTCGTCCGTCGCAAGAGGTCGGAGCTGAGCCAGTCGAATCGACCGTGCGCATCGAGCAGCAGTTCTCGCTTGGACCGGTGGTCAACGAATTCGGGTCCGGCCCAGGCAAGGGAGCAGACCGGGCAGCCGGGACCGGCAGCGGGGGCTGACCATGCGCCGGAGCTTGATCGTCGGTTGTGGGTATGTCGGCAGCGCGCTCGCGCGTCGGCTGTCAGCAGCAGGGGATGCGCTCTGGGCGGTGAGCCGGCAGGCGCCCGACGCGCTGCTCGATCTCGATCGCGTACAACTTGGCGCCGCTGACGTGACCCAACGCTTGCAGCTGAAGGATGCCTTGGCTGAGGCGCTGGCCGCGCCCTTGGACAACGTTTGCTATCTCGTCGCTGCTGGTCGGCACGAAGAGCGAGCGTATCGAAGTGCTTATGTCGATGGGCTCGCCAACCTACTCGAGCTGCTGTCGGAGCAACCGAACGCCCGGCTGTTCTTCGCCTCGAGCACCGCGGTTTATGGACAGCGGAGGGGTGAGCGCGTGGACGAATCGTCGCTGACCGAGCCTGAGGGGTTTGCCGGGCGGGTGTTGCTCGAGGCCGAGCAGCTCGCCCACAAAGCGCTGCAACGGACGGTCGTGGTGCGCTTTGGAGGCATTTATGGGCCTGGCCGCGAGCGGCTGATCTCACGTATTCGCCGTGGGCAAGCCTTGGGAGCCGATCGGCGAGCGTTGCGAAACCGAATCCACCGTGATGATTGCGCTGCGGTGTTGCAGCACCTGATGAACCTAGACGATCCAGCTCCATGCTACGTCGCTGTGGACAATGAGCCGGGCCCTTTGGGCCGGGTCGAGGCCTGGCTTTGCGCGCAACTCGGTTGCTCGGCGGCAGCGCTCGTCCCGGCTGAGCCAGGGCCCTTCAGCACGGCCACCAGCAAGCATTGCAGCAACGCCCTGTTGCGGGCTAGTGGCTTCGAGCTGCTCTATCCCAGCTTTCGTGAGGGATACGGCGCGCTGTTGAGGTCGACTGCTGTTTGAGGAAGCTGCGCTCACGCACTGCTGGGAGGGGCGCTGGTCGGGCCACGCTCGTCGGAAAAAGGCTTGCGGTAGACGGGTTTTTCGTCGGGGTACATCGGTCGCAAACCTTCTTGGACGACTTGACTCGCGCTGGTCGCTTTTCGTGCCAGATCCCAGTCCAGATACAGCTTGTCGCCGTCGAAACAGCCGAAGCTCGAGGAGATGCACAGCAAGGGCTCACGGTCGATTGCATAGCCGCTGCGTGCCACGTCATGGCCGTAGATGGCAACGCGCAAGCGTTCGTCGATGGCGGCCATGAAGGCGCGCGCTCGGATGGTGCTCGCGGTACGTGCCCACAGGATTTCTGCGAGCACCCCTTCGACCATTCCTTCGCGGCCCACGCCCGGAATGAGGGGGACCTTCTCGAGATCGGATGCGTCGCGCAACACCGCGTTGGGCGCCGCGTGCAACATCACCAGACCAGCGTGGCGTGCCACTGCGACCAAGGGCCAGTTGTGCAACCAGTGGCGAATCTCTGCGCTGCGCTCGGGCCCCATGCAACGTTCGAGGCGCAAGGCTTCGTCGGCGAAGAACTTGCTGACGATTGGTCCTCCGATATGGGCATGCTCGTGGTTGCCCAACAGGTAGAACACCCGGCCTGGGTGCCGGTTTGCGAGCGCTTCGGCGCGGTCTAGCAAGGTTGCCGAGTCGGCACGAAAGTAGCTCCCCAGGTAGTCAGGCCAGTTGCGCTCTGGGATTTCGGGTCCATGAATGAGATCGCCGGTCAGCACCAAGCAAGCGCCGTTGGGTTGCACGGCAGCCTCTTCGAAGATGGACTCGAGATGGTCGAAATCCGCAAGGTTTCCTTGCAAGTCCGAAGCGACAATCAGCCTGCCTTTGTCGGGCAGCTCAACAAGCCGAGCCACGGCTCACCATAGCGCATCACAGCGCTAGATCGTGTCCTCAAAGCCACCCCATTTGAAGCGGCTCCTGGCTGGTGGCTACTGCCCAAGAGCCGGAGCTGCTATGTCGAAGAACCCATGAGCGAAGCGGCGCTACGCGAACGATTGGTGGCACTGGCCAAAGAGTCCGAGACGGAATGCGTCGACGGGCAGCACTTCTTGGGTGTGTTCACGCTCGATTCCGGTTTTCGTTACGGTCTCGCTTTCGACGACGAGCTCGAGCAGCTGTGTTGGGCCGTTTGGACCGATGAGGGCATGCAACTGTTCGCAGAGCGCAACGTGGGTCATTTTGTCGAGGTCCTCGAGCACCGCCGTTCGGATTTCGACGAGCAGCTCGAGCGCGGCGCCACCGAGCTGGGCTTGCCGGCTCTGGAGACGTTGTTGTCTTTTCCAGCCCTGAGCCTCATTCGGGCCGTGCTGACCAACTTCTCACAACACTTCATTGGTCTAGGTTTGAGATGGTTGCTACCCAGCGAGCTGAGAGCGCTGCGCAAGGAAATCCAGCGCGTTGCAGACGACAAGCTGATGCCTCAGGCGTTGCGTGAGCTGGCGGCTCATCTAGTCGTTCCAGACAGCGACTGAGCTGTACTGAGCTACTGGATCCAGTGAAGTGGATCGCTAATGATCCGGCGCGCCTGCACGCCGTCTGTGATTTCAGCCACTTGGGGGCGTGTAGTCAATTGGCATACACATCGCATATCGCACGACCAAGACCTACACTGTGCGCCAAGAAGCTTACTTTGGCCCGAGCGGAGGAGTGCCCCGATGAGAACACCTGCTTACTTTTGCGTGATTGCCACCTGCTTGCTCTCCGCACCACTTCTGACCGCCTGTGGCGACGCAGAAGAGGTGGCGGCATCAGTGGAGTCCAATGACGCCGCGGGTGGCTCCGGCGGAACAGAAGCACCTGAGCCTGAGGGTGGCGCTGGTGGTGTCGCCACGCCCGGCCCGACCGTGTGTCCGGACGCCACTGGCGTCTATGAGGTCGAGCCCGCCCAATCCAACCTGCTGTTCTTGGTGGACCGGTCAGGCAGCATGCACTTGAACGTTTCGGGCGAGGACACCCGCTGGACCTTGACCAAGGCGGGGCTGTTCAGCATTTTCGACAGCCTGCCGGGCTACACCCACACGGCGGTGAGCATGTTCCCTTGGGGCGACGCCCCCATCACCTGCTGTGAAATTACCTCATCGAATTACATCACTTGCGGCGGTTGTGCGGCGGGTGAGCTGCCGGGACCAGCGCTTCGCTGTGACGCAACCCAGTACCATCAGCTTCCTGTCAGCATGGCCGCCCTGGATGAGTTGCAGCTGGAGAAGATGAAGGCACAGGTCTCGACGGCGGATGACGAGTTCTACTGGGGCACGCCCCTCGCTCCAGCCCTCGAGGGTGCGGTGGGAAGCTTGGTTGCACAAGGCTCCCCAGGGGTCAGCAGTGTGATTCTGCTCACCGATGGCAAGCCCACGTCCTGTGACACGAGCGAAGATCCCGACGCCAACAACATCCAACTTGCAGTTGACGCGGCTGCGGGCGGCTTGTCTCAAGCCGTACGAACCTACGTGCTGGGTGTGATCGACGGTGACAAGGCAGCGGATGCAGGCAACCTCTCGAACATCGCAAAAGCGGGAGGGACCGCTCGTTATGCTGATTGTGAAGCTGCCGATGACTGCGCGTATTCGATCAACGTAGACAACTTCTCGGTCGATCTGCACGCAGCCCTGGAGTCAATCGCCCTCGAGGCAATAAGTTGTTCTTTCGACGTTCCTTCGGTGCAGGGTGGTCAGCCCGACTTCGACACGGTCAACATCACCATCACCAGCAACGGCGAAACGACTACCGTTGCGCGTGACGCCAACCACGAAGAAGGCTGGGACTATCTTGCTGGCAACAAGCAAGTACAGCTCTACGGCGGGGCGTGTGAGCAGCTCAAGAGTGACGTGGACGCGAAGGTCGAGGTGGTGATCGGCTGCCAGACCGTCGATCGCTAGCGTCACTCAGGGCTTCGCTAGCGTCACTCAAGGCTTCGCTAGCGTCACTCAAGGCTTCGCTAGCGTCACTCAAGGCTTCGCTAGCGTCACTCAAGGCTTCGCAGGCCCGGGTCGCGCTCGCGGCATGATCTGGCCAGGGCCGACGATGAACGGGGCGCCGGCTCGTGCGCGCCGCACGGTGAACAAGCCGGGTTTGTCGACACGTCGGAGCGTTGCGGGAACCATGCTACCGCGCCACGTCACCAGCAGCTCGGTGCCGACTTTCGGTGCGTAACGCGCGGGCATGGCGCGTAGTTGCTCTTCTTCCATGATGCGGGCTTGTCCGTTGTGCCCGAGCACGAGCCAGCGTCGCACTTCGTCGGGGTGTTTGGCCGAGGAGACCAGCAGGACGTGCTTGTGCTCGTGCTCCGCGCGGTACACTGCAAATGAGCCGGGCTGCAAGCCGGCAGGCAGCAGGCCCACGTTTCGGACCGCGATCGTGCGATTGGGTCGCTTCACACCCAAGTCCGTGTAGCGAATGCTGACCCGCTTGCGCAGATCGTTGCGTACGATTCCGTGTCGTAGCTTGCCCCGATAGTTGACGATGACGCGCGCATTGCGCCGCATGCGGCCCGCTTTCGGTACGATCAGGTAACCGGGGTGGATGTTGTAGCTAGGTCCGTCGCCAACCCGGACGATGACCTCGGCGCCGTCCATCGTCAGGACCGTTGCGGCACGCAATATCAGTGTCGAGCCAAGCTTCGCCTGGGCCAGGATCCGCTTGGGCACGGCAAAGACCAACTGGTCTTTCTTCAGCGTCAGCGCACGCGCAGGCAAGTTGAGTGGATTCGGGTTGAAGTTCCGTCTCGGTGGCAACACCAGCCCCACGGCGGGCACCACGGCGCTGCCAGTGGCCGTGCTGTCGGCGGTCGGGCTGGCCGCAGAAGACGGTGTAGATTCGGCGGGGCAGCCGCAAATCAGAGCCAGCGCGGCGGTGAGCGCTACGCGAGTGCATGCGGTCACGGGGCGGCGGTCCTCGCATGCTCTGACTGCTCCTTGAGCACCGCGTGCATGTCCAAGATCGCGCGATGAGCACGTCTGCGCAAATCGGCTACTCGGGAGAGCTCATCACCTTGTTGCAGTGGGCAGAGCGGCTCGCCGACCTGCACCCGAATGTGTCGCTCATGGGCATCGGCTATCTGGCCGGTGTCGACTGCATGCTTTCCCATCAACCGATAGGTGCCCTCGAGCGCGACCGGAACCACGGGCCGATTTGCACGAACAGCCGCGTAGAAGCCACCGCTCTTGAAGGACTTGATGACCCCATCCTCGCTGCGTGTGCCCTCCGGGAATATCAAGAGTGATTTTCCTGCATTCAATACGTGCTCGAAGCGTTCTACGGCCTCAGAAGCAGCGTACTTTCCTCGTTTCCGGTCCACCGGTACGTGGCCGGCAAGCTGCAAATGCCAGCCCAAGAACGGCACTTTCATGATGGAACGCTTCGCCGCCCATTTGAAGTCCCCAGGCAGAACGGCGCCGAGCACCAGAATGTCCAGCAAGCTTTGATGATTGCACGCATATACATAGCCTCCCTCGGAGGGTATGTGCTCGAGGCCCTTGGCCTGTGCGCTCAGGCGCAGCCCCTTCATGGTCGAGCGACACCAGTTCCGCATGGCCCAGAGGCTCGCGGCGTGGTCCCGCGTGAGCGGTCCCAGCGTCAACGATAGGGTTCCGTAAGCGATGGTGCGCACGCCGAAAGGTACCCATTGTCGCAGCCAACGAATGCGCTCCTGCGTGGACATTTCGTGCCCCTTGGCTACGATCCCCCATTCGGAACGCACCCAGCGAACGGTGTCTTTCAACGACATGGTCCTCCTCGGCTCGTGAAGCGCGCACTGCGTTCCTACTGCAACTGTCGCCGCCTTTCCATGGTCTTCAAATGGCTGGCGCTGCAAACGCTCTTGCAATGTTGTGGTGGTTCAGGCGATCGTAGCCCGCCCATGCCCAAGCCGAATCCTAAAGTCCTGTTGGCGGCCGCCACTGATTACCTCAAGTCACACCCGGAGGAGATCGTTCGCGCGCTCAAGGGAGCCATAGGACTGCGTTTCGGCGTGCCCCTCGACACACTGCGCTATTTTGCTCGTGAGCTGGGTCAGGGGAAAAAAGCGCCTAAAGACGTGGTCATCGAGGCGGCTCCGCCCGGTTTGCGGTTGGCCGCGACGGTGCGCGCCATGGGTTCGACGCTCCGCGCGCGGCTCACGGTCTACGTCGAGGAGCTCGACGTTACTGCTGAACAGGCGCGGGTCACTGCGCGCATCGCCGACATGGACCTCGAGGTGCTGGACGGTGAGGACACGCCCGTGGCAGGCCTCATCAAGTCCGGTGCGCTCGATTTGTCCAAGCCGGGGAATTTGGTTGCATACATGCCCAAGCGCCCCGAGGCCTTGGTGGATGCCAAGGATGACCGGGTCGTGATCGATTTGATGAAGGTGCCCAAGCTGGCGAGCAATCCGACCGTGAGACGCGCGCTAGCGGTGGTGACCCCCGTGATGAACGTGGCGGCCATCCGCACCCGCGGCGACCACCTCGACGTGCACTTCAAAGCATCTCCGTCTGGGATCGGTGAGGCCTTTGCGGCCGCCACCAGTTGAGGCTTATTCTACTGCGAGGCGCGAGGGCTGGTAAGCTTCAGGCGTGGTGCGCAATGAGCCCACGCAAGGCGAGCTTCGGTCCGAGCTGCTCGCAGAGATCGCGGTTGGCACGACCGCGCGGGTAGAGCTGTGTCGCGTGAGTGAAGGGGCCCGCCAAGGCGAGCTCGTTGCAGTCAAACGGCTTCATTCTCACATTGCCGACGATCCTGCTTTCGTGGACATGTTTCGCGACGAAGTGTGGATGACCGCAGCGCTCAAGCATCCACATGTGGTCGAGGTGGTTGGCTGGGGTCGCGATGAGCATGGGCCTTGGTTGGCGGTCGAGCTCGTTCGCGGCGTTTCGCTCCAAAGGTTGATGAAGACGGTCTTCGAGACCGGGGAGAAGTTCAGCGAGCGAATGGTCGTCTATTTGGCGCGCTGTGTGTGTGCGGGCCTGGCTGAGGCCCACAGCCTTCGCTCTTCGACGGGTGAGCATCTCAATTTGGTTCACCGCGACCTAACCCCGGGAAATGTGCTGCTGGGGTTCCGCGGCGAGGTCAAGATCGCAGACTTTGGCATCGCCAAAGCAAAGCAGCGTCTCACCAAGACCCTGACCGGCTTGCTCAAGGGTCAGCCCCAATACATGTCGCCCGAGCAAGTTCATGGTCAGCCGATTGACGCTCGGTCGGATATTTTTGCGCTCGGCGTCGTCCTGTTCGAGTTGTTCAGCGGCAGGCGGCCCTGGCAGGCAACCAACGATTTGGAAGCGATGCGTGCCATCACGGATGCCGACCCTGCCGATCTCAAGAAGTTACGTCCCAAAATTGACAAGGCCCTGGTGCAGGTGGTCGAGCAATGCTTGCAAAAGGACGCTGCCAAGCGTTTTCAGAGTGCAGCCGACCTCGGCGGCCGGTTGGACCAATGGCTGATGGTTCATGGCTATCGGGATGGCAACCAGAGCTCGCTCGGGCGTTTTGTCCGGCGCAACGCGATGCGACAGATGCGCTGGTTCGAGCGGGCCGTCGTAGGTGAGTTTGCAACGAGCGCGAAGGATGAGCGCCCGGTGCCGATGGCTTCGTCCAGTCCACCCCAAGACGCCACGAGACCGGACCACCCGATCAGCGATGCGACGCCCCGTGCGTTGGGCTCGGGCTCCGGGCAGCATGGGGATCAAGACGAAGAGATCGACTGGGGAGAGGATGGTCCTACGCTCATCCAGAAGTCGGATGGCAAGCTCCCGAAGCTGCCCCAGCGAGGTTCGAGTGCGCGACCTCGCATACCGTCGGTCGAGCCGCCCACACGAAAGCTCGAAGGCGGCTCACAGCCACCGCCCGAGCAAAAGGAAGAGTCACAGCTGACCACTGTGCCCGGCAACAAGCCGCGGATCGAGGACAGCGACGATGCTGATGACGGTGACGCCACCGTGCAACTGTCCGAAGAGCGTCGTCGCGTGCGGATGCTGCTGGATGCGGATCGAAAGCGCGCCGAGCGGCCCGGCGTCGTAGCACCGCCCGATCCGGATGTACCTCCGCTGCCGCCGAGCACGCCGCCGCCGCCCCAGACCTTGCAGCCGAGCTCTGATGGTCAAACCCCGGTGTTGCAGCCGAGCTCAGATGGTCAAACGCCGGTCTTGGCAGGTCCCGGGCCGATTTCGACACCCGCGCCGCCGCATAGCGCTGCGCCGGTGGCCATCCCTGCTCCGCTATCGGTCTCCCCGGTGCCTTCCGCTTCGCCATTTTCGGGTCTCGCCTCCAGCAACTACCCCGCTGAGGCCCACCGCCTGGCCGAGGTAGCGCGGCGGGCTGACGAATTCGCACAGGCTGCCAAGCGTGCGGCCGAGCTCGCCCACGAGGCGGCCATGTTGGCCAGCAGTGGTCAGACCTTGGAAGCCAGCAAGCGGCTGGCTGAGGCGCACCAGATTGATGGAGGGTTGCGAGCGAGCCAGCCCGTGCCTGGTGCTGAGTTCCTGATCATGGGGGACACCGAAGGGGTATCACGCCAGCACATGCGAGCCGCTTTTCGGCGCACACAAATCAAAGAGGTGGCGACGATTGTGGGTGTGGTGGTCGTCGTTCTGCTCGTCGTGGTGCTGTTTGCCGCGCTGCTGATGTAGTAGACGCCGCCGCATGGTCGACACGTCCCGCCCACGCTTGCGCTTTGCCCCATCGCCGACCGGCTACCTGCATATCGGTGGTGGCCGCACAGCGCTCTTCAACTGGCTCTGGGCGCGTAAGACGGGCGGAGTCTTCGTTCTCCGCATCGAGGACACCGATCGCGAGCGCAGCACCGAAGCCAACCGACAGGTCATTTTGCGCGACATGCGCTGGCTCGGCCTCAACTGGGACGAGGGCCCGGAGGTGGGCGGTGAGCATGGGCCCTATGAGCAGATGGACAGGCTGGCCATCTACCAAGAGCATGTCGAGCGGCTGATCGAATCGGGGCATGCTTACCGCTGCTACGCCAGCAAGGAAGAGCTCGCCGCAGCTCGCGCCGCGCTCAAGGCCAAAGATCCCAAAGCGCGCTTCGTCTATCCGGGCTGGTGGCGCGACAAGGGCTCGGAGGACTGGCCTGCTGACAAGCCCTTCGTGGTGCGGCTCAAGACGCCTTCGGAGGGGCACACCAGCTACGAGGATCTGGTGTTCGGTGAACAGCGCGTTCCCAATGCTGCCCAGCAGGATGTGGTGCTGATGCGCTCAGATGGCGTGCCGCTCTACAACCTGGGTTGTGTCGTCGACGACATCACCATGGGCATTACCCTGGTGGCGCGGGGCCGTGACCATATGATCAACACACCGATCCAGGTGCAGCTATACCGAGCGCTTGGCCATCAGCCGCCACAATTCGCGCATCTTCCGATGATGCTGGGCAAAGGGGGGGCGAAGCTATCAAAGCGCCACGGCGCGGTGAGCGTGGGCGAGTACCGTGATCAAGGCGTGCCTGCGGCTGGCTTGCTCAACTACCTTGCACGCTTCGGGTGGTCGTTTGGCGACCAAGAGGTGTTCTCGCTCGAGCAGTTGGTGGACGCATTCGACTGGAAGCGCTGCAATCGCTCCGACGGCCGCTTCGATCCAAACAAATTGAGCGCAACCGCATTCGAGCACCTCAAGAGTGAGGAGCTGACCAGTGAAGAGGCCTACTTGGCCCAGCTCACGCCCCTGTTGGAACAGCGCTACGGCCAGATAGACTCCGCAAGGCTGCAGTCCGTCTTGCCGTCGATTCGTCCCCGGGCGCGCAGCTTCGTCGAGGCCGCACAAAGCGTCGATTGGCTGTTCTCCGATGACTTGGTTTTTGACGAAAAGGCCAAGAAGAAGTTCCTGCTGAGCGAGCGTGCCGCGCATTTGCCGCCGCTCCGTCAGCTGCTTGCAGAGGACGGCGATTTCACGGCTAGTCGGCTCGAGGACAGCGTCAAAGCATGGGCTGAGGCAGGCGAGCTCAAACTGGGCGCGATTGCTCAGCCTGCGCGCGTGGCGCTCACGGGGCGCACCTTCTCACCAGGGATTTTCGAAGTAATGGAGCTGCTCGGCAAGACGACTACGTTGGCGCGGCTCGACGCGGCCATCGCCATGAAACCCGAGGTTGACAGCGGGACATGACCTCCCTTGCGCTCTTGCTGTCGGCCGCCGGCCCACGATCGTCGCTCGGCATTCCGGGCATCGATGGCGTGCTGGGCGCTCTAGCCAAAAGCGCGTTGCCAATCATCGCATATGTGGCCCTGGCGCCGCTGCTATGGCTGTTCTTTCGCCAGACATGGCAGCAGCTCGACGACGAGGCTACCGACTATCGCCAGCAGATGCGCCAGGCGGGCAAGTACGACTACCGACCCTGGGCGTTGTTCGCGATCGTTGCCCTCGTATTGACGGCGCAAGAGTACTACGGCGGCAACCGCTTCTTCGGTGCCTACATCAGGCCCTGGTTGCTCGAAACCCAGCGCGCCCAGAGAGCCGCCCCTGGGGGCTGGGGTCAGTACATCGATGTGCGGTTCTATGGTGAGCTGTACGGATATGGTTGGTGGGCATTTACCCGTGTCGTTGGCTATACGGTCATTCCGCTTGCCGCGTGGAAGCTGCTGTTTCGACGCGACAGCATGCTCGATATGGGCTTGCGAACGCGCGGCCTGCTCAAACACGCGTGGATCTACGGGCTTTGCTTGTTGGTCGTGATCCCTTGCGTCTTCGTTGTCTCGCGCTCACCGGACTTTGCCAACTACTACCCGTTCTACAAGAAGTGCTCGCGGTCGTGGTTCGACCTCATGGTCTGGGAGTCGATGTACATCGCCCAGTTCTTCGCTTTGGAGGTGTTTTTCCGCGGGTTCATGCTCACGCCGCTGCGCCGCAATCTGGGCAGCGGTGCGATTTTTGCGATGTGCGTGCCGTACGTGATGATCCACTACGGCAAGCCCTATTTGGAGTCGTCTGTGGCGTTCTTGGCTGGGGTCGCGCTCGGCTCATTATCGATGCGAACCCGCAGCATCTACTCAGGGTTCTTGGTGCACGTGACCGTTGCGCTGCTGATGGACGCGCTCGCCTTGATGGGGGCGGGAGGCTTACCCACGTCATTTTGGCCGCGGTGACAGCGGTACGGTCTACGAGTCGTCGGCGTTAGCGGCGTCTTGGAGCATGTCGCCGACGGCAGCGTGAATTCGTTGGCGTGAGCTCGCAGGCAAGCGCTCAATCTTGCTGATCAGTCGCTGCTCGCGTCGCTGTGCCCGACGCTGCTGTCCCTCGCTTACGGGCTCTCGCCTGGGGCCGCGGCCGATGAGCAACCGTGAGAGCAAGTACACGACGAAGCCCGCCACAGCGACGAGCAGCGCAATTCGCCCCGGTTCCATGCTGTGACGGTAATGGACCGCGCGTCATTTCGCCATGGCTGCCGCTTTCAGTGGCGTGCAGCGCACCAGCTGCAGCTTGTGCCTGGTGTCAGGGAATGGCAACCGAGCACGGTCTGTTGCTACCATGAGCCACGCAGACCCATCTGCGAGAGACCATCGACACATGAGGCCCGCCAACCCAAACGACCAACGTCGGCGCGCGCTCCGTTGGCGCACCCATCTTGCGGTGCTGCCGCGGCTCTTGGCAATTCTAGGGGTCTGTGTGGTTTGCGGTTTGCCGACGCCAGCCAGCGCGGACATCTACGTCTACACCGATGCTGACGGGGTCACGCACTTTTCGAATCGGCGCCGCCGCGGCGCCAAGCTCTATCTCAAGACGAAGTCTACCAAGCGCAGGTCCCGACGAAAGGTCACTCCGGTGCCTCCATCCGACCGTTCGATCGAGCGGTTTTCGCGCTACGACGACCACATCCTGCAAGCGGCGACGCTCTACCAGATTCCTCAAGAGCTCGTGCGGGCGGTGATAAAAGTCGAGAGCGACTATGACCCGCGCGCAGTCAGCAGCGCCGGCGCCCAAGGTCTGATGCAGCTGATCCCCGAGACGGCGATGCGCATGCAGATCCGCGACTCTTTCAATCCGCGCCTGAACATCTTCGCGGGCACCCGGTATCTGCGTGTGCTGGCCAACTTGTTCAACGGTGACCTAGAGCTCACCATCGCGGCCTACAACGCGGGCGAAGGTGCGGTCGTCCGCTACGGCGGCATTCCGCCCTACAAAGAGACGCAGCGCTACGTGCTCAAGGTGTTGCAGTACTACCACCGCTACCGCACCAAGCGCAGCCACGTCGTAGCTTCGATGAGCGTGAAACGCTGACCGGCTGGGTCCAGCGGTCAGCCAGCCGAATCGTAACGTGCTACTGCCTCGGCGAGCTGTTGCCGAACTCGGTCACGTAGCTCGACGGGCTCACGCACCACTGCCATGGCACCGAACCCCAGCACCCATGCGCCGATCTCGGACAAGTTGCTGAGTTGGAGCGACAAGCGCAGGCTGCCATCGGGATTCTGTGAAAAGCACTGGGTCGGGTGCAGCCGTCGGCTGCGGAGCTCTTGGGCGACCCGTGGATCGAAGTCGATGACGACCGTCCTCAAGTTCTGTTCGTCAGCTCGCCAAAGCCCGAACTGCCCCTGAACGAAGTCGTCGACTCGAAAGTCCGACGGCAGCTCGAAACGCTCCTCTCCCATGAGCTCGGCGTCAGTGAGCAGATCCAATTGGAAGGTGCGTAGTTGTTCGCTGTCGGTATCGAGGCCCACCGTGAAAATGGCCTCCTTGTAGAGCAACAATGCGTAAGGGTGGATGCGTAAGCGTTGGGTGCCAGCACCATCTTCGCGCGGGTAGCGAATCGACAAGACGCGCAGATCGGCGACCGCGTGAAAGAGATTGTCGAGGTCGTCGCTGCGCTCTCGGTAGTCCTTCGGCGCAAACGGAACATAACGAAAGCGCTGCTCGAGCCGCGCCGGGGCTACCCCTGCGTTGGGGCCACGGCCTGGGCGCCTGGCTACGCCGAGCAACGCCTCGGCCACCAAGTCGATCTCTTCGAACACCGCAGTGCCGCGCATGGGCTCGAACAGATCTTGGGCGGCCAACAATGCGTACGCTTGGGTTCGCCGCAATGCGACGCGGCGCGGCAGATCGATCGCCGGGATGCGCCATCGTTTCTGTCCGCTGGGCCGCTCGGGCACCGCCTCCAAATCACCTCGAAGCTCCTCGAGATAGCGTCGCGCCGAGCGCGTCGTCACCTTGAGGTGGGCGGCGATTTCCGAGAGCGTGAAGCCCTTCGGATGTTGGTGCAGAAGTTGCCGCAGATCGCTCATGCGGCGATGTTGAGTGAACTTTCCGAGCGGGCGCCCGCGGGACGAGCTTGGTGGGTCGTCATCACCGCCGCCGCTAGGGCCTATGCCGCGCGCCTGCAAGCGGCGACCTCGATGCTTGTGATAGGGCGACGACACTGCGTGGCCTCATGCCATGGGAGGGCTGCGGACCCAAGCATGGCTTGCGCAGATCTGGGTCCAGCGGCTCGCTCTTTTGCGTGCTCGATCGTGCGCATTGTGCACACCTACGCTCCGAGACGTGGTAGCCAGCAATCCCCAACCGCATGGAGAACGCGATGTCAATCGCCTGGCTATTTCCTGGTCAAGGTTCCCAGACAGTAGGCATGGGCAAGGAGCTCTACGAGACGTCCGCGGCAGCCCGCGCCGTTTTCGCTCGAGCTGATGAAGCGCTTGCCGAAGATCTGTCCGGGCTCATTTTCGGCGGTCCGATGGACCGCTTGACACTCACCGCCAATACCCAACCGGCCATCGTGACGACGAGCGCGGCGGTGCTGGCAGCGATTCGGGAGCGTTTCCCGTCCCTGCCGCAACCCGCGTGCGCGGCGGGGCACTCTCTGGGGGAATACAGCGCCCTGTTCGCTGCCGGTGCCCTCAGTCTTGCTGACGCAGTGCGCGTGACCCGGGCACGTGGCGAAGCCATGCAAAAAGCAGTGGCGCCGACGGTGGGTGCGATGGCAGCCGTGATGCGCCTCGACGGCGAGGTCGTTGCGGAGATTTGCGCCACGGTAGACGGTGAGCAGGAAGGCTGGGTGATCAGCCCGGCGAACTTCAATGCGGCCGGACAGACTGTGATCGCAGGCCATGCCGAGGCGGTTCAGCGCGCTTCTGAGCTGGTTGGCGAGCGCGGCGGCAAAGCCATTGCTCTCAAGGTGAGTGCGCCGTTTCATTGTGCGCTCATGGCGCCGGCTCGGGCCCAGCTCTCCGAGGCGCTCGACGCGGCGGATCTGCAAGCCCAAGCATTTCCGGTTTTGTCGAACGTGGACGCGAAGTCCAAAGACAGCCCCCCCC
>CAZRGL010000081.1:16984-26144 GCA_964599485.1 uncultured Polyangiaceae bacterium
GTGCGCGCTTCGCTGCTCGAGCAGGTCGATCGACCCGTGCAATGGGTTCGCACGATTCAGCGCATGCATGAGCTGGGCATCGACCGTGCCGTCGAGATCGGCCCCGGCCGCGTGCTGGCGGGCCTAGTCAAGCGTATCGACAAGCGCATCTCGGTTTTGAGCGTGTGCGATTCAGGCAGCATCGACAAGATACAAGCGTTCGTCGGCTCGGAAGAAAGCAGCGGGTGATCAGATGTTCGAGTTGAAAGAGAAAGTAGCGTTGGTGACTGGAGGATCGCGTGGGATTGGCAGCGCAGTTTGCGAAGCGCTCGCCGCCCGCGGCGCGCATGTGGTCATCAATTACGTTCGTGGGCAAGCCGCTGCACAACGCGTCGCCGACACCATCACCGGTGCGGGAGGGAGCGCCGAGATCGTCGGTTTCGACGTGTCGGACATGAAACAGGCTGAGTCCGAGGTGGCGGCGATTGCCAAGAGATTGGGCAAGTTGGACATCCTGGTGGCCAACGCTGGCATCTCCATCGATGGCCTCTTGTTGCGCGTCAAAGAAGAAGACCTGGACAAGGTTCTTTCAGTCAACGTCAAAGGCACGCTCGCTTGTGCCAAGGGCGCGCTCAAGTCGATGATGCGGGCGCGCAGCGGCCGTATCGTCCTGCTCAGCAGCGTGGTGGCCGAAATGGGCAATGCGGGGCAAACTGCGTACGCGATGTCAAAAGCAGCGCTGCTGGGCATGTGCAAGACCTTGGCGCGTGAGTACGCGAGTAGGAACATCACGGTGAACACCGTTGCGCCGGGATTCATCGAAACCGACATGACTGCAGCCATCGGAGACAAAGCCCGTGAACAGCTTCAAGGAGCTATTCCGCTCGGCCGTATAGGCAGTCCTGCCGACGTAGCCGCCGCGGTGGCCTTCCTCTGCTCCGACGAGGCAGGCTACATCACCGGTCAGACCCTTCGGGTGAACGGTGGTATGTACGTGTGATCAAAGGCGGCTGGCTCTGCCTGAGTGACGCAGCGCGTTGGTCCTTTGTGGGTGCAAAACCTCCGCTGATCGGGTAGTAGGACCTCCCACACACACTTTCCCGGATCGTTTTTTTTACCAGGAGCCACAACCATGGCGGAACGTGACATCACCGCTGAGGTCAAACGCATCATCACCGAGCAGCTCGATGTCGACGAGGCGGACATCAAAGCAGATTCCACCTTCATCGACGATCTCGGCGCTGACTCCCTTGGGTTGGTCGAGCTCGTGTTGGCTTTCGAAGACGTCTTCGAAATCGACATCCCGGACGAGGACACCGAGAAGATCCGCACCGTCCAGGACGCAATCGACTACATCCAAAAGAACGCCAAGACCAAGGGCTGAGCATCGCCTGTGAGACGGGTGGTCGTTACTGGTATCGGCCTAGTAAGCCCCTGCGGGCCGAACACCGATACGACGTGGCGTTGTTTGCTCGAGGGCAAGAGCGGCGTTGGGCCCATTTCGCTCTTCGATCCTGGCGACTCCGCTGTTCGCATCGCGGCTGAATGCTCCGATTTCGCTCCCCGCGAGCAGCTGTCCAAGAAACAGCTCAAAGAGACCGGCCGCTTTTCGCAGATGGCGCTCGTTGCCTCGAGGGCGTGCATCGCTGATGCTGGCATCGAGCTGAGCGACGCGGATCGCGAGCAGTGTGGCACCATCATCGGTGTGGGGCTCGGCGGTCTCGAGTACATCACCAAGTACTCCCACACGCTGCGTGATCGGGGCCCAAGGAAGGTCAGCCCCTATTTCATTCCCCAAGTGATCGCGAACCTCGCGGCTGGCCAAGTCGCGATGGACTTGGGCCTCCAAGGGGTCAGCTACTGCACGACCAGCGCGTGCGCATCCAGCGCACACGCCATCGGTAATGCGCTCGACTGGATTCGCGCGGGCCGCAGCGAGATCATGTTGGCCGGAGGTGCCGAAGCGACACTCACCGGTCTGGGTGTGGCGGGCTTTGCGGCGATGTATGCCCTGTCCCGGCGCAACGACGCACCAGAGCAAGCGAGCCGCCCCTGGGACAAAGGTCGGGATGGTTTTGTGATGGGGGAGGGCGCCGCCACTTTGCTGCTCGAGTCGCTGTCCCACGCGCGCGCACGTGGCGCTCACATCTATGCCGAAGTCAGCGGCTACGGTGCAAGTTGCGACGCCCACCACATCACCCAGCCAGCGCCCAATGGGCGCGGAGCGATCGCCGCGATGCGGATGGCAATCGACGCTGCGAAGCTCGATCTTGCCCAAATCGACTACATCAATGCACACGGCACATCGACGCCTCAAGGCGATGTGCAGGAGTCGAACGCGATCGCCACCCTCTTCGCTCAACACGCTCTCGACAAGCACTTGTGGGTCAGCTCGACCAAGAGCGCCATGGGTCACCTGCTCGGCGCAGCAGGCGCTATGGAAGCCGCCATCTGTGCGCTGACGATCAAGCACGGACAGGTCCCCCCGACCCTCAACTTGCAGGAGCAAGATCCTGAATGCCCACTCGAGTTCGTGGCAAATCAGTCGCGGTCGCGGTCGGTGCAGCACGCTCTGAGCAACTCATTCGGCTTCGGTGGAACCAATGCGGCATTGGTGCTTTCGCGCTTGCGCGACCAATAGCCTCATTGCCGAAATATCGTTAGCAGTTTGCAACCTGGAACAGATCGGCTACGAAAGCTTGATCCCGCTTTTTCCGCTCGCACGCATGCGCATTGAACGGCCGTCGAGCAACCACGACGTGATCTGATCATGAGCTCCTCCGACCGTGAAGCCGACCTCAAGCTGATGCGCGAGGCGATCACGCTGGCCCGCAGCGCGCGGCCTTCGCCAAACCCTCCAGTCGGTGCGGTGGTGTTAGACAAGGACGGCGAGATCATTGCCAAAGCGTTTCACGCCGAGGCAGGGGACGAGCATGCCGAGATCGTCGCGCTCGAAACTGCTGGTGAAGCGGCTGATGGAGGCACCATCTTCGTCACCCTCGAGCCCTGCAATCACGAAGGCCAAACGGGCCCCTGCGTGGATGCAATCTTGAAGGCAGGGATCAAGCGCGTGGTCGTGGGCTGCGTCGATCCCAATCCGCATGTTACCGGCGGTGGTGCGAAGCGACTCGAAGAGGCAGGGCTCGACGTCGAAGTCGGCGTGGCTGGCGCCGAAGCAAGGGCGCTGATCGCGGCCTGGAGCAAGTACATCATCACCGGCAGTCCGCAGGTCGCGCTCAAGCTCGCCCTGTCACTCGACGGTCGCATCGCAACGCGCAGCGGCGAAAGCAAGTGGGTGACTGGCCCTGAGGCAAGGGTGAAAGTCCAGCAACTGCGCGCCATGCACGATGCGGTCGCCGTCGGCATTGGTACAGCCTTGAGTGACGATCCACGACTGACCGTTCGGGATGAGGCGCTGCTGTTGGCCGCCCGAGGCCCCACCCGTGTGATCTTCGACACCAAGCTGAGGTTGCCGCTGAGCTCACGATTGGTGGAGACCGCCCAAGAGGTGCCCACCTGGGTGATCGCCGGTCCGGATGCACCTGAAGAGCAGCAAGATGCACTCTCCGCCGCCGGTTGCACGGTGTTGAGTGTTTCGAAGAGCACCGAAGGCCGGGTAGACGTGGCCGCTGCCCTGGCGGAGCTGGGCGAGTCCGGCATCGTGTCGGTACTTTTCGAAGGAGGCGCTGAGCTGGCAGGTAGCCTGCTAGCGGGGCGTATCGCCGACGAGCTGCATGCCTTCATCGCGCCGAAGCTGCTGGGACCCCGCGGCCGGGCTGGGGCAGTTGACTGGGCTGGACCGGACACACCAGCTGACGCGCCTTGCATCATCGACCCACGCTGGGAGGTGTGCGGTCAGGATGCTTACGTCTACGGTGCGGTAGCCTATCCTGAGAAGGACTAGCGAGAAACGGCTATGGGGGTGGTCCTGTCGCCGAGATGGGTAGCCCACTCGGGCCAGACGCGGTGCTGACTAGGACGCCTGGCGCTTGAGCATCTTGCGGTGCACGATGCGGCGTTTCAGCACCCCGAGGTGATCGATCATCAACTTGCCGTCGAGGTGGTCATTCTCGTGCTGGATGGCAACCGCCAACAGCCCTTCGGCGCTGAGCTCGAAGGTGTTGTCATCGACATCTTGGGCTCGCACGGTCACTGTCGCAAATCGCTCGACGTCCTCCGAAATCTCGGGGAAAGAGAGGCATCCCTCACAGAACACCTGTGTTCCCTCGTGGTGCGTGATTTCGGGATTGATGAACGCGCGCAACATGCTTGGATCATCCTCGCCGGCGATGTCGATCACGAAAACGCGTAGATCCACTCCGATTTGAGGCGCGGCGAGTCCGACACCTGGGGCCGCGTACATGGTCTCGGCCATGTCTTGGACGAGCGTTCGAATCTCGTCATCGATCGTCTCGACTCGCCGCGCTTTCTGCCGCAGCACCGGATTCGGATAGTGCAGGATCGTGCGAATCGCCATGACAAGCCTCTAAGCGGAAGGATGACGCCGGAAAATCGTCGTGTCGAGGGGCATGCCTCGCGCGGCTAAATCTTCCACGATTCGGGGAATCGTCCCGGATGCATAGAACGAACCTTCGATCGAGCCACCCGCCGCCGTGCGGTGATACGCGAAGGAGAAAATGTCCCGCACTCTCGTTTGATGGCTGCCACCTCTGAACTCCGCCAGCCGAACCACCCGTAGGCGGTCGTCTCGCGGGCGTGCCAGCTCGAGACCGAGATCGACCGCAGATCCGAGCCACTCGCGGGCGGTTTCAATGTTGAGACCGGGGCGCGACGCGGACAGATCGGCGCTCAGACGGGCCACAGCATGCCGCAGCGTGCCAGCGGTGGCGGAGATGATGACGCCACTTGCGCCCCGTGAAACAGCATCCAGGAGCCCGCACAAGCTCTCTCCGGCCAGCGGGGGAGCGATGATGTAGTCCGGGGCAAGTCGCCAGGCTGCGGCGAGCGCTTCGCACCGCTCCTCGCTGCTCGAACCGAGCGTCATTGGTGCGACATTGGGTTGGTCTGGCAGCGGGTCGCCCTCGTCGAGAAGCCAAAGCGCGCGCCGGCCCACAGGAACCGCAGCAGCGAGGGCATCGATGATTTCGTTGGCCCCGCTATCGGGTGCGCCAGTGACCAGGATGTTTGCGCGCGCCATCACGCAATGGGTCAGCAGTGTAGCCATTCCTCGAGAAATGGCGCCGCTGCGAACCAAGCTGTTGAGACTCATGCTCGTGCGCTGTGGCCGCTTCAGGACCAGCATGTGGCCTTGCGCTGAGGCGGGCGGACACACCGCGAAGAGCTCGCGACCATCATCGAGGTTGCGAGAGACGTATTGCTCACCGTCGGCGAGTGCTTGCCCGAGCTCCACGCAAATGCGCTTGAGGGCGCGAGCCACGCCGGCGTCGGTGCCAAAGCAACCCAGGCCGTGTTGGAGCACGCGGCGGCCGCGCCGGTGCACGACGACTTCGCGCTGCATGACCCGGACTTGGCTGATGTTCTCGTCTTTGAGGAGTAGCCCGATCGGACCGAGCTCGAGCAGCTCGCGGCGTGCTGCCTCGCGCAAAGAATCTAGCTCCACTTCGCCGGGCAAGGGCCCCGCTTCCGAGAGCTTCGTCAGCTGAGCTTCGAGGGTTGCGTCGACTTTCTCGACTAGGGCATCGTCAACCTCGCCAGCGAGGCTGGCCTCGCCGAGCTCTTCCTCCATCGCGACCAGCAAGCGCTCCAGGCAATTGCGTTGGGCCAGGCGCTTGGCGTTCTCGACGCCCGGATGGCTGCTCGCTGCCACTACTGGAGTATGGGGGTCGGAGCTGGACACCGCCGAGCCCGGGCTGGATGTGCCAGTTGGCGGCCCGAACCCGTCGGTGGTGTGAGGGGCATCGAGGCTGCTCACCGCTGGTCCGGTTCCGGTCGAGCTCGCCCGTAGGCCTGAAGGTACGCGGGGCGGGGCAGGCACATCGATGATTGGTGATGAGTCGTCAGGGTCGTTCTCGATGGGGAAGTGACTGACGATGTCGTCTTGATTGCGGCGCTGAACACCCGGCGCAGAAGTGCTGTTGCCCGTCGATGAAGGGGGCGTGGGCTTTCGGTTGGAGTGGCCGGTGGTCGGCTCGCGGGCCGGCGGCGAACCCGGCGCATCGCTGTGGGCCGCTTCCTCGCCCTCGATGCGCAGAACGAAGTCACCAATGTATATCCGGTCACCTTCGCGCACCAAGGTCGCGTGGGTGATGCGACGATGGTTGACGTAGGTACCGTTGGTGCTTTTCAGATCGGTGACGATGAAGCGGCCGTCACGGACGATGAGCCTCGAGTGCCGCTTCGAGACGTTGCCCTTGGGCAAGAGCACATCGTTGCCCTTTACGCGCCCAATGGTGATCTCGTTTTGGTCGTAGTTCTCGCGGCGCTCTGCGCCACCCTTCTCGCTGATGACGATCGAGATCATCTCGGACTCGGGTCCCCGCCGAGGGGAAGTCCTCACGGCTTGCTGGCGCGCAGACTCGCACGCCAGCCCGACCTTAGCAATCCCCTGCCACCATGCGCAATGATGGTGGCTCGTCCATCACACAAGTTGGTCGTTCAGCGAGCCTTCATGTCGGAGGCAGCTTGGCCGAGAAGGGCCGTCGCGATGGAGATGACGTCGGCTTCTTCCATCCCATTAGCGCGGAGCTCACGGTAGATGGTCTTGGCCAAAATGCGCGCGCTTCGTGCGTCACCGAGGATGCTGGACGGGTTGTCCGGCGTTCGGCTGTGCTTTCGACTCTGCGTCACTGGCTTTGAAGCGCTTTGCACATTGAGGTCCATTGTGCCCCGCCTCGCAAGACTCGTGCCTACCTCGCTGTCAGGAATACCGACAACTTGGAGGGGCCGGTGCGTAATACGATACGCACCGTCGGCAATTGCTCCGCCACAGCGACTTCGCACGCACTGCGTCAAACTTATCGAAGTGCTCCGGCAGGTTGAGGGGCGTCGTGTTCGGCTGCTGCCGAGCAGCTGCCATCGTTCTTGGTGGTGAAGGGATGGAACCTGGCGCTAAGATGAGGCCCATGAGGCAATGCCCGCGATGTCAGGCGGGGGTACCAGAAGGGTCACAGTTCTGCACCGGGTGTGGGGCTACGATGGGGTCGCCCAACGTCAGCCCCACCATCCCTGAGTCCCCTGCTGGCGTTCAAGATGGAGCGCCCACGATAGTTGACGGCAAGTACACCCTCGGGCGCGTGCTCGGTGAAGGGGGGATGGGAATCGTCTATCTCGCCCGCTCGCTGCATACCGACGTCGATGTCGTGCTCAAGGCCGTGCGCCCCGAGATTGCCCACCGCCCGGACGTGCGCGAGCGCACCATGGCGGAGGGCCGCGCCTTGGCCCGCATCGATCATCCCAACGTCGTGCACCTCAAGAGCGTGGTTGCCGATGAGACCGGACTCTGGTTGGTGATGCAGTACGTCGAGGGCACCAACCTCGAAGACGTCATTCAGAAGCAGAAGCACAGCGGAACACCGATGCCGCTGACCGAGGTGTTGGGCATCTTTCGCCAGGTGTTGGCGGGGGTTGGAGCTGCGCACGCAGAAGGCGTGATCCACCGCGACCTCAAGCCTGCGAATATTCTGATTCGTGGCAAGGACGGAGTCGTGAAGGTAACTGACTTCGGCATCGCCAAGCCCGAAGAAGATGCCCAGGCAGGAAGGGGCAAGACCCAGGGGATCATCGGATCGCTCAACTACATGTCGCCTGAGCAAGTTCGCGGACAGCGCGATCTCGATCGCCGTGTCGACATCTACGGGCTGGGCATCATGTTGTTCGAGATGTTGACCGGACAGATGCCGTTCGATTCGGACAACACCTACGATCTGCTGCGGCTGCATGTCGAACAGCCCTTGCCCAGCGCCTTGAGCCTGAGGCCCGACCTTCCGCCGGTGCTCGACGTCGTGCTGCAGCAAGCTTGTGCCAAAGATCGCGAACAGCGTTTTGACGGATGCGATGCCTTCTTGTCGGCGCTGACACGCATCGAGGCGGGGGCTCCGACCGCGCCGCTCGGGGGCTATGCTCCGAACGCGCACGCCGCAACCGCTGCGTTTCCCAGCGCGCAGCAGCCCCATCCCTCACAGGTCCAGCAGCCCCATCCCTCACAGGTCCAGCAAGCCTCTCAAGGAGGGTATCCCAATGCTCCCTACGAGGCCGCTCGACCGGGCACGATTACAGCGCAACCAGCGACGATGGCGGCCAGCCCCGCGCCGCCGCGCAAGAGCAGCGCGCCGATGGTAGCGGTGTTGGTTGCGTTGGGTCTCGTGGCTGTCGGGGGAACAGCGCTGTTCATGTCGGGTGTTGTTTCCTTCGGCAAGGAGACGGACGACGACCCCGGCTTGGCAACCACCAGCATCGTACCGGATACGACCGCGCCGGCGACCAGCAGCTCAGCGAAGTCACCTTTGGCCAGTCTTGCTGGAAAGTGGGTTCACACCGACACCGGCGAGGAGTTCAACGCAGTGCCGTTGGGCGATTCGCTTGCGTTCAAGATCGTGGATGCCACGAAGCTAGGCGAGAAAGGCTACATCGTCGGCGAGACGCGGTTCATGCTTCACCCAATAGAGGGGCAAAGCACGATCTTCGCGGTGGAGGATCGTTGGCGGCCGCGACCGCCGCCTGGCGAACGCTATGATGGCTCGGCAAATGCTCGGGCCACGTGCCAGTCGTCGAGGACCGAAGCGAATGGCAAACCGCTTCGGGCGAAGGTGTACGACAACAAACGGATTGACGTCGACTTCGCCAATCTAGCGCCGTACACCGGTCGCAATTTCGCTTCCAGAGGGAAGAAAGTCACCGGCTGCATGGGGCTCGACAAACTGGTTGCCACACGGTTGCTCCAAGTGTTTGACCGCCCGTGAGCTGTGAGCTCCCCCGGTTCGTCGTGCGCAACTCCTATACGGGCTAGATGCCGCCCGAGGGTACCGCCTGAGGTGGCGCTGCGTTGACCACTGGACAGGTCACGGTGGTGCTCGCCGATTGTGCGCTGGCCTTGCCGCCGCCTTGCTGGAGCGTGGCTAGAACCGACTCTGCTGCCGATTGCACAGAGTCCACGCCCTTTTGCGGGACAGGGATGCCGATGCCCTTGTAGGAGGGGCTGGCTTGCACGGTAGCCTTGCCAACCAGCCTTCCAGGGAAGCTCACCTGAAGGGCGACCACCAAC
>CAZRGL010000082.1:0-8838 GCA_964599485.1 uncultured Polyangiaceae bacterium
AGGGTGCCCCGGCCCACGATTCCAGGAGGGGCAGGAAGCGGCTCTTGAATGCAGAGTAAGTAAATTTTTGACTCCAACGGTCCCGTCCCTCTTCGCCGAGTCGCTTAGCCAGCTCTCGATCCTGCAACAGAGTCACAACCTGATTGGTCAACTCGTCGATGTCATCAAGAGCGACATTGAAGCCCGTCTCGCCATGCACATTGACCTCTTGTGCAGCGTCGTGAATCGACGCAATCACCGGTATGCCTCGCCGCATCGCCTCGATGTAAACCAAACCGAACCCCTCACCACGACTGGGCATCGCAAACACATCCGTCATGTTCCAGTAGCTCTGCAAGTCCGAGTCAGGCACAAATCCGGCCACATCTACCCCTGCAACACCCGCAGCAGCAGAGCGCATCCGATCCAGACCTGGCCCTCCACCGGCGATGACCAGCTTTGCATCAGGCACAACAGAGCGCACAGCCGGCCAGGCCTGGAGCAACTCGGCGTGACCCTTGTATCCGTCTACGTCCAATCGGCTCATGATGAACACCGTTGGGGGATGGTCGACGGGTGGGCGAATGATGGGCTCATCGTGCTCTGTCGCGAGCCAACAAACGTTCGTATTCGAGAAGCCCCCAAAATCACTCTGGGCTCGCTTCTTCGTGTAGGAGGAATTGGAAACGAGAACGTTGGCTCTGTGCGCCGCGCGTATCCACCTCGGCTTGCTCCAACCACTCCACACTTCGAGACCGTGAACGTACGCGAGGTACGGCCGCGACATGCCCAACAACCGTGGATGCGCGCTCGCCATGCCAACACAGTCGTAGAGAACATGTGTGGCCCAGAACACCTCCCGCAACACAGACAGGATGAACTTCGACCGCGAACCCCGAGACGCTCTCGACGGAAAAGCAAACTCTGGCGGTATCACATCGTCACTCAGCGAGACGCAACGGACGTCATATCCAGCTTCGGCTGTGACCCTCGCCATCAGCCGCGCAACCATCGCGATGCCACCGTTGCCCGACCTGAGAGACTCGAACCCGAGCAGCACTCGAGGCGAGGAGTCAGTTCTGGATCGCGGCGGCATGGTGGGCAAAGCTAGTGCGGCCAAGGAGCACTGTCATCTGCTCATCCACGACCAGCCTTCGGCTCCGGTACACTGGTTCGACTTCAGGACTTCAGTACTGTTGCCCGCTGTGAAACGATATTCATCTCCAGGTGTCTTTCCTCGCCGCGCGCATTCCTGCTTCCCGAGCCCCTTACGAATGAGTAAGCAAGCAACCCAAGCACTCTACAACCGCCAGGGACTGCATGACGACTGAACATGTGCCCCATTTCCCCAACTCCGGATCCGATCGCGACACAGCTCGGCTCACGGTGTTGAACATCCAGCGAACCTGCGTCCACGACGGACCCGGGATCCGAACCACGGTGTTCTTCCGTGGCTGCCCCCTGCGGTGCACCTGGTGCCAGAACCCCGAAGCGCAGCCATTCGTGTCGCCCTCGTCACCCGACTCGAGCAGCTCTGTCTCCGAAATCCTGAGCGCCGTCAAAAAGGACAGCGCGTACTACCGCACCACTCATGGCGGCCTCACGCTGAGCGGAGGCGAGCCCCTCGCCCAGAATCGGGCTGCTCTGCTGAGCTTCCTCGGGGCCGCGAAGCGCGAGGACTTGCACGTCACCGTCGAGACCGCGGGCGATGTCCCCTGGAGCGCATTCGAGAGCTGCTCGCCCCACGTCGATCTGTTCTTGTTCGACCTGAAGGTCGTTGGCGACGAGGCCCTACACGAGAAGCTCACCGGAGCTCGCGGCCGGCGCGTCGAAGAAAACCTCCGCCGCCTCGTCGCCGCTGGGGCCAACCTGCGGGTGCGTATGTGCATCGTGCCCGACCACAACAACTCAGTGGCGAACCTCCAGGCTACTGCCGCCCTGCTGAAGTCTATCGACCATCCGACGATCGAGCTGATGCGTTACTACAATCTCCACGAGAAGAAGGCACTCCGCCTGAAGATCTCGGGCCTTCAGCTGGCCCAAGAGCCGCTCCGCATCAGCGCCGAACGCAGCGCCCGCGCACTGCAGACCGCGAAAGACACCTTCACCTCATTGGGTATCGAGGTGTTTACCAATGCCTCCGATGTTCCCCGGCGAAAGGCGACCTTCACCCAACGGGTGCACCGCATCCAGCGGGACATTCGCGACTTCGGCTATCACGTCTGCCTCGAGTCCGCCAAGCTGAAGACCACCTACCACAAGAAGCACGGGTTCATCGAGCCGCTGGCCGTTCGGCGCGCCAATCTGCTGCGCTATCTGCTCAACAACAAGCAAGTCACGGTCTATCCGGGCGAGCTATTGGTGGGGAACTTCACCTCCAAGCGCGTCGGGGGCAGCGTTTGGGTCGAATACTTCGCCTCGGGCATGGTCATCACCCTGTGGAACATCGACCGCCAGAAGCCCATCAAGTTCACCTGCTCGCTTTCGGACAAGCTCCTGTTCTACACGCAGCTGGCACCCTTCTGGGCCAGCAGTGGTCTGTTGGTCAAAGCGTTCCCTTCTGCTGCTGAGCTCGGCAAGTTCGTCGCGCGCACCGTCGAAAAGCGCTGCGGGTTCAACAACAACGTCGCCGGGATCGCCCACTACATCGTCAACTGCGAGCGTCTCCTGCGCCTCGGCACGATCGGAATCGCGCAAGAGGCAAGAGACCAACGTGAAGATAGGCCCGATACGGGCTTCTACGATGGTGTGCTCATCGCGCTGAAGGGCCTCGAGGAGTTTGCGGACCGATACGCAGCGCACTTGCGCGCGATGGCCCAAAAAGAAAGCGACGCACGCCGCCGAGGCGAGCTCGAGCACATGGCGCAGATATGTGCGCACGTACCTAGGAACCCAGCGCGCACCTTCCACGAAGCACTGCAAGCGATTCTGCTGCTGCAGATCGCGCTCTGTACCGAGTCCTTCGAGAACGCCATCCCTCGGCCGGCTCGATCAGGTGCTCGATCCCTATTACGAGGCCGATCTCGAGGCGGGCAGGATCGACTACGAGGCCGCCAAAGAGCTGATGGCGTGCTTCGTCTTGAAGATCGACGAGGTCATCTTCCTCAACGACGGCGACACGGCGTTCGAGTTCGGGAAACTGTTCGAGAGCCTCTCGCCGGTCGAGACCGTCACGCTGGGCGGCGTAGACCGAGCGGGCAAGGACTGCACCAACGATGTCAGCTACATGATTCTGGACGTGTGCGAGCTGCGGCCCATCGGCGTGAACATGGCCGCGCGGATCCACCGCGACAGCCCTGCTGAATACGTCGAGAGGATTGCCGAGATCTATCTGGGCGGCTCGCCCATGCCCGCACTGTTCAACGATGAAGTCTACGTCGCTGCCTTGCGCAACGAGTACGACACGACGGCTGAGGACGCCAAGGACTACTCCATCGTCGGCTGCGTGGAGCCGGTCGCATCCAGCGACCATTTCGCCAACACCGACAGCGCTAACATCAACGTCACGATGCCGCTGCTGCAGGCGCTCAAAGGAGACACACGCCCGCTGTGGAAGCTTGGTGAGCTCGTGTATGCCGACAAGCGCTTGCGGCGGGCCTTGCGCGCTCGGCTCGGCAAACCGCGAGCAGGAAAGAGCACGCTCGGGCGGCTCCGCCGCGCTCGCAAGAGCATCGAGAAGCGCCTGCGCAACGGATCCTACCAGCCTCCAGCCACGATGGATGAGCTGATGGGACGCTTCGAAGAGCGGCTCACCGAGCTGGTTCGTGACGTCCTGGCAGATCAGCAACGCATCGAGATCGCGCTGTCGCAGTCGCTGACCACGCCTCTGGCTTCGTCGCTCTACACCGGCTGCATGCAGAGCGGCAAGGACGTTCACGAGGGTGGCACCACCTTCAACACCAGCGGGATCCAAGCGGTCGGGGTGACCGACGTCGCCGACTCGATAGGCGCAATCGAGCAGCTCGTGTTCCAACAGAAGCGCTACACGCTCGTCGAGGTGCTCCGGGCGATGGACGCTAACTTCCAGGGCGAGCAGCATCAGCAGATTCATAGCGATCTGCTCGCGGCTCCCAAGTTCGGCGACGACGCTGCGCGCGGTGCCCACCATTGGGTCAACCAAGTGCTGGAGGCGTACGTCAACGCCCTACGGGCCACTGAGCACAAGAGCCGCAATGGCAAGTTCGTGGCCGGATACTACGGCCTGAATGTAAACATGGTCTATGGCCGCAAGACGCCCGCCCTGCCCTCGGGACGGCTATACGGAACACCGCTCGCCAACAGCGTCTGCCCTCATTACGGAATGCAAATGGTCGATCTGTCCTCGGCGCTCAACGCCGTATCGAAAGTCGACTTCGCCCGATTCGCGCCTAACGGTACCACCCTGACTTCGACGATCGATAGCGGGCTCTTTCCCGGCAAGGACGGAATCAGAAACCTCGCCGGGTTGATCCGCGGTTACTTCAACCAGGGTGGCATGCAATTCCAGCCCAACTTGATCAACCGTGAAGTCTTGCTCGATGCGTACAACAATCCAGGCAAGCACAAGGACCTAGTGGTGCGCATCGCCGGCTATTGCGCCTACTTCGACGATCTGTCCGACGAGCTGAAGCGAGAGATCATCGACCGCTCCTACTACACGCACAACTAGCCGGGCCGCTTCATTCGGTGCAGCCGAGGAACAAGGTGGCATTACCCCAAAATGCACCATCTCCGACGAAGCGAATGAGCCGCTGCTCGGAAGCCGGACACTGGGCAACGAACGACGGATCTCCGGTGGGCGGGTCGGTCATGGCATCGATGTAGCACCATCCGTGGACCGCTTGGCCGCTCACGACAGGAGTCATGGCAGGATCGCTATGGCACGCGTGCAGCGCGTCTCCAGCGAGCTGCTCGAGCTCGCAAATGCAATTCCATCCCGGATTGGTGGAATCGGCCATTACCGCCTCCACGAGGCTCGGTTCGCTTGGAGACTTACGCCCATCGATACTGCAATCGCAAGGGGCGCCCGTTTGACGTGCTTCGAGAATATGACAAGACACTTGTCCTTCTGCGTCCACCGGCAACGCGTATGGGAAGCAACCGCCATCCACAGCCGACTGCAAACGCTTACTGATGGCGCCCATAGCGGGCCGGTAGCCGAAGTTGGGCAGCGCCTGCTGTCCCTGCTGCTCTGGGCAGATCGAGGCCACGATGCCCTGACTCCCAACGGCCTTCAGCAGTTGAAGCTGGCGGATGCCAGGATAGGCTTTGGCGTATTTCTGACTCTGCTTGTCGAGCGGATCGCAGAGGGGCTTGTCGTTATCGACTTGCTGGCAATCACAAGCTGTCTGGCCTGGGTCGGTGCAATCGCGGGGCGCAGGCAAAGGAAAGATGCAAGCGTATTGAAGATCGTTGCGATTGGGGATGGAGTACTCGTGACCATTGATGGGATTGGCCAGCTCACCCGCAGACGGTGGCTGCACCGCGTCACCCGTAACCGGATTGACTCCACTGCGCGGATCGATCGACTCGATCATCAACGGGTCGCTGGGTTTCTTGTAGCTTGAGGGATCTCCCAGGATGATGTCCCAAATGCCATTTTGAACCAGCTCCGCAGCGCTCTGGAGTCCGCCCGAAGGTGAACCCGATGAATCGAGCCCTTCGAGCAAATCAGGATAATCGTCTGCCGTGTTGGGCGTTCCGTCAGGCCCAGGATTCTTGCGCGCGATGTCCTGCCACGGCACGCCCACGATGCCAGCGATGAACACCAAGCCGGGGTCGCGCACAATTGAGTCGTTGTCGTTTGGATTCAGATCGGTGAACAAGGTATTGGGCACCAAGTTACCGTGCCGATCCTGAACCGTGCTCGAGGTGAGGCCAGTGGAATAGCGATCGATAGGCCACAGGAAATCTATGCCGAAGCGGCGCTTCTGGTCGAAACAGCGCAAGTTGAGCGAGTCGTCCAACGCTCCGAGCGGCGTGTTGCAGTCGTCCTGACTGAAGTCGCAACCGGGCGCGGGCGACTGTCCGCAAGACCGGCAGCACTCTGAATTGGGATCGCTGGCGCAAGCGGCACGAGGCTTGGGCAAATGATAAGGCTGATTGGTCCCAGGGGCGTAGATCTGTGAGGCAAAATAGAACATGCCACCATCACGAATCGAGCAATCGTTCTCGTCGCTGAGCATGATGATCACCAGCATGGAGCTCGACCGCAGGAAGTCGGCGCGTTGTTGCAACAAGACCGTATCGGTCCCGAGCAGAACCGCCTCGTTCTTTTCGATGGCGATTGACTCGTATGGATAGGGATCGACCAAGAATCGGTACCAAGCCTCCAGCGTCGCCTCGAAACCACAACCAACTTCGCCAACGCCCCCGACCATGTCCTCGAGATGGCTGATGAGCGTCCCCGCATCGGTTTCACCCTGCGGTTCATGAGTGGGTAGAGTAGAAGGATCCCACACCAAGAAACCCTTTTTTTGCCAGGTCGACACGACGGGGTCACCAGGCTCGGTGCCTGAGCGCGCGAGCAGATGTGCCTTGTCGTTTTCGCTAGGGAACGCTAGGCCATCGCAAGCGTCGGCGCCGTGGCCTCCAATGCTGGAGCTGATGACACCGATGTGAATGTCGAAGAGCGGCTGGTACGCGCGGTCGGTACCCACCGGACAATCTGCCAGCGGATCGGTAGGCTGGCTTTCGGCAGGATTGCCCAATGGGTCCACACAGGGCGGATTGGTCAGCTTCTCAACGAGATCCGACACGGCCGACCGCAGAATCATCTGCTTGTCGGACATGGAGCGCGAGTTGTCGATGACCAACAGGATATCCATCTTGTCGACAGAGCTTTTTGCGACACGCTCGAGAATCGCCCAAGTCGGCGGCGGCGGCATGCGCACGTCACCGGCGCAAGCAGCCACGGCGCACAAGCACGCAAGCAGTGCCCCAAGCAGTGCGTGCGGCGTCACGAGGCGCTTCTGTGTTGTTTGCCCGGTGGCCCTGCTGGCCCCCGCGGCATTTCCCAAACTCGTCGGTCCACCCATTTCAATAATATCCCGGTCGAGCAACGATGAACCATCGTACAGGGCTCAAAGGCATAACTGCAAAGCTGGCCGTCTGAGGCGAGGTTGATGCTTGTCCGGTCCAAGCAAGCATCCCTACCCTAGGACAAGACACACCTTCCTCATGACCTAGAAGGCGAAAGCTGTCCCAATTCCGGGCCAATTGCCTGCCCATGTCGTCGAACGCTACCAACGAAGTCGGACTTCTTCGCACCAGCCGAACAGTTCTTCGACGCGAATCCGGCGAGCCGAGGCGTCTATGATGCTCCCCGAAAAATGGCCGAAACACTGGTCGAGCGAGCCCCCGGCGACGCCGAGCGGCAACCTCATGCTCTTGGGGTGGATGGGCGTGAAGCGCAAGTCCACGCTGCCATTCCTTGGCTCGCGCACGCGCCACGTCTTCATCACGTTGCTGCGATCGAGCTCGAAGATGACGCGCTCACTGATCTTGGTCAGCCGACCATCGATACAGAGAGCGTTTTCCGTCGCGCCTGTTCCGTCGGTCCACTGGCCGCCAAACTGCAAACCGACGAGCGCGCCGTCACTGTGGCCCGAGGCCGAGCCCCAGTTCCAAACGGTGTTGGTCGGCCAGATCCCTCGACCGAAATCGAGACAGGCCAGCGCTTCGTTGTTTGGACCGAAACGATACGAGCGCCCGTCGAAGCTCACAGTACCGTCGACCGGGCGGGTGTTGTGCTTCGAGGTGAACTGAAACAGCTGATCGGTCCACGGTACGACGACGTTGAGCGTTTCGTGACCGGGTGGATGTGCAGCGAAGAGCGCCGCGTTCAAGGAGTGTCCGCGCCACCTGGCGATCTTTGCCTCGAGAACAGTCCCTTCGCTTCGTGGCCGAAACGCAACCTCGATGCCAGCGCCGCGGAAGCACACGTCCGCACCGGTCACCGTATCGGGCTGGCGAAAGCCGAGCGCGCCGGGCACGACCATCATCGACTCGAAACACCGCTTCGAGTCCAGGTCGAGGAACATGACGACGACCAAACCGAGATAATCGAGATTGGCGTAGGTCAGCGCTACGACACATTGCCGACTGGTCACGCACCAATGGTCCCACTGCTTCTTGCGCCCCCACCGCCCGCTCAGATTGCAACGGTGAAGCGGCCGCCGCGACCATCCGATTGCAGCGGTGTTGAGTCGGCCGTCAGGGCGACACAAGGCCACCTCGTGCGTTATCTCACGCTCCGCGGCGGTCGTCGCCGATGACCTATTCAAACTCATTTGTGATGACGATACGTTGTATCCTCAGGTTCTTGGTTTTCGGATCGATAATGCCCCTCAGCACGAATTCGCTCTCGACACCGTCGCCATCGAGGTCACCTCGCGCTGTCGCGGTGTAGCCCTTGCCATCCGAGGTGTAGCTGTATTGGTAGTAGTGCGGCTGAGTGAGCCCAAATCTCAAGCACTTCCAGCCCGTCGTTGCATCACCGGTTTCGAAGTCGGCCCCCGCAACGAGGACTGGCTGGTATTTCTTTCCAGCGGGCACCGTCGCAGGGACGGGTTGGGCGCTCTTGCAGAGCTTGCCCTTCATCTCGTAAGCAGCTGTCGCGCCGCGGGCGATCGCACCGACCATGTTCTTGGCTTCCGATGTCTTGGCCGAGGCAAGATAGCGGCGCACTCCGTAGACGCCCACTGCCGCCAGCGCACCGACGACGGCCTCACCGTTCACCATGCTCGCGTTCAGCCGCCATTGCCCTGGTTGGGCATCGAGCGAAAACGTCAACCCTGTACTGTAACCTGGCTCAAAGCTCACGCTCTCGGTGATCAGCTTGCTCTTAGGCTTGTGGGAGACGTTCCCTTGCTTGGTAAA
>CAZRGL010000082.1:8848-24215 GCA_964599485.1 uncultured Polyangiaceae bacterium
CGGTGATCAGCTTGCTCTTCTCCGGGCCGAGCTTTCGCACCAGTATCGGCACCAGGTTGTCATAGATCTGCGACACATCGAGCCAGGCGAGGAGCTGGGCCTGGTTGGTGAGGCCTTCCATGGCAGATTGGTGGCGTGGTTGTGAACCGATTGCGGCGCTCCCGCTCAACAAGCTCTTCTTGACTTGTTGGTCGTCTCCGAGTGAGAGGCGTAGCTCCTTTTCCTTGATTAGGACGCGCGCTCCAAAGAGAGGCCCGCCCTTCTTGTCTCGGCGAATGAGCACCACACCATTGCGCCCCTTCTTCACCGATCCGCCGGCAGCCTCGATCTTGGGCTTGGCCTTGGCCACGATGGCCTGAAGGCGGCGCATCCAGGCGGCGGGTTGCGAGATCTCGAGCTGGAAATTGGACGCCACTCCCTTCCATGGCTTGTCCTCGTCCAGCGACCAATTCTTGGCGAGGCTCGCCGAAATCGCGAGCTTGTCACCGATGGTCGCAGCAACCTGCTCGGGCGATTCGGCCAGAACCTCCTTCAGCCCGTCGACGATGCGCAGCAGCTGTGTCTTGCCATTACCAGCGAGCTTCAGCGAGAGCGCAGCGTAGGCGAGCGCATCGGCGCTGACCGAAGCGCTGAGCTGCTTGATCGGCATGGCAGCAAGCCTCGAAATGTCGACCGGCAATCGCTGCGGCTTCATCGTCACTTCCAGCGCGGATGTCGTGCGACCCTCGGCAATAGTTGTGCCCCAATGCACCGCGCGCAGTGGACTCTTCGGGAACATCGAAGAGATGTCAGCGTTGACGACGATGTCCGCACCGGTGATCGGTGCGGGCGCTCGCTTGAGCAGCGCGGAGCCCTCCAAAGCTGGGAGGTCGCCATCGACCACTTGGGCAATCCTCTTGACCATCCGGATCTGGCCCGCGACCAGCAGTTTGCGCCGAGCGTGCCACCAAGTCGGGATGGTGGCGGGGGCATGCTGGTGGATACGCGCCAGCGTCGAATCCTCATCGCCTCTTGGCGGCTTGGGCAGCTTGCTGCGGTCGAGGGACCGAAGCGTGCCTCCGGCCAGTGGCTTGCCGGGCCCGAATGGCCCCTCAGCCAGCAGCGTTTCAACCGCTGCCGCGTCGTCAAAAGCGAGAACGACAGCAAACGAGCCGTTGCCGCTCGCAATGCCCTCGATCGCCACACCCGCTGCGCGCGCAGCACCGACCAGCGTCACAGCAGTAGCAGAGGGGATTCGGGCAATCTCGGCCAATTCCTCTGCGAGCGCGCCGCGGTGCTCCTCGTGTTGTTTTGGCGCGTAACCAGCCCACACGGAGAGATCGCGAATCTGAATCGCCATATCGGCGGAGGCCGGCAGCACATTCGCCAAGAAGCTTGCCGGCGCTTGCTCCGCGATTGCTGGGGTCGAGGCAACAGCGGTAGGGATGGTTGGCCCCTCGGTGGGACGTGGTGGTCCTCCGCAGCCCAGCAGAATCAGCAACCAAGCGAGCACCATTGGGTGGGCAGTTCTCATTCGAGAAGCATATCCGCAGTGACCTCCGGCAGCAAACAGCACAGGCAACCACCCAACGCGGCTATGGCCGGGCGCGGCGCAGCTGGATATCATCGCTGCTCCGACGGATCGCGGTCGCTCCACCAAGGAACCATCAGATGTCACGACGCACGATATTCAGCCTGCTCGCCCTGTCCGCTATCATTTGCTCTGCCGGCGTGGGTTGCGAAACCGGTGAGGAACAACAGCCGGCGGCCACAGGCAGCGGCGCCGCTTCCACGAGCAACGGCGGCGCTGGTGGCACGAGCGGCGGCAGCAGCGCAACCACCAGCTCCGAAGGCGGCTTCGCCCCTAACCCCGAAGAAATCTGCGACGGGCTCGACAACGACAGCGACGGCACCGTCGACGAGGATTGCAGCTGTGAATCGGGCACCACGCAGCAGTGCTACCCCATGGCAAACGGCCCGCCCGACGGTTGCAAGTGGGGCGAGCAGAGCTGCGAGATGACCAGCTGGGCGGTGTGCAAAGGAGCCAGCTTACCGCCGGAAGGCGAGGAGACCTGCTGCACGGCCCTCGAGGGCACAGTCGTGCACCCAGCCTACGACGCTTATCTCATGGCGTACCCAGCGGCCAACATGCCCAAGAGCGTGGCCGCAGTCATGAGTTTCATCCCCGCCATCGACGGCCAAAAAATGAAGTGGGCCGAGACCAAGGTCGCCGACGAGTTCGTCGACAAGAAGTACGGCGGCGTCATTGAAGAGAACATCAACAAGGGCCGCGCCTTCACCAAACAAGAAGCCGTCAGCAGCATGCCCGCTGACGCCAAGATCGTCGCCGAAAAAGAAAGCCCTGTGACCATCGAAAAACTCGGAGGGCAAACGCCTTGTGACGGCGTAGGCTGGGCATGGGGCTCGTTCTTGTATCAAACCCCTGACGAGGCCGTGGCCGAGCTAGTCTACCTCTACGTGGGCTTCTGCAACGACGGCGACATCGAAGGCTTCTACTACTCCGAAGAACCCGTCGTAATCTGCAAACCACCACGCGTCCCCAACTGATCCCCGTCGTTCTTCCGAGTCGGACTACGAGCAAGGCGGCTGGCTCCTGCGGGCGCTGCGAGAAGAGGTCCACGCGCGGCTCGGCATCGGGTCGCTCTTCGAGTACGCCGAGCGACTCTTTGGCTACGGCCCCCGCATGACGAGCGAAAGGCTGCGCGTCGCCACTTCACTCGAGCAACTAGCCAAGCTCAGCAATTCGCTTCGACAGGGACAGCTGCTGGTCGGCTGTAGGTGCTGCAAACAAGTTGTCATCGCTCAGCGATCCAGCTGCGCGAAAAGCCGATTGGCCTTCTCTGTCCAATCCCTCAACGAGGCGGCGCAAAATCGCTCCGGGTAACGTCGATAATGACGACGAACCGCTTGGCTGAGCGTCGCCATGCGCAACAGCGGGGGAACTAGATTGGGGTGTTTGATCAAGCCAACAAGCCGCGCTGGCACGGTCGCCAGGCTGATCGCAGGCGGCGCAGGGACACCGCCATGATAGACGTCCTCGGCTTGTGCAATTCCGCTCGCAAGCATGGCCCTGACTTGGCGTCTCGTATGTTGATGTGTGGTGCGACTAGTTACGGCGTAGGTGGCAAGCACCGCGCCGCGACCGCGCTGGTACGCGCTAGCATAAGGCCACAAGGCGGCGGTTGTTGGAGCAGCACCCCCTTCGAGCGCCCGACTGGCAACGCGCGCTGCCAGCCAGCCAGCATACATGGCCGACGCTATCCCACTGCCGTGAATGGGGATGACTTGACAGGCCGCTTCACCGAGCGCCATGAATCCATCCGCGACCAGCTTGGGGAGCGAGCGTCGGATCCGAATAGGTCCGCCTCCGCCCGTGATCATGTCGCCGAAATAACCCTGGCGCTTCTTGAAGGCTTCGATGGTTTCACCAACGCTCGGCCCCGGGTTGACAGCCTTCTTGCCGACCAAGATGTAGACCCTGCCCTGCTCGAGAGACAGATGGGTGTGCTCCGTCGAGTAGCTTCCCGCAAAGCCGAGCCGCGAGCGGAGCTCCTCGTCGCCGTGCAAGCCGCGCGCGACCGCTGCCGCCGCTTTTGCCGCGTCGACGTGGTGCAAGAAGTTCTCGGCGTAGACAACGTCGTTGGCGTCGTCCACGAAGCCCATCGCCAGCTCGGGATCCAGTCGCCGGACTAGGGCGGCATCGAAACCCGTCGCGTCGATAATCAGGCGTGCATGAATTTCGTGGCTCACCTCGCCATGCCGAAGAGCAACCGCGACAACGCGGCCGGAGCGCATGATGGGCCGCAGCGCATGATGCTCAATGAGCAGCTTGGCGCCGGCGAGCTCGGCGTCGGCGCACAGTCGAGCGACGAGGCGATCGAGCTCGAAGGGAACGGTTGGATGCTCCCAGTGACAGCGAAATGCACGTTGCCCATGATCGGTGAAGACGTTGTACGCGCGGCAATGGTAGGGCACCTCATCGCCCGCCGGCAGCGCCACGCCGACTTTGTGAAACATGGCCTTCTCGGCTTCGACGATAACCGACTTGCCCAAGCCACCACGCGCGTTCTTGTCGAGCAACACCACCGACAGCCCCGCCCGCGCCAGCTCTCTCGCTGCCAAGCAACCTGCGGGGCCGGCGCCAACGATGATGCAGTCGAAATCCATACCTCGTGGCACTTTACGCCATGTCGACGCAGGGTGTGACGTTGTCACGTTGGCCGCCTGCTCAGAACGTCAAGCGTAGCGCCGGCGCAGGTCTGCGGATCCTGTGTCGTGATCGACAATTCACAGTGGTGTGCCCCGTGCTCACAAATGCGAAGTAGGATGGGGCCATGCCGCGGGTTCGGGTCAACGATGAGGTGGAGCTGTTCTACGAGAGCGTCGGCGAGGGCGAGCCCTTGGTGATGATCATGGGGATCGGCGCTCAGCTGATCTATTGGCCCGAGGGGTTCATCAAGGCGCTGGTCGAGGAAGGCTTTCGCGTCATCTGCTTCGACAGTCGCGACGTGGGACTGTCGACCAAGCTCGATGGCGTACGCGTTGCGCCAATGCGCAAGCTCGTGGTCAAAGGCATGCTCGGGCTGAAGGTGAAAGCCCCCTACACGCTGAGCGACTTGGCCGCTGATGTGGTGGGCTTGCTCGATGCGCTGGAGCTCGACCGCGCCCATGTGGTGGGGGCATCAATGGGCGGCATGGTGGCCCAGACGATGGCCATCGAGCACGCCGGGCGGCTCTCCACGCTCACCTCCATCATGTCCCACCCGGGGGCCATCCATCACTTACTCGGTTACCCAAAAGCGATGCTCACCTTGCTCAAGCCCGCTGCGCGTAACCGCGCCGAGGCGTTGGTGCGCGCCGAAGAATTCTATCGGGTCGCTGGCAGCAAGGGTTTCGCTATCGATTACGCCGCCATCCGAGAGCGTGCAGCGCGCGCTTACGATCGCAGCTTCTATCCACAAGGCTTCATGCGCCAAATGGCGGCGATCATCGCCAGCGGCTCACGCGTCGACGCACTGCGCCACGTACGCACACCCACACTGGTCATCCACGGCACGGCCGATCCGCTGATCCGTCCCGCCGGCGGAAAGGCCACCGCCCGAGCCATCCCCAACGCCGAGCTGCGCATGATCGATGGCATGGGGCATGATCTGCCGAAAGGTGCGTGGCCAATCTTGGTGCGCTCCATCAACGGTCACGTGCGCCGTCACTGCAAATGAGTAAGCCGAATGCGTGCGTTGTGAACGCGCGTTGACGACCGCGCGACGTCCACGACACACAACCTGCCTCGCGAGCGTAGCTAGATCCGCGAAACCATGTCCGCGGCTCAATGGCACGATGACTGCACTGCCTCCAGCAGCAAAGCCCGGGTGATTCGCCGCCTCACCGAGCCCCTTGGTGAGTCATCCGGGCCCATTTCTTTTCGGAGGGACTTCTATGCGTAGCTCTGCAATTCTCGTCGCACTTTTCGCAACCATCACTGCCGCTGGCTGTCACGTAAACGTCGCCGATTCGGAGGCCAATGGGCACGCCGACTGCGACGGTAGCGGCACGACAGGTGACGGGCAGTGGGGCGACGCTTGCACCGAAGACGGACAATGCGCCGAAGGCTTGTTGTGCGACGACTTCTTTACGGTGTGCTGGCCTGACGATGGCACCCCGCCTTGTTCTGCCAACAGCGACTGCCCGGTCGGCGACTATTGCGATCCTCAGGTGGGCGGCTGCGTCGGCAGCAGCGTCTGCTCGGAAGACAGTCAGTGCGGCGAAGGCCTCACCTGCGACGAGCCACTCAGCACCTGCGTGCCGGGCGAGGACCCGCCGCCCGTGTGCGCTGATCTCGACAGCGAGACGGATTGCAGCGGGCGATCCGACTGCGAGCCGGTATACGCTGGAGTCAACTGCAGCTGTGGGCCTGACTGCGTTTGCACAGGCGGCGAAGCGGGCTGCGTCTGCGAGAGCTTCGAGTACTTCAAGTGCGAAGAAGCGACCACCGAGTAGCCCGAGCGCTGACAGCACGAGCCCAGTGCGCTACTTTTACGGGGGCAGATTCGCGTCTGTGGTAACCCTGCCCTTCGCACTGGAGTTAGCTGATGAACCTGGGCAGATGGTCGATGCGAGGAGCGTTATTGCTTTCGGCTCTGGCGCTCGCATCGCTGACCTGCGGCGAGAAGCTGGTGAGCGGATTCTCCCACCCCAAGTCCACGAGCAACACCAACACCACCAACACCAACAGCAGCTCTGGAGCGGCTGGGGACTTTGGTTGGGGGGGGTCTGCCACCAACTCGACCACCAGCAGTGATGGCGCCGGGGGAAGCGGAGGAGCCACTCCTGAAGATGTCAACGCCTGCAAGGAGAGCGTGCTGAACGCGCCCGTGGACTGCGCCGCGTACTGCCAAACCATGGCAGCCCGATGCAAGAACGGCCTGGGCCATTTCAACGACCAGTATCCAGGCGGCTACCCCGATGCGTGCGCTGAAGCTTGCAGTCACTTCGTGACCGGTAACGCAGGTGAGAGCACGGGCAACTCCTTGGCATGCCGGCTCTTCGGCGCTTGTTTGGCGGAGCACGATCCGGACATCTACTGCACCGTCGCGGGCCCTGGAGGCGACGGTGTTTGCGGCGACAACTGCGATGGCTTCTGCACGCTCAACCTGAGTATCTGCGCGGGGCCGCTCGCGCAATATGCCTCGATGACGGCGTGCCAGGACGACTGCGCCAAGCTCGATTTCAGCGACACCTACAACACCACGGTCGACAACTGGTCAGGGACCAAAAACACCTTTGCGTGTCGCATGTACTGGCTGATGCGTTCAGTCGCCGATCCTGACGAAAACTGCCAGTACACCAAGCTCGGCGGCGCCAGCATCGACCCCTGCAAAGACGGTGTCTGACGCCATCCGGCTCGCACCGACGCCGCAAGCATGTAACAACAGTCGGGCATGGGACATCGCGGCCATCTCAAAGAGCACTACGAATCACTGATCGAACGGCTCAACGCCGGGCAGGTAGGGTTGCCCGAACCTCATGATCCCAAGATCAGAGGTGCTTTTCTCGAGCTACTCGAGATCTTCTTCACGCCTGAGCATGCTGCCCTCGCCGCGCGCATGCCGATGCAGCCCGCCAGCATCCACAAAGTCGCCAAACGGCTGAACCTGCCGGTCGACGAGCTCAAGCCCAAGCTCGAGGCGATGTGCGACAAAGGGTTGGTGATGGACCTCATCCATCCGCGCACGGGCAAGGTCCGCTACTTCTTGGCGCCGCCCGTGGTCGGCTTCTTCGAGTTCTCCATGATGCGCGCCAACGACAGCTACCCCAAGAAGCGCGTAGCCGAGGCCATGAACGCTTACATGCATGGCGACAGCGCATTCGCCGAGGACGTGTTCGGCGGCGATACGGTAGTAGGACGTGCCATCGCCCATCAGGAGCAGCTGGCCGAGGAAGAGCTACCGGACGTGTTGCGCTGGGAGCTCGCGACCGACATCGTGCGCGACGCCCGCGCCATCACCGTGTCGCCCTGCTACTGCCGTCACAAAGCCGAGCACCTCGGCCATGCTTGCGACGCGCCTCAAGAGATTTGCTTGTCGCTCAACAGCGGAGCGGACTTCGTAGCGCGACATGAGTTCGGCCGCTCCATCGAAACCAGTGAGGCGCTCGAGCTGCTGCACCAGGCCAAACAAGAAGGCTTGGTGCAAATCGCCGACAACGTGCAGAAGCGGCCCATTTACATTTGCAACTGCTGCGGCTGTTGCTGCGGTCAGCTCAAGGCCATCAACGATTACGACCTGCCCGCCGTCAATCCCAGCGGCTTCGTCCCGCAGATCACCGATGAGCGCTGCAAAGGCTGCTCGAAGTGCTCGCGCGCCTGCCCCGTCATGGCCATCGCCATGACGCCCAAGCGCATCGAGGCCAAGCGCAAGAACGACATGCGTCCCGACGTCAACATGGAGCGCTGCATCGGTTGTGCAGTCTGTGCGGCCGCCTGCAAGACCAAAGCCATGACCATGGTCCGCCGCGAGAAGCGCACTCATGTTCCCGAAACCGTGATCGAGCGGATCACGCGCATGTCGATCGAACGCGGACGGCTCCCCCACTTGATGTTCGACGCCAACGAGAGCCGCGGACACCGTTTTCTCAACCGCATCATGCAAACCCTCGTCAAGCTGCCCGCCGCCGAGCGCGTCTTGGCCAATGAACAGGTCCGCTCGCGCTTCGTGAGTTGGACACTTCGCAACATCCGCGACCCGACCGGCGACCGATGATCTCGTGGTTGGTCTCGGGCGCGAAGGGCTCGTGGCAATTGCCTGCGCCCTGGGATGAGCTGCGCAGCTACCGCGCCAAATGGTGGCAGCGCGGTTGGCGCCCCGTCTGGCACAAACGACAACGTTTTTGGCGGCGTCGCTTGCCGCTGATCGTCCAGCGATGCGCCGAGCAGAAAGAGCGTCAAGCCATCGAGCCTGCGTGGATAGCCGCACTGCTGTGGGACGAGCTGGCGAGGCGGGATCTGACCGAGAGCCTCAGCGACGCGCTGCGCGGCGAGCTGGGCCGCGACCCTTCAGTCGGTCCTTACCAAGTCACCGGCGCTACAGCCGCCCAAGTTCTGGCCTTCGTTTCTTGGGGTCCAGCTTACAGCGGGCACAGCCTCGCAGACCTGCGCGCGCTGCTGCTCGACTTCGATTTCGCCACGCGAATCGTGATAGGACGCGCGGTCCAAATACTCACGCGCTGGCAACGAGCTGGCTATGACCCTTTCACACCCGGGGGCCTCGGCCCTCACCGCGTGACACCCATCGAGCTGATAGGCACGCTGTACAGCCAAGGCCTCGGCAGCCCAAAAGCCGCCCCGCGCGCCAACGCTCGCGGCAAGCAGATCGGCCGCTTCGCCGAGCAAGCCCAACAGCTGCTCGAGATCGCCAGTTAAAAGCCAATTGCCCATGGCTAATAGCCAATTTGAGGACTAGCCTCCCAGCCGTGTCCTCTTCAGATGACAAACCCAAGGGCTTCGCCGCCATGCTTTCCGAGTACGATGCGCCCAAGCAAGCGCGTCGGCCGCGCGTCGGCGATGAGGTAACAGCGAAGGTCGGGGTCGGGGGTAGCGACGCGGGCTTCGTAGATCTCGGCACGAAAACCGAAGGTGTGATCGAGCACGACCAGCTCCGCAACGCCGACGGTGAGCTGACGGTCGAGGTGGGCGACACCATCACCGCCCGCGTCGCCAGCACCAGCGGCGGCACCATCGTGCTGCGCACCCGGGCGGCACGCGGACCCGATGCAGGCAGCGAGCTACAGGCCGCGGCCTCGAGCGGCTTGGCCGTGGAAGGAACGGTCTCTGCCGTCAACAAGGGCGGCGTGGAGGTGGACATCGGCGGCGTGCGCGCCTTCTGCCCCATTTCGCAGCTGGATTTGCGCTACGTCGAAGATCCGGGCTCGTACATGGGTAAGAAGCTGACCTTCCGCGTCACGCGCTTCGAGGCTGCCCAAGGTGGCGGCAAACCCAACGTGGTCATCTCGCGTCGCGCCCTACTCGAAGAAGAAAACAAGAAGCGCGCTGCCGAAACACGCGCCGGCCTCGAAGTTGGCGCGGTGGTGTCGGGCACAGTGACCTCGGTCAAAGACTACGGCGCTTTCGTCGACTTGGGCGGGCTCGATGGCATGCTGCACATCACCGAGCTCGGCTTCGGGCGGGTTGATCATCCCAAGGACGTGCTCTCCGTGGGCGATCTAGTCCGCGTGCAAGTCACCAAGATCGAAGAGACCGACGATCCGAAGCGTCCGGAGCGTATCGGGCTGTCGCTCAAGGCACTGCAAACCGATCCCTGGGAAACGGTGACGGCCAAGCTGAAGGAAGGCCAGCGGCTCACTGGAGAAGTCGTCAGGCTCGAGTCATTTGGCGCTTTCGTCTCAATCGATCAGAACATCGAGGGGCTGGTCCATGTCAGCGAGCTCGGCGCCAACCGGCACGTGCACCACGCCCGCGACGTGCTGTCGATGGGCCAGAAGGTCGAGGTCTTGGTCAAAGGAATCGATCACGAGCGCAAACGCATCGCTCTGTCGATGAAGGACGTCGGCGCCCAAAAAGAAGCCGAACAAGCCGCGAGCTTCAAGCCCACCGGCGGCTCCCTCGGCACTTTTGCCGATCTCTTCAACAAGAAGAAGTAGCGCGCTCAGTACTGGAGCTTGACGACGAAGACGTCGTCCTGGCCCTGACTCGTCAGCTCCGTCGTCGTGCCCCCGAAGTCGAGACTGGCCTCGAAGCTACCGGTAACCACTGTTTTGCCGAGCGGCGTAGCAGCAATGTCCCGGGCGTATTGATCACCGACGCCACCGAACGCGTAGCTCCACAGGTGCTGGCCATCGGGGCCGAGCTTGACGATGTAGATGTCCTCGCCGCCAGTGCTGACGAGCAGGTCGACACCGCCGAAATCGGCCTTGCCCTTCAACTCTCCGGTCAACAGCAAGTTGTCATTGAGATCGACCGCGAGACCACGCAGATCTTGATCTTCGTCGTCGCCGTAGCGGGCGCTGAACACGTGCTTGCCGCTGCTGTCGAGCTTGAGCACGAAGACGTCGTCAATCAATCCTTCGTTCTCGTCCGAGGTCACGAGTGGGCCACCACCAAAGTCCACACTGCCCTGCAAATTGCCACCAACAATCACGTTGTCCGCCGCATCGACAGCGATCGCCAAGCCTTGCTGTCTCTCCTTGTCGCCGAAGCTCAGCGCCCAACTCGGCTGACCCGCTGGGTCGAGCTTTGCCACGAAGATGTCGTAGTCACCCTGGCTGTTGAGCTTGTCGTCATCGAACTTCATGCTGTTTCTGTATTGACCTGTGAGCAACACATTGGCCGCCGAATCCAGGGCCACCGCTTCGGCGATTTGGGTGTTTTCGCCGCCATAGTCATCGCTCCATTGGTGACTGCCTGAGGCCGAGAGCTTGGCCACGAACAGATCGATCTGGCTTGCGTAGATCTTCCCACCTCCAAAGTCGACCGAACCGCCGAAACCACCCGCCATGACGAAGTGGTCAGCAGCGACATCGATGTCACGCGCCGTAGTCAGGTCGAAGAAGGCCTTGTTGCCGAACGCGGCGCTGTATTGGTGCGCGCCCGTTGGCGAAAAGATCGCCGCAAACGTGGTGGACAGCAGCTCGCCTTGCAATGCTCCACCACCAAAGTCGATGGACTGCCTGAAGTCTCCAGCAAGAGCAATGTTGCCCTGCTGATCGATGGCCACACTTGCGACATCCTCGTCCTTGGTCCCGCCGAAGCTCTTGCTCCAAACGGTTTCGCCCTGCGCATTGAGCTTCAGCAGAAAGATGTCCAGACCGCCGATGCTGGTCAGCGTGCCAGTGCCAAAATCCACCGAGCCCTCAAACGTGCCGGCGATTACGATGTTGCCGCCTTCGTCGACCGCGACGCTCTCTCCCACATCCTTGCTCGAACCACCGAAGCGCCGGCTCCACAGCACGCCCCCAGCCGGCTGGAGGAGCCCGCCGCTGCCACCCTGCCCTCCTGAAGCCTGACCACCACCGCCGCCGAGGTTGCGGGAGCCGCTCGTCGTACCGCCCTGGCCTGAGGCTCCAGAGCCGCCTTGCCCCACCCCGGTAGCTGGCTCGTAGCTGAGCACGTCGACGCCAAACAGCGCGTTGCATGCTGCTAGCAGCCCCAAGCTGCTGACGAGCAAGCCCCCGAGCCAAGCAATGGACGAACGACGCACATTGTTAAGATAGGTGGAGCTTGGCGCTGCGTCACCCATCTCGCTGCGGGCGCGGGCCGATTGGGCTACGCTCGGGTCGTGCGAACAATCGTGTTGTTACTTCTTGTCGGTGCGTGCTCATCACCACCACACGCCAATGACCCAGCTGTAGTGGCGATCGAGCCCAGCTCGACGGGCACGCCGGTAGAATCAGAAGTCGCTGCGCGGTCCCGGCCGTCGCAGAAACCGCGCAAGCCGGACTGTAGCCCCGAGGTCGCCCAGAAGTACTTCGAGCAGGGCCGCAAGCTGTTGACGGAGGGTCAACTCGAACCGGCTTGCAGAGCCTTCGACTCGAGCTACCGCTGCGAGCCGGCCATCGGCACCGCCGCCAACCTTGGCAATTGCTTCGAGCTTCTCGGCGATTCGACCCGAGCGTGCCAAGCCTGGAAGCGCGTCCTGGACACGAGCCGCCAAGCCAACCAGGACTTGCGTGCGCGGGTTGCGGAGGAACGGATCAGAAAGCTGGGCTGCCGCTGAGGGCCCAATATCGACTGAACAGCGTTCATCGCAGTTCGAACGTCGTTCATGACATTTCTCGGGCTTTTTGTGACCGTCGCAACCTTGTTGTGAGCCGCACCAACCTGTAACTTGCTTGCAATATGAAGTCCTCGGTCTTGGTTTCTTTTGTGTGGATAGGTTTGCTGGGCGGCGCGCTCGCTGCGTGGGGTTGTGCCGCAGGCGATACGACGACGGCGGACCAACCGACCACGAGCTCCAATAGCGGAGGCGGCGGCTCGTTGGGCTTCGGCGGCTACGGCGGGGCGGGCGGCGCCATGATGGCTTGTGGCAACAAGAGCTGCGAAAAGAACGAGACCTGCGAGACCTGTCCTTTTGATTGCGGCGACTGCCCCACCTGCGACGAGGCGCCAACCTGCACCGGCGCGCTATCGGTACCGACCGAGTCTGAGCATCTTGCCGAGTGCGACAATGGCGAAGAGAAGATCTACACCAGCGGCTCGGGTGTGAGCGTTCCGGTCGAAGACACGAACTGCACCGATCCTCAGCTACGTTTTCGCATCCGCCAGATGAACATCGAGCGAGGCGATCTGATCACCAAGGGAATCTACTGTGTCGTCAGCGCCGAGGATGGCATGCACTCCGAGCTGCTGATCACGCCCTACAAGGACGCCAAGTACGGCAAGAGCACGTTCACCTTCCCCATCTCGCAATCGTTGTTCTGGGGTCAGGGCGATCTGTATGCGAGCTTCTCGAACGTCACCATTACCTACGACTGCTGGGAGAGCTCGAATTCCGACGCCTACAAGAAGCTCTTCGATGACGTCTCGGACGCCGCGGTAGACGTTTCACAGAACGCGGGTGGCTACGGCTGGGTCTTCGGCACAGTTGCACTGGCCGGCAAGATCATCGGGGGCGCGCTCGGCGCTGTGCCGGATAGGCACATTCTCAACGTGCAACAGACCATCCATGCTGACGCCTTGCTCGACTTGACCAACGGCCGCACGTGGGAGATCCGCGAAAAGGGCGGCTTCGTGGCCAGCGCCTACGATCTCAAGCTCGAGATCCAGAGCTGGGGCTGCTCCACGGTAGTGGAGTCGCCCAAGTAGCCCTTGGCAGCTGGCGGTGCGTGTGCCGCCGAAATGATGCGAAGCGAAGGTACCCGTTGCCGTCCGCTCCGTACCGATCAAGTTTGCCTCATGATAGGCAGAATTGGACGCATCGGACTGGCACTCGGACTCGCGGCCGTCGGCGTAATCGCCGCGGCGATCTACAAGCGACGCGGTGACAAGGGTGAGCCGAAGCCGCCGCCATCCACCGGCGGGGAGCGGCCCGCGCTGACAGACCTCGCTGAGCGACTGACCACATTGCTATCGGAGAACAAGTTCGCCGAAGTGGTCGAGCACTTCGACGCGAACATGGCCAAAGCGATGGGCGCCAGTACACTCGCCGACACCTGGGTCGGTCTCACCGCCCAGCTGGGCAGCTACATCACACAGCTGGGCACGACCGAGCAAGAGCACGACGGCTACCAGATCTTGTTCGTGACCACGCAGTTCGAGGCCATGGTGATGGATCTGCGCTGGGTTTTCGACAAGGACCACAAGGTTGCCGGCTTCTTCATCAAGCCGACCACCCGCGACGATGCCTACGGCCCGCGGCCACAGCACCCCACGCCGCCCTTTCCTTACCTGGAGCGGGAGGTCGAATTCACCAACAAGGAGGACGGAGCGGTGTTCGCCGGTACGCTCAGCTTACCCGAGGGCGACGGCCCCTTTGCGGCCGCGCTGCTCATCACCGGATCGGGATCCCAGGACCGTGACGAGACCATCTTCGGCCACAAGCCCTTTTTGGTGCTCGCAGACGCACTCACACGCCAGGGTCTTGCAGTGCTGCGGGTCGACGATCGGGGCAGCGGCAAGACGAAGGGCGACACCAAGGCGGCGACCGTGGAGCTGCACGCGACCGATGCCGAGGCGGCAGTGGTATTTCTCGCCAAACAGAAAGAGATCGATGCAGCACGCATCGGCCTGATCGGGCACAGCGAGGGCGGCCTAATCGCAGCGATGGTGGCGGCACGCGCTGATAACAACATCGCCTTCATCGTCTCACTTGCGGGCACGGGCTTACCCGGCACGCAGATCAACCCACTTCAGGTCGAGGCTTTGCTGCGCGCGAAAGCCGTGATGAGCGACGAGGGAGTCGATGCCATCGTTGCCGACCAACGAGCGCTCATGAAACTGGTAGCGAGCGACGGGTCAGCCGAAGACATCGACGCCGCACTAGAAAAGGCGGTGCAAACAGCTTTGAAGTTCTCGCCCAAAGAGATCCAGGCGGCGGGGGCCAAGCACATGCAGGCGCGGCTGAAGCGCGAAAGAGCGTCGCTCTTGTCACCCTGGTTCAGGTCCTTCTTGAAGCTCGATCCGGCGCCTCATTGGGCCAAGGTCACCTGCCCCGTGCTGGCGCTCATCGGCGACAAGGATAGGCAAGTACCCGCCAAGGAGAACTTCGCCGCCATCGACGAGGCATTGACCTCGAGTGGTCATGATTCGCACGAGTTGGTCACGCTCGCGGATCTCAACCACCTATTCCAGCGCGCCGAGTCCGGCCTCGTCGCCGAGTACGCAAAGATTGAGCACACCTTCGATGAAGAGGCACTCGCTCGGGTAACGAGTTGGGTCGTCGATCGCACCACGCCGGCCCCGCCCAGCGCCTGAGCTCAGCTAGCTTGTTAGCTCGGCGTCGGCGTCGGGCACGAATTGACGCAGCTGCCAAGCCCGCAGCTGCTGCTCTCGCTCGGCGCTTGCCATCGTGTCGACCCAGCGCCCTGCGAGCACGACAGCCGCCACGATGGTCATGGCGGTAATAGCCGAGAGGGTGACGAGCGACGGCACCTGGGGCAAGTGCAACATCATCGGTCGAATGGATATGGTATTGGCCCCGAATTCATAAGCAGCGGGCAGAACGTCCATAGCCTGCAACAACAGCGGTACGATCACACCGAGCGAGTAGGCGATTGCGATGGCGGCGCGGCGTGCTCGAGCAGCCCTAATGCTGACCGTCGCCGTCGCCGCCGACATGGTCGCGAGGGCCGGTGCAACCATCAGGGGTCCGGCCACGGTACCCACAGTCGTTATCATGGCGGTCGCCCCCAGCAATAC
>CAZRGL010000082.1:24225-25951 GCA_964599485.1 uncultured Polyangiaceae bacterium
GGCGGCGAAATGGCTATTGCTGTTGTTAGCCATAAACATGCGTACCGACAGGATGGCTGCCAACAAGCTCACAGCCAAGACGCCAACTAGCGGCCAGCTGCGCACGCCCATCCAAAGCCCGAACGGCACCAATGCCAGAATCGACAGTTGCGCGAAACTCACAGCGCGCCCCTGGTTGAGACGGTGTTGTTCTTGGGTTTTCTCCATCTCTTCGCGGGCTTCGGCGGGCAGTTGCTCGGGCAGCTCCACCAACAGCTGGATCATGGATGCGAGCGCCTCTCGGTGCGTCGGAACGAGCGCAAGCGCTGATCGCAAACAGCGCGCAGCCTCTGTGCGAGCGCTGCTTTCATCAGACGCCCCTTCCCGGGCAGATTGCATGGCTCGCTTGGCCTCCTGTGCGTGCTCGTCTGCGAGCCGTGCGCGCCGCTCGAAATCGAGATCGCCCTGCAAAAAACGGTCGACCTCGTCGTGCAGCTCGCGGGCGCTGCCATGTCGCCTGGCCGGATCGAGCTGGGTGGCGCGCACGCAAGCCTGGTCGAGCTCCGGTGGCACGCCCATGTCCGGTGCGCGCTCGCTCGCGCTGCTGCTCCGGCGCGGCAGGCCATCCTGGTTGTTGCTGAGCTCGTCATCCGGGAGCAATGGCTCCAAGGTGAGCAGCTCGAAGAGAATCGCCCCGAGCGCGTAGACGTCCGACCGCGGGCTCACTTTGTCGAGATCACCGGTGGCTTGCTCGGGCGGCATGTAGCCTGGGGTTCCCATCACCGTTCCGTGTATCGTCGGGCTGATATTCCCTTCGGGCACATCGATGCTCGAGGCGACGGACTTGCCCAGCACATGCGCCAGAGAGGTCGGCGCCGGCTCCGGCTCGCCGGCCACCTTGGCGAGCCCCCAGTCGAGCACGCTGACCTCGCCATATTCGCCCAGAATCACGTTGTCGGGTTTCAGATCGCGATGGATGACGCCGCGTGAGTGCGCGTAGTCGATGGTGAGGCAGACGCTGCAAAAGCTCGACAGCAACTTGTGGCGGGTGAAATAGGATCGAGCTTTGGGGTCCTTTGCTCTGAGCGCCTCGACCGCCTCTCTCAAAGTGACTCCTTGCACGCGCTTCATCGTGAAATAGGGCTCGCCCTCATGGTCGACGCTGATGTCGTATACCGGAACAACGCCAGGGTGCTCGAGCTGAGCTTGCACGCGAGCCTCTCGGTCGAAACGGCTGCGAATTTCGCTGGAGGCGTCGCGGCCCTCGACGCTCAGTCGCTTGTAGGCCACGTCGCGTCCGATGCGGCTGTCGCGACACAACAGCACCTGCCCCATGCCGCCCACACCGACAACGCCTTGATACGCGTAGCGGAACAGCGGATCCTCCTCAGGCAGCAGCGACAATCTGGGCTCGGCCTCGGGCGCCGACACCTGTGTGACCGCAGCTCCGCTGCGCGGTGGGAGTTCGCAAATCGTGGCAACTTCTCGGTCAGCGTCCGGCTCACGTATCGTCGTGCGGTCGTCCTTGTCGAGATCGTCGTCGTGCCCTTTGGAGGTACCCATCGCCGCCATGGTAACCGAGTCGCTCCAACAGACGTGAGCAACACGTCGAAGCGAAGTCGACGCAAGAGTCCCTCGAAACAGTAGAATGACCTCCGTGAAGTCGACGATCTGGTGTTTGCTGACCGTAGCGGGGTTTGCCTTGGTTGCCGGGTGCAGCGGTGACGATACCGACCAACCGGGCGAG